>CAYVWM010000009.1:0-9483 GCA_964455505.1 uncultured Anaerolineaceae bacterium
GGCCAGGCTAAAATGCGGAGCCTGAGTGAAAAACGTTCCGAAACCAGGAAAATCCCTCATAACCCGGAGGTCGTTGGTTCGAATCCAACCCCCGCTACTAAAGACCTGGTTTCCCAGGTCTCTTTTTTTTAATTCCTTCTGTAAAAATAGGTTGCAAGTGCTTTACGCAGCTTTGCCAGCATAGACCAATACCTTGGGGGTACAGGCTGCTCTCTAGAAAAAAGCCTCCAAAAATGAATTCTATTTTGTTGAGCCTGAAAGCAACCTCAGGCGTGGAACAATTTACACAAAAAAACCACCCGCATAGCGAGTGGTCTTAATTTGATCGGTTAAATTTATCTGTTCAGTTGGCTGAAAGGATTTACCAAATTGACAGAGTGGGCTTTGTAGAAATCTTCACTCTTTGTGATGCTGATCCTTTTGTCCAACTCATCCAAATTAGTGTCATTTAGCTTCCGAGCTTTGGTCACTATGTTGGCTTTTACAATTTTTGCAGCTTGCGGCTTTCCGAAAAAGAAAGAGAAGATATTGATTTTCTTGGTTAGTAACATTTCAAACTCCTTTTTTGATCTGACATTATTCTTGCGGTACAGGCGGGTATCTTCATTTTCGCCTGATAGAAAGGATCACTAGTCCCAGGTCATTGATCTTCGCCAGGATGCCGACTAAAGCAGTCTGATCGATCGCCTGCCCTGCCAGGAGGGTTTTTCCCTCCTGTTGGGTGACGGTGAAGCCGTCAAACCAGTCTGACCAGCTTTCATCGATTGTCCCTTTGACCTGAATTTTGTAGAAAGAGGGCGATTCACACATTTGCTTGTTTGTCATGGCTTGTCTCCTGGTGATTTTCTTGTTACGTGTATAGTATCTCCGTCAATTTGATGATTTGTCATCATCAAGTTTGATGATTTGCCAGCTGTAACTTGATGATTTGGCAGGCAAATCAAATAAAATCCCCACTGACCGGTGGGGAACGAATCGTTTGGAAGGAGTGAATCTCAGAATAAGCCGAGATCCCGAGCTTTTTGGAGGGCTTCAAGCCGCCCGTGTACATTCAGCTTGAGATAAATATTGCGAATGTGGGTGCGAAGCGTGGTTGGTGCGATCAGCATCTGGCTGGCGATTTCTGGAACAGACAGATGCGAGTTCAGAAACCGTAATACGTCTACTTCGCGCTCGCTCAGAGGCTCGACCAGGTTAGCGCTCGCCGAGCGGAAGGAGGCAGAATCCGTTATTCCGCATTCAGGTGCCTCTTCTGTAAGCTGGAAAGCAGCCAGAAGTCTTGTGGTGTATTCGATGTTGACACCCCTATCTCTGAGGCTCTTCAGCAGCATAACCATTGGAGCACCCCTCTCTACAAACATGCGGACATATCCTTCCGGTTCAGCTGCTCCCAGGCATCGTTCCAAAACCTCCAGCGCTTCATCTGCGCGGCCCACAGCCTGTAAGGTAAGCGCATAGATTGGGAGTAACCTTATCCAGAGCAGGTTCCAGCCTATTTGTTGGAGCTCGTCAAGATAACTCTTGAGTATATTGACCACATCCAGAAAACGGTTTTGTTGGTAGAGCAGTGAAACTTTCATAAACAACATTTTCTTGTTTTTGTCTTCTTCAATGGCAGGCCAATACCCTTTAACCTTGTTCACAGCCGCTCGAAGGTCTCCTTTTGCCAGTAGAAGCATGATCTCGTTCTCTGCAGAAATTTGAGCATACCAGGGAGAAATCGTTCCCGTTACTTGCATTGCGCGCTGATTGACTGCAAATGCTTCTTTAAATTCTCCGGCAGCACCCAGGGCTTCTGAGAGGCAGGTCAAAGCAAAGTGCAGCGCATCGGCTTGCCTCCACTGTTCTGCCAGGGCGACTCCGTGCCTTGCGGAAGATACAGCGGCTTCAATTTCATTCCACTCGAGTAGGATGTTACTCTTGGTGGAATGTGCATATGCCAGAACTGGGAGCCGTTGGGAAAACTTACCGACTTCTTCTAACCTGCTCACTGCCGTCTGGCATAAAGAGAATGCTTCGTGCAGGTGGCCTTGCAGCAGGTGCGCATAAGCAAGGTTGGAGCTTGTATACAGGATCTCGTGCACTCGGTCAATTTTTTGCCCGACGACAAGCGCTGCTTCAAAAGATCGGGTGGCTTCAAGGAAGTCACCGCGATATTGTAAAGCCAGGCCCTTGGTATTAAGCAAATGGGTGCGGGCTGCCCAATCATTCTCTGGTAAGTTATCCATGGCGCGTTGTACAAATTCCAAAGCCAGCTCTGCCTCCCCTCTCATCCAGGCCAGATAAGCCCTGATCGCTGCCAGGTGGCTGGTCAGGTGTCTTTTTTCGGAATCATTCGCAACACTAACCAAGACGTGTTCGGCCTGCTCTAAGAGCTCGTTCATACCAGCAGAAGGATCAGCATGGGCTTTTGTCCAGGCATAAGCCATGCATAACCAGGGGTTGGTTGAAATCTGATCACCGGGAAGTTCCTCAAAATGCCTTAGCACATCAAACAGTTCCGCATTTTCGACCATTGCCAGGGCATTTCCAGAGACGGCCTGATGAACTCGATCGATATCGCCAGCAGCCAGGGCATGGTGGATCGCTCCAGAGGGCATATGGTTCTCGGAATACCAGTCGCTGGCACGCTGGTGCAATTGAGGGATGAGCTCAGGCCAAAATTGCTTTATTTGCTTGTATAAAAATTCGGCAAAGAGATGGTGATAGCGATACCAGCGCTGCTCTTCATCGAGCGGGATTAAAAACAGATTGGTGCGCTCCAACTGATCCAGAAACATCTGGCTTCCTGGCTTGCCGGTAACCGCATCGCACAGGGGGGCGCTTAACTGGTTCAGGATGGAGGTTTCATACACAAACGCGCGAACCTCTTCGGATTGCTGGTTGATCACTTCATCCAGCAGGTAATCTAAGATAAATCGATTTGAGCCTGAAAAGGTTTTGATGAATAAAGATACACTTTCCGGGCCTTGCGCATTCAATCTTGCTTGCATAGAGATGGCAGCCAATTGCAAACCCGCAATCCACCCTTCTGTCCGGTCTTGTATCGCTGCGATTTCTTGTGGTGAGAGTTTTAACTGTAAAGCCCCCTGCAAAAACTGTCCGGTCTCATCGTCTCCAAAACGCAAATCCATCGCCCGCAATTCGTTCAATTCGCCGCGAGCCCGCCAGCGCGCCAATGGCCAGGGGGGATCCATCCTACTGGTTACCACCAGGTGCAGGCTGTGCGCAGCCCGCGGCAGATGTTCAATCAAAAAAATCAAGTCCTGGTGTATCTGGCTTTCTGAAAGGTTGTGCAGGTCATCCAGTACCAGGCATATTCGCTCTTCAAGGGTGGATAACTGATTGATAAGTTCCGTAATCTGGACTTCCATTGATCCGGGTTGCGGGGTTCGTGAAGCCTCTAGGATTTCACTTCCAATGTTGGCTCGCTGCACCTGTGGAAGGGTATTCAAAGCCGCAACAAAGTAACCCCAAAAGCGTGCTGGAATGTTTTCGCTTTTCTCCAATGACAACCAGGCAACGGGAAGATCCGCCTGGGCTTGCCACTCGCTGAGCAAGGTGCTTTTTCCATAACCTGCTGGGGCAGAGATGAGAGTCAGGCGGCAGCCCCGGGCGATACCCTCATTCAGCCGGGCGAATAAATTGGCTCGTTTGACCAAATTGCCATGCAGGGGAGGCGCATGAACTTTGGTTGCCAGCAAATTATCTGACATGTTCTTTATCCTTGAATGTTAGGTCACTTTTCATTATACGAGATAATCAATGAAACCCCATACGCATATACATAAATTGAGTAAGTTCGCTTTCACAATTTTTTCTCATAGACCTATCAATGATTACTTTTACTGAAGCAGCATAATAAAGAACTTTTTATCGTGATTCTGATGCAGGTTTTTACTTCCTGCAGCATCCCCATTATGAAAATGACCCAACAGGTTGCAGCGTTGGCTCCAAAAAGCCCGCCGTATGATGCGGAGCGAAATCCTGGACGCAACCGGTGCGGGATTTCCTGTGGGAAATTGTGGTCCTTCCTTTCTTAATCGAGCGTACAAAAACCTGCTTGGAATACCGCCCATTCGCCCCAAGCAACTGTTGCGTGAAGTGGTGCCGATTGGAGCCGATGGGATGTAATATAAATGGATGTTCATCATAGAATAATGAGCATCCTCTTTTTCGCGTGGGCATAGTCTTACTGTTGGAAAAAAGAGTTGAGGGAGCCTGCCAAAACCAAGTAAAACACACGCTACGCGAACATCGATTAGCTACCGCTGCGTGCCAGGCAAGCATGGACCCTTTACACGGCGCTTCGCAGCCAGAGTCCGTCAGATTAGCTAAAGCACAGAGCCCGCCGCACAAATTCCTGCCCTTCGCGCGGGACGTTCCTGTGGTATGGATTCAAGATTTTGACATTTAACCGGGAAGCTGTTGGTTCGAATCCAACCCCCGCTGTTAAAAAAGGACACTCTTTCGAGTGTCTTTTTAAAAACATGTACCTTTATTTGATCAGCGGCACTATCAAGAGGGATGCCATACCAATAAGTTTCATAAAAATAAGGGTCGAAGGTCCTGCAACATCCTTGAGGGAATCGCCAACGGTATCGCCAATTACCGCAGCAATGTGCTCCGGTGTCCCGCGCGAAAATTCCAGGTTTTCAATCGTCTTTTTGGCATTATCAAACGCCGTACCAGTGTTATTGAAGAAGGGTCCGAGTAAGGCTGAACAGGCAACAGAGCCAACCAGCACCGCTCCAAGCGCATTCATGCCAAAAGCAAACCCAATTGCTAAGGGCACCAGGATGCTGATGGCGCTGGGCAGGATCATTTCCCGCAGGGCGTTGCTCGTGGCAATATCGATGCATTCTGAGTAATTGGGTTTAGCCAGTCCTTTGATGATGTCCGGGTTTTGGTCAAACTGCTTTCGGACTTCATCCACCATCGACTCAGCCGTCCTGGCGGTGGAACCAATTACCAGTGAGGAAATCAGGAAAGGCAGACAAACACCAATAAACAGGAAACTTAAGTTAAATGGTGTGGTCACGTCAATTGCATCAATACCTGCCAACTTGTAAAACGTCAGAAAAATTACAAAAGCCGTAATGGTACCGGAAATCATGGCATAGGCTTTTGTTATGGCTTTCATGGTGTTGCCAACGGAATCCAACCGGGAAAGTTTATCTGTGACCTCCCTGGCAGCGCCTGACATTCCAGCGATTCCAGCGGCATTATCCACAATAGGACCAAAAGCATCTGCAGCCATGATAAAGGTGATCAGCAGATCAGTACCGATATTGACACCAACCAACGCAAGAAGGTTGTTTCCCGACAATGTGTAGATACCAATCACCACACCCATCAACACAATAACCGGCAGCACCGGGCTCTGTAATCCATAGGCAATGCCAGTGATGAGGTTCAGGGCAGCACCCCGGTTTGAAGCTTTGGCAATTTTGTGGACAGGTTTGCCTTCCATGCCTGCATAATAACGCGTACTTAACGACGCAACAGTTGTGATTAATACACCCAACGTGCCAGCCACACCTATGATCCAGTCATTGAGCAGCAAAAGTGACATACTCATGGCACCAGCGATGCTCAGCACCGAACTGACCAACAGGCCAACGTTAAACTGTGTGGAGGCTTTCATGCCCGGTTTCCACTCCCGACTGGCAAAAATGCCGATAGCAGAAGCAAAAATGCCCACACTTTGCAGCAAGAATGGATAAAAAATCGCTTTCGCCCCATAGACCGATACCATAGCTAATGCCACGATGGAACCAGTTACGAGATCATCGCTAAAAGTTTGGAAAAGATCTGCTCCCCGTCCTGCACAGTCTCCCACATTGTCCCCGACCAGGTCAGCAATGACTGCCGCATTGCGGGGATCATCCTCAGGAATATTGGCTTCAATTTTCCCTACAAGGTCAGCGCCTATATCCGCAGATTTGGTAAAGATTCCTCCACCAATCTGAGCAAATAGAGCAGCCAAACCACCCCCAAAAGCAAAACCAATCAAGGCGTCTGGATCTTTGAATATGCTGAAGAGGACAGAAAGTACAATCAGGCTCAACCCAGTAATGCACAACCCCATTACAGACCCACCAAACAAGGCAATGCGGAACGGATTGCGTCTACCCTCTTTGGCAATGTCTGCAGTTTGCAGATTGGTCCGTACACTGACACTCATACCAATATAAGATGCCATCAGTGAGGTCAGAACGCCAAACACCGCTGTTAATGCCGCTTTCCAGTCAAGAATTAAGTATAAAAGTCCGGCAAAAAAGGGTGTAACAAGCAATATGGTTTTGATCTGACGTCTCAGGTAAGTTCTGGCGCCTTGTCGGATATCTCCAGCCACATCAAGCATCTCCAAATTTTTAATTGGACGCAAGGTGATGCGCAGAATAAAATAGGCAGCCAGGGCAATCCCCAACAAACCGGAGGTCAACGAGACTGCATATAGCTGCATATCCAGAGTAAAAACAAGCACAAGACTGGTTACCAGGACAATGATTGCAAGGTAAAACCACTTATTCTGCAGAATAGAACGCTTGCTAACCGATGGATTTTTGTTTTTAGCAGAGGGGGGTACAGATTCCATATTTTTCTATTACCTTCCTTAAGGAATTTCGACCTGTGTTTTTGAGGAATAATTTGAACCCATCAAGGAAAATGTTTGGATAAGCATATTTATTTTCAGGATGTCCAGTAAAATAACCGACCAGAAAAGAATTATACAACCAAGCAATATTATCTGAGTTAATCATTCGAACGCAAATTTTCACTTGCAGTTCTGTGCATCGGGAATAAGAAAAAATTGCAGCATCACAACCTGGTATGTTCTTTGTTCATTATTTTTTGATGGTCGTATTAGAAAGAGACCAAACGCAAAGAATCCCAATTACCATTTGCATTATGAGGGCCTCTCACCAAATATCTTGGTTCCGATACGAATAAGATTGGCACCCTCTTCTATTGCTATCTTGTAACTGTTACTCATTCCCATGGATAGAATGTGCATATTCACATTAGGGAGATTCAATCGCTGCAAGTGATCAAAAATCTTCCGTGTAACCTGAAAAAAAGGCCTGCTGTCTTCAGGGTCTCCAAACCGAGGCCCCATTGTCATTAACCCTTCAATCTGAAGATGCTCCAATGTGCTTATCTGATGCACCAATGCCTCTGCCGCCTCTGGCAGAACACCAGTCTTTGCTGCTTCCCGACCACTGTTGACTTCAATTAATACCGGTATTTTCTTGCCTGCTTCTGCTCTATAGCGGTCTAAACTTTGGGCAAGCCGCCATGAATCTACCGTCTCGATCATGTCATAAAGCTCAACAGCAATTTTTGCTTTATTCCTTTGAAGGTGACCAATCATGTGCCATGTTGCCCGATTGCCAATCGCAGTAATAATCGGAATCGACTCCTGAATATAGTTGTACCCAATGTGGGTTACACCTGCCGCAATAACAGCTTCAACTTCTTCCAGCGAACGTGTTTTTGCTGCTGCCTGCAGTATCACATTCGGAGGAATAGTGTCCATTATTCGCTTCACAGAGTCATAAATTTTTTCAGTTAGGGTTTCCATTCGTTTATCCCTTCAAGATAACAATCAAGATTGCGATAAAAATGCCTGCTCCTAAGGAAAGGAGGGAGAATTTCTTATTTTCTTTCTCGACAGTAGGCAGTAAATGGGTCGCGCCTACATAAACCAGTGCACCAGCAGAAATAGCCAACAACAATCCTAAAGACGCTGCATCGATCTTGCTGATGAATGGGAAGGAAATTATCGTCCCCATTGGAGTTGATATGGCTGCAACAACAAATGCCATCAAAATAGATTTATTCTTGGAACAACCTGCTTTCTCCAGAAGCAGAAATGTAACTATACCTTCAGGAAATTCGTGAAGCACCATGCCAATTGCAGCCAGCACTCCAGTAAAAATGCTGACATTGAATGTGACTGAATAGATAACTCCATCAATAAATGAATGCAGCCCAATGCCAATCATGGGAACAATCCCCAACAAAAGATCAGTGCTTTGATGTTCATGACAAATAAACATGCTCAGGAAACGATTGATGATGAACATTCCCATAAATCCCACCAATAAAAATATTGGGGCTTTTTCGTTCATGGAAAAGGATCTTGGAATGATATGAATGAAAGAAACGGTGATTAATACACCGGCAGCAAAACTGATGAAATAAACGCCATTTTGATTTCCCCATTTCTCGAATTTACTAATAACAAATATACCAATCGTGGTCACAAGGCAAGCAGAAAAACTTGCCAAAATTACAGCGCCGTAAGGATTCATATCCGATTCCTCTCAGTTTGCGCAGATCGATTCCTACTAACTTAAGCGAAAAGGAACCTTTTCCATCTCTCCAAATTGATTCCTGCGGGTTGTGTACAAATCATCCATGCTGTCTATCCGATCTATGAACAAAACTCCATCCAGATGGTCAATTTCATGATGTACTACAACTGCATCAAAACCTTCGTATGTGCGGTCAAAAGGCTGACCTTGTTCTGTCAAACCGCTTACGCGTAAATAGTGCGGTCGGATTGTTTCACCATACAATCCGGGAAAACTCAAGCATCCATCAAAGTCCTTCTGCAGGTCGCTTTCCTCAAGGATTTGCGGATTGATCAAGGCTGTCGGTGGACCAGGCTGCCACTCGGCAGCCTTTTTCGTATCCAAACAGACTATCACAATGCGTTGGTGAAAGTTGACTTGTGGTGCAGCCAATCCAATACCGTCATCGCTGGCGCGAAGGGTATCCTTCAAGTCCTGAATAACCCGCTTGATTTCACGGTTAACCCCTTGGACATGTTCGCTCTTCTCACGCAATTCTTTCTCAAACTCTGGAAATATCAGTATCCGGCGTACACTCATGGTTACTCCATCCCGTTTAATTATCAGTCTCCTCTTGATTGATCAGCGCTGTCAACGCTTCTGCTTCAACGTAATTCTCAACTGTAACAGTTTGCCTCACAACCCCTTTTACACCAGCAACTGCCTCCTTTATTTGCATCACCAGGTAAACAGCGATCGGACACAAAGGAGATGATGGCCGAAAAGTATAGGCAACCTGACCGTCCTCTCCAACAGCCAGATTATCAACCAGTTTCATACGAATTACATCAGCGCCTGTTTCCGGATCAATGACAGTTGACAATTTCTCTTCAATTGCAGATTGCAGTTGTGTGTAGTCAGTCATATGTCCTCTTTTCAGTTCACAGCATCATTCATGCCATATTTTCTGATAAAAACAATTGTCGAACTAAAGACAAAAAAAGCTGAAGTACCGCTGCTCACTCTGTGCCAGTTTGTTCCCTCGCATTTTGAATAGCCTTGCGGAGGGTATTCACAGCCAATTCAGTACAGTGTCTATGACCTTCCGGGATTTTGCCTAAAGCCGCATAAAGCGCTTCGGGCGTGATTTTTTCTGCTTCTGAAAGGCTTTTGGATTTGA
>CAYVWM010000009.1:9583-20745 GCA_964455505.1 uncultured Anaerolineaceae bacterium
GCATAAAGCGCTTCGGGCGTGATTTTTTCTGCTTCTGAAAGGCTTTTGGATTTGACCATATTGGTGAGCATACTCCCACATGCGATGGTTGCACCGCATCCATCTGTCATATACCGGGCTTCATCAATAACACCATCCACAAACTTCAAATCAATTTGCATGGTATCACCACACCAACCTCTTACAACCCCACGGACAGAAGGGTTTTCAAGTATGCCCATGTTTTCTTTGCTTTCAATCAAAGCGAGCGCTTTTTCAGAAAACGCTTTTTTACGAAATTCCACATTGTCAATTTCTGATTCATCCGCATGGGATTTCAATTCGTCTGTTTGTTCCTTGCGCACGTCACTATCTTGGCCCATTTGGATGGCAGGTGTTTTGTGCGGTCTCGGTTTTGTGTCTACAGGAACGGCAGTGATAAAAGCATCAAGGAAGGCAGGCAATTCATTCATATAAACTTCCTCAATTTTTCCAGCATCACAAAAAGAGGTGATATCGGCGTTAATCGGCAATTGAGCCAATATTGGCGCTCCAGCCGTAGCCGCAACTTCCTCAGCATGCGTAGGGCCAAAAATGTAATAGCGTTTCGCAGTCTCGGGAAGGTAAAAATAGGCCATGTTTTCCACAACGCCAGCGATAGACACACCGATGTTTTTTGCCATATTGACTGCTTTGCGCACAATTAGCGTTGCCAGGCTTTGGGGCATGGTTACCATAATAATGCCCTTTACAGGCAGAGACTGCATTATTGTAAGTGTGGCATCGGAAGTGCCAGGCGGTAAATCAACCAATAAATAATCCAGATCGCCCCACATCACATCACCCCAAAGCTGCTTTATCGCTTTGCTGATTAAGGGCCCTCTCCAAATAACAGGCTGGTCTTCGCTCTGAAGCAATAAATTCATAGACATGACTTTTATCCCTGTACGACTAAGCAGGGGTTGAATACCATAATCCCCAACATCAACAGGACCATGCAAACCGAACAACATTGGGATACTGGGGCCTGTGAGGTCCGCGTCAAGAACACCCACCTGGTATCCTTCACGTGTAAGCGCACTCGCTAACAAACCGGTCACAAACGATTTTCCCACACCCCCCTTGCCGCTCATCACTGCAACAACATTCTTTATGTGATTGTATTCCAGTGCAGAACCTTCTTCCTGGTTGGCAGGGGGTGTTTTCGGCTGCTGGTTCATAGATGCATTCATTTTGTGATCTCCTTCATTTATTAATAAACATACTTAAGACAATAATTTTATCGGTGCAAAAGCAATTCCAACAAATTTTCCCAGACGCTTCTTATCTCTTTACTTGCAGGGGAATCAGCCCTAAACGCCGTAACGGGTTCACCATTGCTCATCGCTTCAGTAATTTTAGGATCATAGGGTATGCGGCCTACTACCGGGTAATTGTGATTGTGACAGTAGTCTTCTATCTGGGCAGCCCCATCCAGGTAGACATCAAATTTGTTGATGCAAACTGCAGCAGGCACTTTGAAATGACGCGTCATTTCAAGAGCACGTTCCATATCATGCACACCCGCCAATGACGGTTCAGCAACGATTAATGCCATGTCCGCTCCAGAAATGGTAGAAATTACCGGACATCCAATGCCAGGTGGACCATCCACTATCATTAGGGGGTAATCAGTGTCCAAAGCGAGCAGACGCGCTTGTTGTTTGACCATGGTTACAAGTTTTCCCGAGTTTTCCTGAGCAGGACGGAGTGCAGCATGAAAAAGCGGACCATAACGGCTATTGGACTTGTACCAGTGACCTGCTAATTGCGATTCCATAGTGATCGCATCTTGCGGGCATTGATGAACGCAAGCACCACAGCCTTCACAGGCGATAGGGTCCACTTGATATTTCATACCTTGATGCAATATTGCACCAAACCGACACACATACTCACAAATCCCACAAGCGATACATTTCTCCTGAGCAATACTTGCCACTTTCCCCCCCATAAATATATGCTCTTCAACGACTACAGGAGACATTACCAATTCCAGGTTAGCAGCGTCCACGTCAGCATCAGCAAATACCACCTGTAAATTTTGCTCAAAAGCAAGATGGGCAAGCGCTGCGGTGATACTCGTTTTGCCCGTACCGCCCTTTCCACTTAATATGACCAATTGTTTCATTGTTCACCCAACCGTTCTGGCAATTTCAGCATAAACCTGCTGAAATAGTGCTTCATATTCTGGATAGATTTCCACAAGCGCCTGTCCTCGGGCTGTACCTTTGGCAATTGCCATATCATAAGGAATTCGCATCAATACCGGCAGCCCTTCCATATCACAAAATCTTTCTACATCAGAATTGCCAATGCCATCTTTGTTGATGATCACACCTGCCTTAATGGTCAATTCTTTGGCAACCTGGGCTGCAAGCTTTAGATCGTGCAAACCAAAGGGCGTTGGTTCTGTGACAAGCAGTAAAAAATCAGATCCACGCACCGACTCAACCACCGGGCAAGAAGTGCCGGGCGGAGCATCTAAAATAATCTCCTGATCATGTTGAGGTGTAATCCACGTCTTAAGCTCCCGAATTACAGGCACAGCCATTGGTTCAGCAATATTCAAAACGCCATGTGCAAATTGGACTCCGGATGGCGTTGATCCCTTTTCAAGTATTCCGATGGGGTTCGGCACTTCGCTAATTGCTTTTGCGGGACAAACCAGGGTACAGCTGCCGCACCCATGGCACAGTTGTGGGAAAACAAGCACTTTTTTATTTACAACGGCAATAGCGTGGAATTCGCAAACATCTGCACAAATTCCGCAGCCTGTACATTTCTGCTCATCGATAGCTGGAATGAGAAGGCTGACATCTTTTTGCACTTCTATCTTAGGCTTTAGAAAAAGATGAGCATTCGGTGCTTCAACATCACAATCCAGAAAAAGTGGAGCAGGATTGGAGGTGTTTCGAGCAAGACTCAGCGCCAAACTCGTTGCGACGGTTGTCTTGCCTGTACCGCCTTTGCCGCTTGCTATGGTCACGCGCATGAGCAGTCTCCTCTATCGATGATGCATCCCTCGTGCAGTGGGTTCATCTACTTTTTGCAGTTCTCCAGCATTGAATTGTTGAACGACATCTCGAATTGTCCCATCGGTCTTATTGATATACATAGGAATTCCCCCTGCGCTGAGAACGGAAGCAGCGTTCGGACCAAAATTTCCGCTGATAACTGCCTGTGCTGATTTCTCTGCAGCAAATTGCCCGGCGCGTGTTCCAGCACCACCGGATGCATGAATGGCTGGGTTTGGGAACGCTTCCCACTCTAACGTCTCCGTGTCCACCAACACGAAATATGCGCAGCGCCCAAAACGTGGGTCAAACCTGCCATCAAGTGAAGTTGAAGATGCAGTAACGATAATATTCATTGTAATTTTCTAACTCCTTAATCTGTTTTTTTTACGACAGTTGCCTGTCTCTTACCTTATTGCATTAATTTAAAAGTATTCTTGAAGGTAATAACAACTTTTGTTATTACCTTAAACCGTAGGGGCACAAACAAATAAACAACTACGGCATCTTACTCGCGAACCATTTTTGTGCCGCATTTTGGACAAGGAATATCCAAACAGCGTTGGTTTACAGCGTGTTCAACCTTAAAACCGCATTGGGGGCACACACAATTTCCAGATGGACCCGAACCAGGTTTGTTTCCACCCCCCATTCCACGTCCTTTTCCTTGACCTACACCACCACGTCCCCTACCACCCCGAAAAAATCTATCAAACATCTTTAAAACTCCTTGTTTACTAATCTGCCCAATCAAGTCTATTAATTACTGTTGAGGAGCAACTCGATCTCATGACCTTCATAAGTCGGAGGGCTTTTGCGCAAAATCTGTCTGTCGATTTTCAAGATGTTGGGAAACCAGACGGTCATCCACATCTGAGGGACAGATGATTAAGATGGCTTTGCATAACTCGGCGCCCCGATTCTCCCAGCGGTGAGGGAGTTGGGCTTGAAAGAGGATGCTGTCATGAGGTTCAAGAAGATATTCCTGCTGTTCCACAAAATATGCGACCTCTCCTTCCAAACAATACACAAACTCTTGTCCAGTGTGGACAATATCATTAGGACCGCTATTTGAAAGCGGTTTTGATACCAATAGAAGGGGTGTGGCATTACCCAAAGTCAGTCCCTCACCCAAATCCTCCAACTCTCCATGGGGAAACAAAGTACTGGGCCGCTTTCCTGCTTTCTGAAAAACCACATCCTTATGCGGCGTTGAGGTTTCAAAGAATACTGCAATCGGCACCTGCAAAGCTAAGGCAAGTTGTTGGAGTGTGCTCACATTTGGAGATGTCTTTTCGTTTTCGATTAGACTGAGAGTGTTAAAACTTAATCCGCAAAGATCTGCCAAACCCCGCAGGGACAAACCTTGGGACGCCCTCAGTTCCTGCAATTTTTTACCAATGTTGATTTCAGCCGCTTCCGGATCCTCTTGCGATGATCGCATAAGCGACTGCAGATTTTGGTGCCATTGATTTCGCGCACGGTACCCCCTGCTATTGTTCCGGTTTTTCTTTGGCATAATAATCTCCTTTGACTCTCCGTTGTAATAACATTATATTACATAAAGGGAATTATTAGGCTAATTTAGTATTACAAAGGTATAAGGAAATGGGGAAAAATTGGAATTCAGATAGCTCTGATTTTGATTTTCAATTATGCGATAGAGAACCGAAATTACCGTAATCTCAAAATAAGTGTTTGCGATCTAAACCGATGAATAATCAATTCAGGAAGGCTTTAAGTCTAATACCGGAGTACCGTTGATAGCATCCAGTCCGCGAACCACCAAGACATTTTCATCAATGCCGATTAAATCCACAATGGTTACTCCTATGGGATTAGGGCGCTTAGGGCTGCATAAGGAAAAAACACCGCGCATCGGTCGGCTTTGATCCCCTCGGGGATGCTGTTGGAGTTTAAAACCTTCTGAGAGATGAAAATAGAACACAACCATGATCTTTTGCCCGGCTTCAAGCCCTGCTAAACCCAGAACCAACGCTGGATCCAGTATTATCCGCGATTCGATAGATTGAAAAGACGAGGGGGGTGCTGGTTTTTCGATTGCGTTCTCAACATACCCAATGGGTCGAAAGTGCATGTGCTTATAACTCCAACCTACCAATTTTTCATACCAATGACTGCATACAAATAATTTACCACAGTTGCAGGTAATAACTGATTACGTTTCCGTTTCTAAACACATCGAGGGGGGAATATTGCAGCAGCGTGCGGATAGGTCCAGGTACTTTTTGTAGCTCGATCAGTCCTTATTACCATTCCAGCAGGCAATTTTCTCAGCAGGTAATACCGAATTTGCTAAATCACATGAAATCAAAAGGACAATGCTTCACGCAAAACTTGAACGCCTTGTAATTGTTGTCAGCGTTTGCCAGCGGAGTGGGCTAACCAGCGCAGCAATCCAAAGAGGAATAAAACCACAATTAACAGCAGCGCCGCCACCGGTGTGGCTGAGGAAAGCCCAAAGCCCTGAAAGCGTTCGTATATCAGTACGGGAACAATTTTGGGGCTGTATGCCAGGATCACAACAGCGCCAAATTCGCTGATTCCCCTTGCCCACATGGTAATAGCTCCGCTGAGCACACCCTGCCAGGCCAGCGGAAGCGTAATTTGCCAGAAAATCTGCCAGGCACTGGCGCCATCCGTCCGGGCAACATGTTCCAGTTCGGTGTCGACCGCAGCAAAAGCTTCGCGGCTGGCATTGACCAGTAATGGCAAACTGACGAACATCATCCCGATCACAATCCCAGCCAGGCTGTCTGTAAAAAACACACCGAGTTTTGCCAAAAAACTGCCCACTATCCCCATTCTGCCAAAAACCAGGAGCAGCGCTATCCCTGCAGCGGTATGAGGGATAATCAGGGGCAGGTCAACAACACCCGCCAACAGGGATTTGCCTGGGAAATCAGCACGCGCCAGGATATACGCCAGGGGAAGCCCCAACAATAATCCAACAACAGTGGCAATTGCGCCTGCCAGAAAGGTGAGACCGATAGAGTGAGCAACGTCCTTATCAACTATTGTGGCAAGCAATTGCTCAAGCGAGGTTGAAAAAAGAGTTACCAATACAGGCAGGATTACAAAGAGTATCAGTAAACTTGCTGCCAATATGAAACCGACTGGAATGCGCGTTTTTTTCACTGTATATCAAGCAAACCCTGTAAACCGACAGGTATGTTTTCCTTGCCATTGACCACCACTGGCAATAGGAGTGGATGGGCATTGTCCAGCATAATTTTCTGGCCTTCTGGGCTGTACAGGAATTGGATAAACTTGACAGCTTCTTCTGCATGGGGAGCGTTGGAGGGGATCGTCAACCCGTAGATGATGCGTTCGCCCTTAAAAACTGGGTCAACGGTCGCAAAGCGCTGGAAATCCATCCTGACCGTTACTTTTTCGTATTCTAGATCCATTGCAGGGTCACTGAGATTTAAAGTATTCGGGAGGCTAAGCATCTGGAAACCGTGCTGTTGGATGACGCTTTCATACTCAAATGCATAATCTATTTCACCAGCTTCCAGCAGGGATATCAATGCAACGCTGGAACCGCGCATCATGATGTGGCTTTTGCTGGTTGTTTCAAGAATCTCAGGGACACGAATAATCTGCATATCGCCCATGTCTACCAACCTGATTGGATAAGTGAACTGATCCTTCATAAAGTTGGAAAAGATATCCTGATTGGCGTAAACACCTTGCGCCAGGCTGAAAGCCATCAACTGACGGTAGCCGACTGCATCAAACCTGGGATCAGAAAGACCCACCTTAACATCCGGACGCGATAGTATTTCCCACCAATTGTCCTGGGTTAGCATGTCGGCATATTTGCTGTTTTCGTTATAGGCAATGGCCAGGGAATTTGCAGCCATGCTGATGTGCCAGTTTGCATAAGCCTGATCTGTTTCAGGCACATTGACTGCGTACATAAGCATAGGGATCAGTGCCTGATCGGCTGAGGCTACCAGGTCGATGGCTTCATGCAATTCAGTAACATGCCGGATTACCTGGATAGAACCGTGATATTCCGCAAGAACGTCAATTTCAGGATATCGTTCCTCGAACGCCTTTTCCAGGTCATTAAATGGTTGGATCAGACTGCCAGCCGCAAATACAACCAAAGGTGTTTTTTCTTTGGATTTGCAGGCAGACATCAACAGGATAAAAACAAGCACAAAGATATAAAGCGAGTTGCGTTTCATGGGTTTTAGAAGACCGGGTGAGGCTTTTCACCTCACCCGGTATTGAGATTTTTTTACTTGATTACAATTTCAGCCAGGTCTTTTACCCAAGCGCTGCTTTCGAAGCCAGGCATATAGGTGCGCACCATTTCTTCGTCCCAACCCAACAAGCAGGTTTCACAGGTAAGCACATCAGCTAATGGCACCTCAGATGAATAACCGTCGCTGGCAATTAATGCTATGGTTGTCGCATCAGAGGGAATACTAACCAATGCGAGCACGTCTTTCATCAACACGCCGGTGACGTCAATCTGGTCGCCCTTAGGATGCGTAACATTGAGGTTCACCACGGGCATTGCCAGCAGATCCTGCATGGTCAGCGTCTTTTCTGCGTCCACCAAGCCCTTGATTAGCACAGAAGCGTCTTCCGGTCCCATTACAGCTGGGGTTTCACCAACCGGCTGTTCTGCAACGGGTTCCTCAGTAGGTTCTTCCGTTGGTTCTTCTGCAACCTCAAAATTGAGTTGGACCTTTACGATTCCACCAATCATTTGCTTTTTAGTTAGTTCAGGACCTACCAGACGCAGGGGGAAGTTGTCTTCACTGAGCGGCTCACCATCAACCAGGTAAGCAACAATGATTTCATCATTGCGCATGACTGTGTAGGAATCCAGCGTGACTGTGTAGCCATCGGCTGCAACCAGATCAATGGTATAGCCAGCCTTAGCCAGATCGTCTCTAAAGGCGTCATCGCCATGCTTCACCTCATCATCCACACGGCCAACCAGGTAATAGAGCGGAATGCCCTCCCACTCATGACCGTCTTCATCTACCCAGGTTCGCTTGTGGCAGTCATCTGCTGCACCCGATTCAAATGTCGCCCTATCCATCGGCTCATCAATTGCACCGACAAAATCGACTACCCAGTCCTCAACTGCTTCTTTCAAAACAACCTTGTTGACAAATTTTATGGACCAATGGCCATCCACTACCTGGAGGGGGGATTCACCAATCATGACCAGCCGTAATTGACCGTCCTGGTCCGGATTTAAAGGCTCTCCCTCCCGGTCATATGCAAGAACAGTTTGAAGTGTACCGATTGTTTCCATCTCATCGCCGCTGGAAACATCGTACGTGATGTAGTTTCCATCAAGAACCTGTGCGGGCGAATAGGTAATGGAATACCCATCCTCAGCCACAACTTCAACGCTGTGGTCAGCCGTTATACCGCCAACTTCTTCGAGCAGGGTGCTGAGAAGCACGCCCTTATGCATTGCGGGTGCGGTAATCTTTCCGGTGCTGGACATGATACCAGCCAGACCTTCCACCGCAGGCATCGCTCTGAGTTGATCCATGGTAAAGAAAATGGAGGTGTCGCCATTGACCAACTCCAACACTGTGACTGGGATTTCAGCTACAGGTTCTTCAGTGGCTGGGGCTTCCACTGGAACATCAACTGGTTCTTCTACTGGCGCTTCTACAACTGGTGTACCACATCCGGCGAGACCAAGCATTACCCCCAACAATAAAACAAATACGAGATTCTTAAATAGATGCTTCATTTCCTTCTCCTTTCCAAAAAGGGAGGCGCTGCTGTTTCCGGCAACACCCTCGAACAAATGGCGGTTGGGATTTGCCAATTGTTACCGCTCTCAACGCCCTGTTTGGATAATGTAGGCAGTGAGAGTCGAAGAATCAAAGTTATTCTACTACTACAAGTTGGATTTGTGAAATATTTCTCTTTTTATTCGCATATGGAGAATGTTAAGTGCAACAAATAACCAGAAAAGCAAATAAAGAAGTACGTTTTTTACCCCTTTGTTTGGGACAAATGATCGAAAAGCCTTGATGCGCAAAAGAAAAAGACCAATCAGAAGATCGGCCTTTAACTAAATTTGTTTTGCGAATGCAATATGGATTTTTGCTAAGAGCCAGCAAAAAAACTGATCAGATTTAACAGACCCATTTGCTAACCCATAGAATGCTATGTTTAAGCCATTGCGCTGAGGGATGCAGAGAGGAAAAGAACTACTACCCCACAGATTGCATTCACAACCAATACAAGTGCAGAGGTCTTTTCCCTTTTCGGATCAGGGTCGGATTGATTCCGCTTGTTAAGCATCAAGCGCAGCACAGCCAGTAAAACCATCAGGATCATCAGGATGTGTTTGATGGAAAGCATCGTGGCATAGCGATTCCCGAAAGAGAGTAAACCCGCAAATTGCGGTTCACGCTTACCCAAAAGCAAACCGGTTAGGGCGAGCCCAGCCATACTTGTCAGTGCCACAACCTTGAGCCGGTTTTGAATTGCGTTGATTGCCAACCGCGGCTCCTTGATCATAGGGTTCATTTTGAGCGCGGGCAATACCACAAGCACCATGGTCAGCATGCCGCCTATCCAGGTTGCGGTAAAGAGGTCGTGAAGGAAACGAATTACAGGGAAAATTACAGATTGCATCTTAGTTGATACTCCTCATGTTGTTATTTTTTGTTACTTTTCTTAACAGGCTCAGAAGCTGCAGTTGCTCATCTTCGCTTAAACTTTGCAACAACTGCTCTGCTTTTTGCCTGCGAATTTTCTCAATCTGAGCAAAGATCGCCCTCCCCTCTGCTGTGAGATTTAACAGAACCGCGCGTCCGTCTTGTGGGTCTTGTGATTTGCTTACAAGCCCTTTTTGCTCAAGTTCAGCAATCATGACGCTGACGCTGGCAGGTCGAAAACCAAGCTCCTCTGTAAGGATTTTTAAAGAACAAGGGCATGATTGCGCCAGCTGATCGATGTAGACCACCTGTGCAGGGCTTAACCCAAATTCGGTCAGGGACAGGTTGCCTTCACCCAGGCGGTGAAAGAACATCATAAAATGGATAAAATCCTGAATGTGTTGGTTATTCATTTTATTTAGTTACTCTAACTAATATTATCGCAATCGATGAATTAACGCAAGGTACTAAAACGCAAACTTGCTTGCTATTCTGGCATTATTTTCATGTTCCGGTTTACTGGATCGGGCAACAGACGGACAGATTTTGTGATAGAGAGCATACACACAAAAAAACCTGGTTTCGTATAAGGTGCCCAAAACCAGGTTCTCCAGCGATTCTATTACAAAAAATCTAATCAAATTTTAGAGCATCCCCAGCGCGGAATGTCCGCACCCTCCCAGGAAATGACTCAGCTAATTTTTGGATGGCGTTCTGCCCGGTGCAGTGGTTAAGGTAATAGGTAGTATCCTGAAATTGCTCCTGCAGCATTGCGATCAAATGCGCCATCTGGGTGTCATCTGCAGCCATCAGGTGTGCACCACCAATGATGGTGTGGATACGGCCGCTGAAGTTTTCGGTTACGTGCATGGCAGTATTAATCAAACCAGCATGGCAGCAGCCGCAAATGAGAACCAAGCCTTCTGGGGTCTGCAATACCAAAGACATATCATCAATATATGGGTCTTTTTCCCAGCCCTGATTAGTCTTTATAAACAAGTGACTGCTGCTCCCCAGCATTTCGGGTCGATGACGAATTTCACCGGTAGTCCACAATCCCGGCAGGATTTGGGTTGGTTCACTCATCAAACGCAGTCGGCTCTGACGCACCAATTCCTCGTCGTGATGCGAAAAACCTATAGCAACGTATTCGCCATTACGTAGAGCATATCTCTGGCGAAAAATGTCCGGAAGGGCATAAACCGGAAGAGTTGGCTTTAATGGAAGTACTGCTGCCAAACCGCCAGTATGATCGTAATGGGAATGGCTGAGTGCCAATGCACAAAGCTCTTCAGGATGCAGCCCAAGCACCCCCATATTATTGCGCAGCACATCCGCATCCGGACCAGTATCAAAAAGCACTTGCCCCTTTTCCATTTCTATCCAGAAGGAAACACCGTGCTGATAACGCAAATTTGCGTTCTCAGGTTTTGTGTCTTCGACGACACAA
>CAYVWM010000009.1:20755-32160 GCA_964455505.1 uncultured Anaerolineaceae bacterium
ATCGGTTTTAATATCGCTTTCTTGTAAATTGACATAAACCTAATTATGTCAAAATCACTTTTTCCGATCGTTCTTTTCGCTTCTTCCAATCTGGCATCAAAACATCTAACAAGTGAGCAAATTTGCGTTCTCAGGTTTTGTGTCTTCGACGACACAAGTGATTTTTTTCATGTTTCCTCGCTTCCACACTTAAGCTGCACGCCTGCCTAAAAAGAGTTAAGCTAATTGCCCTTCATCGCCGCTTTGACCCGCTCAGGCGTATAGGGCAGTTCGCGCATCCATATTCCTGTGGCATTGTGCAAAGCGCTGGCAATTGCCGGAGCAGTTCCATCAATGGAAATTTCTGCAACAGACTTAGCGCCAAAAGGTCCGGTAGGCTCATCCGTCTGCACAAAAATGACGTCCGTGGCTGGCATTTCATTCGCTCTGGCGATGTGATAGCCAGCCAGGTTCGGATTGAGCGGCTGCCCATCGGCATCGTAAAGAATTTCTTCCGTCAGAGCAAAACCTAACGCCTGTGAAATACCGCCTTCCACTTGCCCGGCGGCTGTTATGGGATTAATGACCCTGCCGCAGTCCACTGCCATCAGCAAACGCTCCACTTTGATCTCACCCGTTTCAGTATCCACCATAATTTCCGCAATTTGCGTGGCAGTTGGTGGAGGGCTGAGAGGGCTGAGATGCGAGCAGGTAGCCATGATCTGGTGCTGGTTTTCCTGGTGCAGGCTGCTTAGCCCTACTTCGCGCATCGTCACTGACCTGCCATCCGGAGCCCAAACCTTTCGTTCTCTCAGTTTAAGGCTTTCAGGATCAGAAATTTGAAGCATGATTGCAGCCTGTTCGCGCACCTGCCGGCTAATTTCCAGGGCAACCTTGCGGACAGCGCCGCCGCTTACGTAAGTGGTACTGCTGGCATATGCACCTTTGTCAAATGGTGTGAAGTCAGTATCTGAAGAATAAACAATAATATCCTCCAGTGGCACACCCAAAACTTCTGCAGCAATCTGTCCGAGGATAGTATCTGAGCCCGTGCCCAAATCTGTGGCGCCAATCAGCAAATTGAATGAGCCGTCGTCATTCATCTTTAGCGTTGCAGCAGCCATGTCAAGATTGGCGATACCGCTGCCGTGCATCACGACTGCCATACCAATACCCTGACGGAAGCGCCCTGCCTGTTCCTGGTACTGCTTGCGTTTGGCAGCAAAATCCGTCGCTTTCATTGCAATTTCCAAACAGGGTTCCAGTCCATTGGTGTTCATTGCTTGTCTGACACCCGGACGACCTTCACCCAATTTTTCTGAAAGATACATGGTCTCACCAAGCTTGATCCAGTTGTTTTTCTTAAACTCGACCACATCGACACCAAGCTGTTCTGCGATTTCCTCCATCATCACTTCGATGCCGTACTCGCATTGCATTGCCCCATAGCCCCGGTAAGCGCCGGAGGGAATTGTGTTGGTATAGACCACATCACAAATAAAACGGGCATTAGGCGGGTTATAGAGAGTCAGACCCTTAAAACCACCCACCATATTTACAGTCAAACCATGCGAACCATAGGCGCCTGTATCACCAATAAGGCATAGCTGGGCAGCTGTTACTTTGTTGTCCTTAACCCCAACCTTATATCGAATGACGTTATTGTGGCGGGATCGGGAGGTGATAAATTCCTGGGTGCGGGTGTACTCCATGCGCACGGGTCTGCCTGTTATTATAGTCAGGTGGGCACACAAATCCTCAAGCAGCATTTCCTGCTTGTTTCCAAACCCACCCCCAATGCGCGGTTTGATCACGCGGATGCGCTTCTCAGGTATACCAATCAACGGCGCAAGCATGCGGCGAATATGGAAAGGCACCTGTGTGCTGGTTCGCACCACCAGGCGTTCATCCTCATCGAAATAGGTGATGCACACATGCGGTTCCAGGTGCACATGCTGTTGTTTGGGTGTGCGGTACTCGCCTTCAAAGACCTGGTCGGCTTCAGCAAATGCCTGCTCCACATCCCCAACCTCCTCATCAAGATGATGCACCAGATTGCGTTTGCGGTCATAAATTCCTTTGGTATCCTCTTCATCGTGAATGACCGGGGCATCAGCCTGCATAGCCGCTTCAGGATCAACCACTGCCGGCAGAACCTCATAGTCCACCCGGATAAGCTTCAATGCCTCATTGGCAATTTCCGGTGTCTCTGCCGCCACAACAGCAACACGATCCCCTACATGCCTTACCTTATTATCCAGGCAGACCTGATCGTAGGGTAATGGCTGAGGATAGCTCTGACCCCCGCTTGCGTACTTAACCCGGGGTAGGTCCTTATAGGTCAAAACTGCCTTAACACCAGGCGAGGCTAAAGCTTCACTGGCATCAATATCCCGAATTCGGGCATGCGCATGCGGGCTGGTCAGCATTGCCCCATAGAGCATATCAGGTAACTTTATGTCGTCCGTGAATACGGGCTTTCCCTGGGCTAATTTTTTGGCATCCACCTTTACTTCTGGTGCACCCACAACTTTGGTCCTCTCCATCGAGGCAGGCGTGTAAACCAAGGGCGGCAGCGGCTCCCTTCCGCCATCTTTCCGATAAAATGCCTCAGGCACCATAACCTCATCGATTTTCTCAGGCAACACCATATCGATGAACCCCACCTGAGGAAGCTGCTCACCCCGTAGAATGGCGGCTGCGCGTTGTACAGCTTCCACAACACGCACATATCCTGTACATCGGCAGAGAACCGGGTTCATTCCATCGCGAATTTCGTCGTCGCTGGGATTAGGATTCTTGTCCAGGAGTGCCTTCGCAGTCAGTATCTGAGCTGGAGTACAGAAACCGCATTGAATGGCACCAGTTTCCATGAATGCTTCCTGCAGTGGATGCAAGGTGTTGCCCTTGCTCAATCCTTCAAGGGTGATGATTTCCGCACCATCCATGTCCACAGCTTTTACTTTGCAGCTGAAAAGCGGTTTTCCGTTAACAAGAACGGTACACACACCGCATGTACCGTCGTCACAACCAGACTTGACACTGACATAACCTTCATCCCGTAATAAATGCAGGAGACTCATTTCGGTGTCGGCAGTAAAAATTCTGTGCTCACCATTGATGGTTAGATGAATATGCCTAAGATGTTTTTCCATGTTGTTCTCTCCAGAATTAAATGTAGTATTAAACGGTTTTATCGCATTGAAAGCATACTGCGTAATCTTAAAATGTACTCTCTCATGAAGTTAACTTGCTGCTGCTGAATTGCCAGAGCTAACTTACAGTCTTTTTTCATCAGCTCCCTTAATTTTGGAATGTCTATTTCTAAAACCTTCACCTCAGTCACACTACGATTGGTAGCAGCATACATAAAGGGTTCCATCAGGGCAGAACATCCCATCAAATCTTCCCCCTCCTTTACATCGATTCTGGTCAAAGTTGGCTCACCCACATTGAACAGAATTTCCACCTTTCCCTTGAGGAGAAAATAAAGACGCTTACCAACAACACCTTCTTCAAAAATGACATGGTTCGCGGGGTAACAAACTTCCGTGGTTATTTCCGCAATCGCATCAATTTGCTCATCAGAAAGATCCTGAAAACAGGAAAATTTTCTAAGAGAATTCGGGTCTGCTGTCATGTTAACCTCCGATTAAAAACCAGTAATGCCTCTATATTTTAGCATTTATACGCAATAAATGAGCCGATGCGCCTTGTAAAACAATGCCTTTGTAGTAGTGAGTTCTATTTGTACAAAGCCCACATTCTTGCCAATTCGTCTTCTTCACACCGAATCTCGCTGAACTTCTCCACACGGTCAGCATAGACCATATTCACGCCATCGCCCTCTGTAACCGTGCCAATATCCGCAAAGGGAATACCCAGTGCGGACAGGGTTGCAGTAATTTTATCCAGCGATTCCTGGGGAACCGTGGCAACCAGCGTGCCTGAAGATATCATTTTCAGAGGGTCAAAATCAAAGGCTTTGGAAAACCTTACAACAATTTCAGGGGTCAAAATTTTGTCGGTGTCAACCTGGATACAGGTGCCTGAAAGCTTCGCAACCTCCAGGAGCGTCTCAAGCAGCCCCCCACGCGTAACGTCATGCATGCTGGTAGCTCCGTTCTCAGAAAAGGCAAGCGCTTCGGGAATAATACTTACGCCTCTAATCAACAGTCCCGCTGCTTCCAAATCCTTGCGCGTCACTCCCAAATCCAAGGCGGTCTTTTCAAAGTCGTTAGCCAAAATAGCTGTGCCCTCCAAACCTATCCCTTTGGTGAGAAATACATGATCACCAACCCGAGCTCCCCGGGTGCAGACGGGTTCTCCCGAATTGATTGTGCCAAGGGCAGTGACTGCCACAAGTGGCCTGGTAAGGTTTGATGTGTAGCCAGTATGACCGCCAATAATAGAAGCGCCAATCTCGTCTGCAGCCCGGCCAGCATCACGCATGATTTCTTCCAAGAGCGCCACGTCTCCCTGGTCAGGTACAAGCACAAGCAGCAAAAGCCAGCGGGGTCTTGTGCCGCTCGTGGCGATGTCATTACAGGCGACATGTACTGCCAGCCAGCCAATTTCTTTGACAGCGCCTACGATGGGGTCGATGTGTGAAACTAAAACCCCATCCGAAATTCGGGTGAGAGCAATGTCCTCGCCAAATTCGGGTGGAAGCAACACATCGGGATCGTTATTTTTGAAAAATGGGAAAACAGATTGTTCAAGAACGTTGAGTGAGAATTTTGACATGCGTGATACCCGATTCAGTCCTTTTAGTCGTTTGTATTATCTTCTACGTGGTTAATCTTATCAGGATATACGGCAGGTGAAGCGCTCCAATAGCGAATTTCATTGCGAACAACAGTCTGCGCCCTTCCACTTTCTGCAAGTGCGTTGAGGGTTTCGAGCACATCATTCGCAGACCAATGCTCCAGAGTCTCTATCAGCTCTGATTCACGCATTGGATGACGGGTGATGATACCAACGACCGCCTCAATCAAATCACCATTGGTGCTAAGGTCAAAGGTGCCTGCGGCCGGCAAAAGCGTTTTCGCCTTTTTCCCCAGAATTGCCTCTGCCCTAACCAGCCTCTCCGGATCGGGAGGCTTTACCCATAATTCAACCGGCGGGCGGGTTGGTTGCAGAATGTGGACTTCATCTGGCTCAATGCGTTCTAAACACATGGCGATTTCATGTAAAGCGTCATCGCTGTCATTGACGCCATCCATCAACATCACTTCAACCCACAGTTTTCCGGAATATTCTTTGCGGAATGCTATCATCCCATCAACCAAACGGGTAAAGGTCAGGGAAGGGTGTGGACGGTTAATTTTTCGGTAAAGTTTTTCATTACCTGCATCCAGGGATGGCAATACCGCATCTGCATAAAGCAATTCAGTGCGCACTTCTGGCTGATATAACAATGAGCCGTTGGTTATGACGGCAACAGGCAATTCGGTTAGGTTTTTAACTCCCTTAATCATATACCCTAGACTGGCATGGAGTGTGGTTTCTCCTGATCCCACAAAGGTCACCCAATCAATCTCACCCTCTTTGTGATCAGAAAGTGCCTGGTCAACTTGCATGAGGATTTCATCAGGATCAAAGTAATCCTTGCGCTCGTTGATGATCGGCATCGTTCGCCCCAACTGGCAGTAAATACAGTTCCAGTTGCAGGTTTTCAATGGGACAGGATCAATCCCCAAGGATTGTCCTAAGCGTCTGGATGGTACCGGACCGAATACTTGTTTCATCATGAGCGCCTCTTTCGTGCCGATCTATGGTTACCTGCGTGTACAGGTTAAGTAGATCTTCAAGAATCAGAAATTACCTGTTGTCATTATAGCCTTATATACCCCTAAGTGGAAACCAAGCCACAGGCAACCAGTGGCAGAATTTACTTTTCAGTGCAAAAATTGCGCGCAGACGCATTTGTTACCAGGGATAATCCAGGTTTACAACTTCACCTTTGTCAATTCTATAGGATTACCAGACTTGGGGTGATTTCTTCCAAAACACAATCCGCATAGATGGTACTTTTTCATGATCCGAGTTGATTTTTACAAACGGTCCAAGCTCAGGGTCAATCAATTGACAGCACCGTCAACGAGCGCTTGGAGTTGCGCCTTGAGAGTTCCAAACTGAAAGCCGTTAGCAGTAGCCCAATCCTTAATAATTGCGGCCCCTGCTGGCATGGAGGTGTTGAGAATCACTTCGATATCGTACTGTTCCACACCCCAACTGAGAAGATCTCCAAAGGTCGTATTACCGCTGATATGACCAATCTCTTGTCCCGATCCTGACCCCGTTTCTTTGGGCATAGGAGTATGCACATTCTCCGGATCAATCGTAGTCTGGCTTTCTGGCAAAGTGCTTATGCTTACTGCCGGCTCACCCACAGCCACATGGGTATCCAGATAAGCTATTTGTTCGGCGCTCAGAATTGCCTTTTCCTTGAGAATTTCGACTGCTTCAGGTAAAAGCCAGGCTTCGTCACTGATATCTTGCTCGTATGGAAGTCCCGCATACAATGCAGTGAAAAGCTTAACAGAACCTGTTCCCACCTCAAAATCGCTGTACCCTCGGTATTCCTCAAGGTCACTCAAAC
Organism: uncultured Anaerolineaceae bacterium; assembly: GCA_964455505.1. GTDB lineage: Bacteria > Chloroflexota > Anaerolineae > Anaerolineales > Anaerolineaceae > Mesolinea. The sequence goes on from CAYVWM010000009.1 coordinate 27,339, forward strand.
GAACCGCTTCAGGATTATCTTCTGGCAGCCGGAAGGCGATCTGATAATCAGATAGAGGCACATCAAAAAATTCGGTCAAATCCCCAAATGTATATGAACCACGAATATCTTCAGGGTTATGTAAACCAGCAAATTTCCCCTCAGTATACTTGGCTGGAGTTCTGTCTTGGTGTGTTTGCCACCAACCCATGAGCATGGATAAACCAATACCGCCTATCATGGCACTAAAAACAAGGATAGTAATGTGCTTGGATGTAATCTTCATTTTTTACCTCCCAAAACGAAGTTTACTGTTTCCGGAACGGGGCAGTGCGCTTCGGATGTGCACTTCATGCAGGAAATGCACTGGTGATTCCGGATGGTTGTGAGGGTGCTGACAGGAATATTCATCGGGCATACATTGTCACATTTTTTACATTGGATGCAGGTTTGGGGATCACGGCGCAGGCGAACAATGCGAAAGAGGTTAAAGACCCCTTGAACCGCCCCATAAGGGCAGGCATATTTACACCAGGGGCGTTCTACAAACAATGAAAGCAATATGGTGATCAGAAGAATAATCACTCCCCCAATTGCTACTTCCCCACTCCAGAAATTAAACAGAGTGAAATAGGGGTCGTAATCTGCAAATATGAGTGTGGCTGTAGTAGCTGTAACATATACCACCCAGATTAATACTAAGTAGCGCAAATACCGCAAAACGTTGTCCAGTTTCTGCGGGACAAAGCGGTTGTATCGATTCTTAAAAATCTTTTTGCCGATTTTTCCCAGCCATTCTTGAAAGGTTCCGAGTGGACAGACCCACCCACAAAATATTGGGCCTGCAATGATTGCCATAGCGAAACCGATGATCATCAACACACCCGAAGAGGCATGGGTTTTTTGAACGAATGTACCGTTAGCTAGGAATTGATAGATTGAGACTACCCCCCCAAACGGACAGAGTCCATGCAACGAAGCTGAAGACAGCCAGGGAATTCCCTTGCCCATACCTGTCAGGGTGTGATTAACGGCAATGAGGGCTATCAATCCAAAAAAGAACAACTGAACCAAAGAGCGGATCCAGATATTTTTGTGCGTAAATTTTTTCCATTTTTTAGTAAAGTCTGCCATAAATTTTCCTTTACTTGAGAGCAACTGTCAGAAATGCAAACGCCGACTGACACTGCTGAAGGGTTTGTTCCGCATAGGGAACATCCTCACATCTTTCACCTCATTGTAAAGGGTATGCAAAAAGAAATTATGAAGAATTCATAAAGGATTTATGGACAGGGATCTCCCTGGTCTTTTCCTGAAATAACGCCAAAGAGGACGTCGTGCAAGGAAAATAATTGACATGTCCTTTTTCAAATCTGAGTCTATAATGTAGGTATCCAACCAAATAATTAAGGAGTTCGCGATGTCCGATTTTTCCAGAATGCCAAACTATGATATTCGTAATGACGGTATTGGGCCATACTGCGTTTTCTACTGCGAGTACTGTGGCCGTGAGTTTCGAAGTCAGCCTGATGTAACCGGCACGATAACCCAGGACATTGGAAAACAAGTTGCCGGTGGACTTCTGCGCAAGGTCCCTCTCTTTGGCCATGCTGTCGCTGATAAGGTGACCGGAGAAGATCGCCGTTACACACTGAAAATGACACCAGCTCAGATTGAAAAAGCCTGGGAACAGGTTTCGGTGCAATTCCGCGAATGTCCCACATGCCTGCGTATTGTGTGCCTGTCTGATTTTGACACCCAGACTGGGTTTTGCCGTGAAGACAGCCCCAGAAAGGATGAGATAGCCGAAGCACAAGGTGAACAGGCCGGAGCGGCACTGAAAGGGCTGGCAAGTGCTTTTGGTCTTGGGGACGTAGTCCGCAATGTGCAAAATGCGAGCAAATCTGCTCAACAGGCCGCTTCTCAACTGGCTCGCTGCCCAAATGATGGCACTGTGGCTCCTGCCGGAACAAAATATTGCCCGGAATGTGGGGCTGCAATGATCCAACCGGCATCAACCCGGTGCCCGCAGTGCGGAGAAGAAACACATGGCGCAAAATTCTGCCCCAACTGCGGCGCTGCGCAAGAGCAAGCGCCAAAAGTTTTATTTTGTCCCAATTGCGGTGCAGAAGTAAAAGGGGCTAAATTTTGCCCGGAGTGCGGCACAAAAATCATTTAGAAAGTAAATGGGTCACTCGCACTTCTATGTCGGCAAAAAATAGGCGCCCTGGATGAGAAGGTTCTGATACACAAATTGCTGACTTGCCCGTTCAAGTCAAGACCAGTCTTAAAATCCCAGAACTTGATTTTTACATAACCGGCATCAGATCTATTCAGCTGCTTTTAGTCTTGCATAAGCATGAGAATAAAGGTATATTTGCCACAATAGCTGCAAGGAGCAAACACATGTCTGAAAAAAAAGTATTTACCGCTGAACAAGCCAAACATTGGGCAGAACAACTGGGCGTCGACTGGTCTAAGTATGACGTAGAACAATTCAGGATAGGGATGGATGTGGAATTGGAGCACGGTTCGCATGATCCCAATACGGATGTCACCAATAATGACCCGCTGCTGACTGCAAAAATTGCGCTCGCTCATCTTAATGAATTTCCGGATTATTACACTCGCCTGGAAGCAATGGAGGAAGAAGCAGAGGCATATTGGGAAACCAGGCAACAATAATTACTATCCAGTACACGCAAAGGGAATAACAAATGCGTCCTGATTGGGATTCTTATTTTATGAACATCGCTTATGCTGTTGCTGAGCGCAGTACTTGTGACCGCGCTTATGTTGGCTGTGTACTGGTAAGGGATAAACGCATCCTCACCACCGGATTTAACGGCTCGCCAAGCGGGCAACCCCATTGTGACGAGGCCGGCCACCTGCTGGTGGATGGGCATTGCGTGCGGACAATCCACGCAGAAACCAATGCCATCATTCAGGCAGCCTTACACGGCATATCCACGCGTGATTGCACCTGCTATGTCACCCATTTTCCTTGTATTAATTGCACCAAAGCGTTAATCAATGCAGGTATCCGCCGATTGGTGTATCACGTCGCATACCGGATTGACGAAAATGCCATGAGTTTTTTGAAAGCGGCAGACATTGAGATTTGTCAGTTGGATTTTCAACCCAACATTTTTCACTCATAAACACAAACCAACTTACACACGAACAGACCCACAAATGTGGGTCTGTTTATTATGATTGTATAACTGTAGAAACTGATAGCCAGGTGTTTAAAGGTAATTCACCCTTACTTTCTTACAATGGCTGATGATGTAGTCCCGGACAAAGCCAAAATCCTCAGGTTCAACATAGATCTGGTTGCGGGACATGCCTGCATTAAGCAATATTACCCCACGCTTTTCGTTGACTGTGATGCGTTTGACTTTGTCGAAACGCGATACGAGCACCTGCCGCGATCCCGCCATTAGACCCGCGCCCACTGCTGCAGCACTCCCAGACAGTACGCCAGCGGCAGTGGTGATCATTGCCAGAACCTGGTTCTTTTTGAATTGAGGACGCATCTGGATATGTCGAAGCGAGTTTTCATCCATCTCGAAGGCAACGCAGTATTTTCCGCCATTCACCAGGGAAACCAAAACATAAGCCAGTAACATCAACACGGTGATGATTCCCACAACCATCGCACCCACTTTCAGGCTTTGCAGCAGCGCTTCGTTCAGACCATCTTCCAGACTCAGCAGAAAAACCAGAACTGTTGGGAATAGAGAAGCAAGCAAGAGCACTTTCCAAACAGATAAGATGATTTGCGGGTTTTTCCACATGTTGACTGCATACACCCAGCGCATAACTCCATCTTTACCTTTAAAGATTCCTGGGCTGACCCATTCCTCTGCGGGTGTAGACTCAGGACCCACTGAAGCCGGTTCAGGCTCAGAAAATTCCTGTACTGTTTCCGACTCTACTTCAATCATGGGGACAACAGGTGCTTCTTCCAAGCTTTCAGCAGACAGATCGGTTTCTGATAGGTCAGGAGTCTCTATGTCAGAAAGTTCCGATTCAGCAGGTAGAGGTTCATTTTCATTCTCCACAAGCACTTCCATCAAAGCAGGCTTGCTTGCGGATGGCGTTACCAGATCCGCGTTACACGCCAGGCACACCAGTGCCCCTTCCGGGTTTTTATAACCACAATATTCACAGATCATAGACACATCCTCCTGTAAACAAACTTGAGCTATCCGTATTTTTTTATAAACACTGGAGCGCTTATAGTGCTCAGAGCTGCTTCAGTGTCAAACCTTATTAAGTATACCAAGACCCCACCAAAGCGATTGTTTACGTGCGGTTTTATGGGTCGGGAAGTGATCAGCATGCCATCATGCGCATCCCTGATAGTGTCACTATGGAAAAAACTTCCACCATACGTTCCAGGTTTGATCAACAAGTCAGCACAATCACCCAACACTTATGTTAAAATCCTCCAGATGAAAAGTACCGGTTTGAAAAAACCTGTGATCATATTTGATTTTGGAGGTGTCCTTGTAGATTGGAACCCCCATTATCTTTTTTCCAAACTGCCTGATTACGACCCTGACTACATCAATCAATTTCTAAAAGAGGTGGATTTCTCCCTATGGAACCTGGAATTGGATAGGGGGCACTCTTTTGACATCGCTACAGCCGAACTCTGTCAGCGCTTCCCACACTACTGCCATCTGATAACAACCTATCATCATCGTTTTCCAGAATCTATTTCCGGACCAAAACACGAAGTGGTGTCCGTATTGGCAAACCTTAGAAATGCCGGATATCGACTCTTTGGTCTGAGCAACTGGAATGATGAAAAATTTAATTTAATGAAGGACGA
>CAYVWM010000010.1:0-32114 GCA_964455505.1 uncultured Anaerolineaceae bacterium
CCCGGCATGGGGGTTGTGCGGCATGTGGATGCCGGCTATCCTGAAGCGATCGCTTTTGCCCGTAAAAGTGACCTGAAAATACCGATGATGCCTGACTAAACGCTTGAGATAAAAACACATGAAAATTCGCAGGTTGATATTCTTTTTTCTTACAATCCTGGTAGGCGTTGGCGCGGGTCTGGTTTTTGGCTGGCTCATTATGCCGCCGCAGCGTCCGGTCGATGCCAGCTTAACCCAACTGCGGGCGGATTTTAAGACCGATTGGGCACTGATGGTGGCAGAGCGGTTCGAAAGCGAGCAAAATCCTATTGCCGCCCTGGATCGGCTGGCATTGATCGATGAAAGCGATCCACCAACACTGCTGGGGAATGTACTGCACTATGCACAGGGGATCGGCTATCCATCCCAGGATCTTTCCAGGATTGAAGCGCTGCTCAAGTCCTTTGATTCGGAAACCCTGCTCGAATGGCAGCAAAGGAGCGGCGGCGATGCAGAATAACCAGACGCATTGGTACCTGCTTACAGGTCTTGTCTTCGGTATCGCCATTGGATTGGTCATCTCCCTGCTGATTGTTCCGGCTGTCCACCGCGAAGCCCTGCCGGCAGAACTGAGCCCCAACGCAAAAAATGCTTACAGGGCAATGATAGCCAGCACATATCAAACTGATTTCAACCTGGAGCGAGCACAAAGCCGCTTAGCCCTGTTGGGAGATGCAGACCCAGGGGAAGCGCTCATCGCCCAGGCGCAGGAAGTCATTGCCAGCGGCGGATCGGAGGAAGCAGCGCGCGCATTGGCGCAGCTGGCTGCCGCACTCGACTCCCTCCCGGTAAATCCCACCAGCACACCCTGAATGTAAACCTAACCAACACGCCGCCCAAACGGGCGGCTTTTTTTGGACCTTGCCAGAGCAATCGGGATGTTCAAGTTCGAGTTACTGTCACGTCAAAACCATGGACTATCCGACAAAAAAATGCGGCGTGATTGCGACAAACAGCACACCCTACAAAAAACCCGATCGTTACCGACCGGGTTTCTCGTTAATGGTTTCTTTTTCAGGGTAACGTATTAGTGGCTGCCCAGTCATCCCCCAACACCAACACGATATCCGTTTGCGCATTGGGATCGTATGCATACTTAATAGCAGAGGAAGAACTGAATTTAATCAGATCGGCCAGGTACTTGAGGGTATAAGGCTTGCTGCCAAACAGCGTTGCCCGGGAATAAACCTGGTAATCGGTGTTGATCTCTTCGACCACATTAATCCCCTGCCCGCGCAGGTATTCCGCGGTTTTGGTTCCCAATTCGCCATTGGAAGAGCCATTCCAGATCGAGACCCTGGCTTGCTCGTCCTGCAGGAAAGAGGTTATGTCCGGCAGGCTGCCTTCTTCAACAACCGCTTCTGTGCCGTAGAATATTTCATCGCGCAGCGCCCGGATCTTATCCGGGATCGGCCGCAAAATATCCAACCCATCCGGAGATTTGCCAATATTCACATAGGATCCGTCGATAACCTTGTTGGCAATTTGATCGCGCGGGATTTCCAGAACTTTAAGGGCAAGTTGAATGATTTGATCAGCAGCCAGGTTTGTACGAATGCCTGTTGAAAGATCAGCATAAATTTCGCCGGATTTGGCTATCAGAGTTGGCATCATATTAAACTGCAGTATGCGGTCACGGATCGCCAGTATTACCTGCTGCTGGCGTTGTGCGCGGTCAAAATCACCGCCGGCAGTGCCGCGCGCCCGCATGTAAGCCAGCGCCAGGTCACCCGGCAGCGTCACCACCCCAGGATCTTGCCAAATTGAAATCTTTGTATCAACCACGTCCAGCTGGATGCGGTACGGGATGTCTATTTTTACCCCTTCGATGTGGTCCACAAATTTTACAAAGGCGGCAAAATCGACCTGGGCGTAATACTGAATGGGCACGCCGAGCAGGTCTTCCACTGTTTTGACAGCCAGGCCAGGGCCGCCGCCCGGAAGCTGGTAGACTTCGCCAATGCTGTAGGCGGTATTAATTTTACCGTAATCGGAACCAGGGATTTTGACCCACAGGTCGCGCGGGATGGAAATCATCCCGGCGGTGAGCGCAACCGGATCCATGGTAAACAGGATCATCGAATCGGTACGGGGCGCCTTGTAATCTTCCAGGTCGCGCGCATCCAGACCCATGATCAACACGTTGACCCGGGTTTTTCCGTCCCAGGGTTCGGGCATTTCCATAATGGGTGCGGCAGTGGGCGCAGGCTTTTCGGTCGCTTCTTCCCCAGGCAGCACTTCTGGCTCGGGCATTTCGTCTTCTTCAATAACTGGCACGCCAGGTAAATTTACCATGGTCATACCCGCTACCAGGTTATTGACGAAATTGCCCACAACAACCGCCCCAAGGATGCCGACCAGTACAAAAACAGCCAGAATAATCCGCGTTTTTCGCTGCGCCGGCAGTAATCTTTCAATTGCATTCCAAATTTTCTTCATAGTTACCCTGAAACAAATCGCCTGGTCATCCTGCCCCAGGCGTCATTATTGATATTTACAGTAAAGGATCAGTCATGCCTGGGCGGCGGCACCACAAGTTGTTCTTTTTCCGTTGCCTGCCACTTATCCCCTTCATCAATGAGCATGACGGGAATATCATCCCAGATTGGGTACTTGCGGCCGCAGTCCTGGCAAATTAACCAGCTGTCGCGGTAGAGTTCCAGCATGCCTGTTTTCTCTTTCACGCAAACAGGGCAACGCAATAGTTCCAACAATTCCTGACTAATCACAGAACCTCCAAATTATGGCGCGAATTTTTCTGCTTGTTTCGCCAGCATCCCGCTGCCATTGTGTGTATTTTACCATAGGGCGGGTTTCAGCAATACCAGCGTACTACTCTGGAATCTCGGTGCCAGGACCGTACTCATAGATGGCTTGCCAGGGGATATAGTCTGTTCGGAAAGTATCTCTGAAATAGACATCGCCATCTTTATAAACCGTCCGATTGACCTCAACCGAAGCCCCTTCCACTGCCCAGTCCACCTGCCTGATGGTGCCCGTTGCCAGGTCGGGATTTTCGCGGTAAATCGGTTCGGGAGGCGGCTGCACATTCATCACTCCCGTCGTCGTCCAGTCCATAGAGCGGCCGTCTTTGGTGGAATAAAACTTCCAGGTAAGAGAGTAGCCTTCAACATACGTTTCCATCAACAACCAATAGGGCGTATCATTGGTAAATTTAAAATCCACCAACGGGACGTAAACCGTGGCGTCCAAGCCTGCCAGGTCCGTATCGACCCAGCCATTGGACTGTTGTTCGTAATAACTGACCCGGTATGCATGGGCATAGCGCTCCACAATCGGGAAACCCCCAAAGAACGCGGTGCGGAAAAGGGTAGTGCTTACCTGGCAGACGCCGCCGCCCACTCCCTTAACCGTTTCTTTGCCAACAATAATCAGCGCTTCAGCATAGCCGTTCTCCAGGCTGATGTCGGTAAGTTCGCTCGCCATGGAAAAAGTTGCTCCCGGCGGGATAAGGACGCCGTGAAAACTGCTGGAGGCTGCCCTGATGTTCTGGATGCGGGCAGGATCAGACCCATAGAAATACGAGGTCTCCGCAATAACCAGTTCTGTAATCCCAATACTCTCACCCGGGGTATCATCCATCACTTCCGGGTTGACATCCTTTAAAACAAGGTCTACCTGATGCTGTCCGGCAGGCAGCAGCGCAGTCACTTGCTGCAAACTGGCTTCCACGTCCAGAGCTCTGCCGATCTTGGCTGGCTGGATAACCTCAAGCTGACGGGTTTCGTCATTGAAAATGAAGCGGGGATTGGCGGGTTCTGTCCGGATGGCTGGCGCAAGGCTGGTCAGGTAGCTCATCAAGGCTGGCTGGTTGAGGTTAACCAGATACTCAGCCCCTTCACCATTGCTTGCCCGTTCAATCACCAAAAGTTTGGCAAGGTCTGGCACGTCAATCCGCCAGGGTCCGATGAGAGGATCGCCGCCAGGCATATTCAGCACCAAGGGTTCACTGAGCACCGTTTTTGCCAGGTCCGCAGCAGCCTGCACATCCATCACCTCGGGCTGGGTTTCAATGATGGTGAGGGGAATGATACCGTTTTCTTTTTTCAGGAGCAGCTTCTCAAGGTTTTCAAGGCTGGCAGTGATATCCACTTGCCTGCCAATTTGACCTGCAGCAGCGATCACCTCTGTGCCATTTACCCCAATGGTTGCTTCAATTACCGGTTTGTCTATTTGCAGGGCGATTCCCTGTAACACAGCATAGGCTTTGCGCTGATCATAGACCACTTGCGGAGTCAACTGCACACCGGCGTTGATTGTTTGAAACTGGTTCTTTAGATTTTGAACAAATCCCTGCCCTCTGCCGATCAGAAAGGCTTCTTCAGCGCTTGCGTAAGGGTCTAAGCTGTAACCAAGTTCTTGGGGGGTGAAAAGCCACTTGTCATCTCCATCGGTTAGCAGCAGTTTTCCCTCGGTGGGGTACGTGAGGTTTTCATTGATACGCACAACCGCCTGTCCGACAGTCAGGTTAGACAGGTCAATGCCCTCCAGCGATACACCGGGATAAATCGTTTCAGCGTGCTGGGTTTCATAGGCAAAAAGAATGGCATAAGCGCCAACGGCTGCCAGAATCAGCCCGACGATCAGGATGAAAGCAAGCTGTGTGATTGGCCTGTATTGTGTGTTTGTATTGCCAGTTTCCATCATATTAAATCCTGATTATAAAGTAAGCATAGTTGCCGTGCCAATGACCCGGTAACAGGTACAAGGTTATGCCGTGCAATTGGCATACCAGCATTTTGCAGACGCAATATTGGGCGAAATGTTCCCAAAAGAACCACTTTTAATCATCAGGGTATAATTACAGGTTGAGAAAAGAAGCCGCAGCTCGAGACATGGCACGAACAAAAGAACAACCCCGACTAATGCGAATAATTACAGCAGGTATTGTGATGCTGCTGACGGTCCTGCTGGTCAGTCCTGTCAGCGCTCACAGCTGCGGGGATTCCCTGACTCCTTCGGATGCAGGCCAACTGCAGTCTCTTGTATACCAACAGGCCGACCCGCCAACTTCCGGCAGCAACGACACGCAAGTTCCGCCTACAAGTTCAGGGGCAACTTCGCCCACTTCCACCCCTGCCGCAGATGGAAAAATCTCCCACACGGTGCAATCCGGGGAGGTCCTGATCACCATCGCCCAAAATTATGGCGTCAGACTGGACGAACTGATGGCGCTCAACAACCTGACAGCGGATTCTATCCTTCAAATTGGGCAGGTTTTGTTCATTAAACAGGCCGAAGCGCCTATGGCAGCGCTGACCACAGGCACCGTGATCGCTGCCACCGCAACCCTGCGCCCATCGCTCACCCCCAAACCAACCCTGACGCCTTTCCTTACTGCAACGCCAACCCCAACTGAGGAACCCGTACCAGGCATCATTACGCGTGTGTTTACTGGCAACGCCAAATACATCGGGTTGGCCATTTTAGGTTTGCTCGTGCTGGGAATTGTTCTGTTGGTGATTAGTTCGCGCCGAATCCATTAGATTGGTTTCAGGCAACCTGTCTTGCGCCCTGCGCAGCCTGGCAGAGATATATCCGGGCAGTTTTGCCCGTTTTTTGTTGGTATTGGTTTGCCAGGGCTGTGATGAAATTTTGTGCGCCTTCTTGCTTTACCAGGTTGACCGTGCACCCTCCAAAGCCAGCGCCCGTGAGGCGTGCTCCCAGGCAACCGGGCAAACCTGTGGCAATTTCTACCAGGGCGTCAAGCTCCGGGCAGCTGACCTCGTAAAGCTCCCTGAGGCTTACATGGCTGGCATTCATTAACTGACCAAACGCCGACACATCCCCTTCTGCCAGCATTTGGCAGGCAGCTTCTACCCGCGCTATTTCCTCTACCACATGTTTGGCGCGTTTACCAACCCGCTCCGGGAGCAGGGGTAAAAATTGTTTCAGTGTTTCAGGGGAAACCTGGCGAAGTGAAGTGAGACCGGGCAAGTGCTCGCCTAACAAACGCACTGCTTCCTCGCAGTCCCTGCGGCGGTCGTTATAAGCAGAGCCAGCCAGACTGCGGCACACAGTAGAGTCGGCAATGACAATGGCGGCTTCCGCAGGAACAGGCACAGGTTCCCATTCCAGACTGCGGGTGTCAAAACGCAGGGCATGTCCTGCAACCCCAAATGCACTGGCAAACTGATCCATCAGCCCTGAGTTGACCCCAACATAAAGGTTTTCTGCCTTCTGACACAACTGCGCCAATTCCATTTTTGTCAGCTCAAATCCAGCCAGTATCTGCCAGGCCAGGGCAAACCCAACCTCCACAGCAGCGGAGGAGCTCAATCCGGCACCGATAGGCACGCTGGAAGTGTATTCTGCTTCCATTCCGCGCACTTCCAATCCAGCATGCTGCAGCGCCCAGGCTACCCCGGCAGGATAGAGGGCAAAATCCGGCAGGGGAGCACCGCTAACATCCTGTTTATTCGCCAGGTTTTCCAATGAAAATGCTGCACGCTCTCCCATGTCACGGGCATGCAGACGCACGATAGGCTCCGAAAGCTCAACAACCTCAATTCTGACCTCACGGTTGATAGCGGCAGGTAAAACAATGCCGTCGTTGTAATCCACGTGTTCCCCCAACAGGTTCACGCGCCCAGGTGCCACAACAGTAAAATGGCGGAAACCAGTCCCCTGCCCGGTGTCTGCTGCCTGCATGAGTTCCTCCAGAATGTTACCAGTGCCTTCGGCGACGAATTTTTGTTTTTTATTATGATCCCAGCCCTTAATTTGCGCTTCGCGCTTGAGAGCGCTGGGGTGGTCGGGAACTGCTTCCACATATACCAGTCGGGTAGGTCCGTTCAAGCGGGTATAGCGCGCACCGCTGCCGCTGTTATGCTGCTTAAGGCGCCGCAAGGGATCTTTTGTCCAACCGGTATAGAAAGCACCATTAGCGCATTCGAGGATGTAGCAGTAGTAGCTCATCAGGCGCCGACTAAAAAGCGGGTGAGCTTCAGGATCGGTTCCCGCAAGATGATGCCAAAAAAATCAAACCCGATGCGGGGACCCACAAACACTAAAAGCAGCAGCAAGTAGGGACCCACCTGCCGGAGCGTGGCAAGTGCCGGCTTGAACTGGTCCGGGAGCAGGTACTCAATCACCTTTTCACCGTCCAGCGGGGCGAGCGGAATGAGGTTAAAGAGAAAAAGGGCTACGTTAATAAACACAAACTCCAGCAGAAATTGCCCTAATGTAGGCAGAAAACCTGCCGCAGCGCTGTAAGGAGAAGCAAGGTTTAATCGGAAAAATACTGAAGCCAGCAGCGCCAGTGCCAGGTTGGCAAAAGGACCCGCCAAAGAAACCAGCATCAAACCCGCCTTGTTGTTGCGGCGCACCACTTCCGGGTTGATTGGCACCGGTTTAGCCCATCCAAAACCCACCAGGATGACCATAAGCGTACCCATTGGATCCAGGTGGGCAAGCGGGTTGAGGGTCAGCCGCCCAAAATTGCGCGGGGTCGCATCCCCAAGCAAATCTGCTGTTTTGGCATGGGCAAATTCGTGCAGGGTGAAGGCGATCACAAGCGTGATTAAGCGGGAGATGATAACGGGGGCGCTCAGGTTCAACATGTATTGCTCCAAATTTAAGGGGCTTAAAGCAGCACATCCCGGTGTTTCAACGGGAAAATGCCCGTGGAGATTATAACATGGGGTGGTATAATGCCCGCCATGCTGCCGGAATTAGAGCTTGGGGACCATGTACGCATGCGCAAAGCGCACCCCTGCGGGGGATTTGAGTGGGAAGTGGTACGGCTTGGGGCTGATATTGGCCTGGTTTGCCTGACCTGCAAGCACCGCATTCTGCTCACCCGGCGGGAATTGGCGCGCAGGATGAAGACGCACATTCCAGTAAGTACACTTCCGGAAGACAAAGTCTGAGCGGACCGCACCTTTACTGCAAAGATTGCCATAGGATTATCCTTTAGCAGGCTCTGGGTGCAGCTGGCCAACATCAAAAATAGCCGCACCATATCGGGTTCGTTTGCAGTATAATTTCACAAAAGGATTAATCTAAGCGAATACCATGCCAATTCTTGCGCCAAACGCCTTTGAATTCTTTTCCCACAGCCCCGAACAAACCCGGCGGGTGGGCATCCGCCTTGGCAGCCTGCTGCAACCCGGACACATCATCTGTCTTGAAGGCGATCTGGGTTCCGGCAAGACCACCCTGGTGCAGGGTATTGCCCAGGGCTGGGGCTCGGCAGACCAGGTTTCCAGTCCGACTTTCGTGATTGTCAATGATTACCGTCACCCCAATGGGCAGCACCTTTATCACACCGACGCCTATCGCCTGAGCGGCACAGCCTTTGATGTTGCCATGTTGGACCTTCCAGGCACACTGGAGCAGGGAGTTCTGGTGTTGGAATGGGCTGAGCGCCTGAAGGCTCACCTGTCTGAAGAAAACCTGTGGATCAGGTTGAACTGGATTACCACAGAACAGCGCCATCTGGTCTTTACTCCACATGGAAAAACTTATACGACCATGGCGAAAAAGTTACAGCAACTGCTTTTTGGAGCTTTCTGATGCTTTTAGCAATTGATACCTCAACGGAGTGGATCGGGCTCGCCCTTACAGACGGGTCGCAAATCCTGTACGAACACACCTGGAAAAGCCACAACTTCCACACCACCGAACTGGTGCCGGCCATATCTGCCATTTTTCCCCGTACCAATGTCAAACGTTCAGACCTGACCGGTTTGGGCATTGCCATCGGACCAGGTTCCTTCACCGGTATGCGCATCGGTATGAGTGTGTGCAAAGGCATGGCTTTGGCGCTGAACCTGCCCGTTGCAGGCATTCCTTCGCTGGACATTCTGGCAGCTGGTCAGCCAGTGCTGCGCCGCCCATTGATTGCGCTTCTGAAAGTTGGCCGCGGACGCTACGCCCATGCCCGTTACGTGGCAAAAAATGGCGACTGGCAGCGCGACGAAGAAATCCAGGTGCACACCCCCAAAGAGATCGCTGCAACAATCACCTCACCAGTGTATGTATGCGGTGAGATGGGACCTGAAGAGCGCCAAATTCTGGGACGCAAATGGAAAACAGCCCGTCTGGGCAGCGGTGCGCAAAATTTGCGCCGCCCGGCAGTTCTGGCCGAGCTTGCCTGGAAACAACTGAAGGACAATAAACCCGACGAGGTTGCCAGCCTATCCCCCATTTACGTCCATACCCTCAGCAACGTTCCCGAAGTATGACCCGCAAGCCTGAAAAGGCAGCAGCCACACTGCGGCGCATGACCCTGGAAGACCTGCCCCAGGTTGAAGTGCTGGACCGGATTTGTTTCTCAGACCCGTGGCCTGCCGGGTCTTTTTTGTACGAACTCAGGCCGGATTCATCCAGCGTTTGCCTCGTCGCAGAGACGAATAATAAAGGCGAACAGAGCCGGGTGATTGGCGTGATTGTAGTCTGGATCATCCTTGACGAAGCCCATATTGGCACGCTGGCGGTGTTACCTGCATTCCGCAAACTGGGAATCGCGCGCAGGCTGCTCAGCAGCGCGCTCTTGTTGGCCTTTGACGACGGGGCCAGAAAAGCACTCCTGGAAGTACGGGCAAGCAACCTTGAAGCTCTAAAGTTGTATTACGGATTGGGCTTTGAAGTGGTTGGAATCCGACCCGGTTACTACCAGGATAACCACGAAGATGCCTGGCTGCTGACCCTGGAGCCCATTGACCCACAGTTATTGGAAAAGCACCAATCGCAATAATTCTCCGTTTTTCGACCGATATTGGGGTAAAATCCTGACCAGAGATGCATATGCAAGCGAAACAAATCCTTGAAAACATGCGGCAGCAGATTGCAAACTGTAAAGATTGCCCGCTTTCCTCAACACGCTTAAAAACCGTTCCGGGTGAAGGCCCCGCCGACAGCCCTATCATGCTGATAGGGGAAGGACCTGGCCACAACGAAAATCAGCAGGGAAAACCCTTTGTGGGGCAGGCCGGCTTTTTTTTGGATGAATTGCTTGCTCAGGCAGGCTTGAAACGAGAGGACGTGTTCATCACCAATGTGGTCAAATGCCGCCCACCCGGCAATCGAGACCCTCAACCTGAAGAATTAAGCGCCTGCCGTAAATACCTGGATGCACAGATCGAGGCAATCAATCCACGGATAATCGTAACGCTCGGCCGCTTTTCAATGGCACGTTTTATTGACAACGGAAAGATCAGCCGAATACACGGGCAGGTGCATCATGTAGAAGGTAGATTGGTGGTTACCATGTATCATCCAGCCGCGGCGCTCCATCAACCTGCTCTCAAAACAGCCCTGCTGGAAGACTTTGCCCAACTGCGCCGGCTGCTGGACGAACCTGCAAAACTCCCTGCCGCCGAAAAAACGAAACCCACGCTACAAAAAACTGAGGAAAAACCCCCAGAACAATTAAGTCTTTTCTAAACAGATTTTTCAGATGATAAATAACAGGTGAACCATGGTGAAAGATGAGTTGATTCAGTTAATACAAAAAAAGAGAGCTAATATCGGTGTGATTGGGCTCGGTTATGTTGGACTCCCGCTGGCGGTCACCTTTGCCAATGCAGGTTTTACCGTAACAGGGATCGACCCCATTCAAGAGAAAGTGGACATGGTCAACCGGGGTGAGAGTTATATTCAGGATGTGCCCTCAGCCCAACTGCGCAAACATACCGAAGCCGGCCGCATCAGGGCAACCACAGATTATTCTGTGCTCAAGGAAATCGATGCCGTTTCTATTTGCGTCCCCACCCCGTTGCGCAAGACCGGAGACCCCGACCTCTCGTTTATTGCCAATGCCAGCCGCGACCTTGCCCCACATCTGCACAGCGGCATGGTTGTTGTCCTGGAATCCAGCACCTACCCCGGCACTACCAGGGAAATGGTTCTGCCTACCCTGCTGGATCATTCTGATCTCAAAGTGGGAGAGGATTTTTTCCTGGCGTTCTCCCCAGAACGGGTAGACCCGGGAAGGACAGACTTCACTACTTATAACACCCCCAAAGTGATGGGCGGTATCACCCCCAATTGCACCGAAGTTGGGGTTGCCTGGTATGGGAAGGCTCTGGAGACCGTGGTTCCTGTCTCAAGCACCGAAGTGGCTGAAATGACCAAACTGCTTGAAAACACCTTCCGCATGATCAATATCTCGATGGTGAATGAACTGGCCATCATGTGCGACCGGTTGGGAATCGACGTTTGGGAAGTAGTCGATGCGGCTGCCACCAAACCTTTTGGGTTCATGAAGTTCACACCCGGCCCCGGCATGGGGGGGCATTGCATCCCGGTGGACCCGTTGTATCTCTCCTGGAAAATGAAAACTATCAATTACACTGCCCGTTTTATTGAACTGGCATCTGAAATTGACTCCAACATGCCGCGCTACGTCGTGGGCAAGATTCAAGACGCCCTGAATCACCACAAAAAACCGCTGAACGGCAGCCGGGTGCTGGTGTTGGGCGTGGCATACAAACCCAATATTAAGGACTTACGCGAATCTCCAGCGCTGGATGTCATCCACTTGCTGCAAGAAAAAGGTGCTGTGGTTTCTTATTACGATCCCTACGTCCCTGAATTGGACGAGGAATTCCTGACTATGAAGTCCGAAAAGGATCTGCAGGGAGCAGTTGAAAAATCGGATTGCGTTGCCATCATCACCAATCACAGCAAGATCGATTACGCCATGATCCTCGACAAAGCCCCTCTTATTTTTGACGCCCGCAACGCCATGAAAGGGCTGGGAAAAAACAGCAGTAAAGTGGTCAAGCTCTAATGGCAAATTACCTTGTCACTGGCGCCGCCGGATTCATCGGCTCGCAGGTTGCGCACTTGCTGATGCAGCACGGGCATACTGTTTACGGTGTGGATAACCTCAGCCCGGCTTATGACCCGCGCATGAAGCAGTACCGCCTTAAACTGCTGCAGGAACAAAAACAGTTTCACTGGCTTCAGCAGGATATTACCGAGCGGGCGATTATCCAGCAGTTGACGAATGAAGTTCCCCCAGTGGAAGCAGTCATCAACCTGGCTGCAATTGCCGGTGTGCGCGCCAGCACCAGCGATCCCTGGTCTTATCTTTATACCAACACGCTTGGCACGCTGAACATGCTGGAGTACTGCCGGCAAAACAAGGTTAAAAAATTTGTGCTTGCTTCCACTTCCAGCCTGTATGGCGCTGAAGGCACCCCACCGCACAGCGAAACCGCCAGCACCGATCACCCGCTCGCGCCCTATGCTGCCAGCAAAAAAGGCGCAGAAGCGTTCGCGTATGCCTATCATCACCTTTACGATATCGATACAACCGTGCTGCGCTACTTCACCGTCTACGGGCCGGCAGGCAGACCGGATATGGTGATGTTCCGTTTTTGCCAGTGGATTGCCGAAGAGAGGCCGGTGTATGTAACCGGCGACGGCGAACAATCGCGCGGTTTCACCTATGTGGACGACATCGCTCGCGGAACGCTTCTGGCCCTTCAGCCGGTCGGTTTTGATGTGTTCAACCTAGGCGGGCACGAAGTCATCAGCGTCAACCAGTTGATCCGCATGCTGGAAGACCGGCTCGGTAAAAAAGCCCGGGTGGAATATATACCCAGCCATCCGGCCGATGTCTTTACCAATGTAGCAGACGTAAGCAAGGCGCGCAGCGTTTTGGGGTGGGAACCGCAGGTCCACCTGGAAAAGGGTGTGGACACACTGGTGGACTGGTATTTGCAGGAGCGCAGTTGGGTCCGCGATATCGCTACACCCTGAGAGGAATAAATTCCCCTGATCCACACAAAACACCATCAAAGGCATCCCCAGGCTTTTCAGCCGGCTTGACGACCTGCGATTCTTGTCTATAATTCAGATATTGAATATATGGATAATCTCAGCCTGAACACACAAACCGTGCGGGACCTTGACCTTCTTACCAAGATTGAGGCAGACCCGGATATTTCCCAAGCCAATCTGGCAGATGAACTGGGCGTGGCAGTAGGAACCATCAACTGGTATCTCAAACGCCTGATCTCCAAGGGCTATGTCAAGGTAAAGCGCGCCCAGCGCAAAAAACTGCGCTATATCATTACGCCGGAAGGTATTGCCCTGCGCACGCGCCTGACTGTAGAATACATACAGAATTCCTTTGAGTTATATCGGCGGACGCGCGAAGCAACATCTGAATTATTGCAGGAAATCCGTCACAATGGCTATAACCGCGTCTGGATTGATGGCAATGGCGATATTGCCGAGGTCTGCCGCCTGACCTGTCTTGAACACAATATGCCGGTCAGCAGCGATGAAAATGCCCCCAAAATTCAGATCGACGGCATTAATCTTGCACTGCATTTACCTGCAGATGACGTTGCATCAACTGACCCTGCACAAGAAGAACATAGAGGTGATCATGGAAAAACCGATTGATCTCTCCAGCAAACGCGTCTGTGTCACCGGCGGTGCTGGATTTTTAGGCACGCATCTGATCCGAAGGCTGCGTGAACAAGGCGCAAACCAGATTTTTGTCCCACATTATGGGGATTATGACCTGGTTAAGGCGGAGGATATTGCCAGGATGCTGGCAGATTCCCAGCCGGATATCATCATCCACCTGGCAGCCCATGTAGGCGGCATCGGCGCAAACATGGCCAAACCTGCAGAGTTTTTCTACGACAACCTGATGATGGGTGTCCAACTGATGCACCAGGCCTGGCAGCACGGCGTCGAGAAGTTTGTGGCCATCGGCACCATTTGTGCTTATCCCAAGTTCACGCCCATTCCTTTTAAAGAGGATGACCTCTGGAATGGTTATCCCGAAGAAACCAATGCGCCATACGGGCTGGCAAAGAAAATGCTGCTGGTGCAGGCCCAGGCTTACCGCCAGCAGTACGACTTCAATGCCATTTTCCTTTTACCGGTCAACCTGTACGGCCCTGGAGATAATTTCAATCCCGAAAGTTCGCATGTCATTCCTGCGCTCATCCGCAAATGTGTTGAAGCCAAAGAGCAAAACGCACCTGAAATCGTTGCCTGGGGCGATGGATCGCCCACACGCGAGTTTATTTATGTGGAAGACGCTGCAGAAGGGATCACGCTGGCAACCCAAACCTATAACCAGTCCGAACCCGTCAATATCGGTTCCAGTTTCGAGATCAGCATCAAGGACCTCACGGAATTGATTGCCCGCCTGACCGGTTTTGAAGGAAAGATTCGCTGGGAGACCAGCAAACCCAACGGTCAGCCGCGCCGCAAACTGGATACCACCAGGGCGCGAGAAGCCTTCAACTTCAGCGCCCGCACCGATTTTGAGGAAGGGCTGCGCAAGACCATTGCCTGGTATATCGAAAACAGGAGCAGCATCGCGTGACAACCACCCAGATGCCAGCAAACCAAACGGTTATCCTCAAGCCTGCCAAAGGTTGGCTGGGAGTAGACCTGCAGGAACTCTGGCGCTACCGTGAATTAATCTACTTCCTGACCTGGCGTGACATCAAGGTCAGGTATAAACAGGCTGTTCTGGGAATCGGCTGGGCTCTCCTGCAGCCTGTGCTGACCACGCTGATATCCTCACTGATCTTTGGTTTGTGGCTCAAAGTGGATTCCGACGGGCTGCCTTATCCTGTTTTTGTGCTTTCTGCGCTTTTACCCTGGCACCTTTTTTCCAATTCACTGCAAAAATCGAGCATCAGCCTGGTGGGCAACGCCAACCTGATCACCAAGATTTACTTCCCACGCATTATCATTCCAATAGCTTCAGTTCTGGCGGTACTCGTGGATTTTGTTATCTCGCTCATTGTTTTGCTGCTTACCATGCTGGTTTACCGGATTGTGCCTACCTGGCGGGTTTTATGGATCTTTCCGCTGACGCTGCTGGCAGTGCTGGCTGCCCTGGCGGTGGGTCTGTGGCTCTCCGCGCTTAATGTGCAGTACCGCGATGTGCAGCAAATGGTGCCCTTCCTCGTGCAGATCTGGATGTATGCCTCACCAATCGTTTATCCCATCAGCACCATACCCGAAGGGGCCATCCGCTATATATACAGTCTGAACCCGATGGTTGGGGTGGTACAGGGCTTCCGCTGGGCAATGTTCGGCGGGTCACCCCCAGATATGACCTTGCTTGTTTCAACCGTGGCTGTGCTGGTATTGTTTCTCTCCGGGTTGTTCTTTTTCCGGCGCATGGAAAAAACCTTTGCGGATGTGGTGTGATGTTGGATTCTGACCTCTCTATCCACGTGCAGGGGCTTTCCAAGCGCTACACAATTGGTGCAGCGCAGGAGCGACCCGATACCCTGCGCGACCTGCTCACTAACCAGGCGCACAAAATCGGACAGCTTTTCTCAAAGAATTCTGCCCATCAACCAACCAACACTACCATTTGGGCGCTCAAGGATATCAGTTTTGATGTAAAAAAAGGACAGGCACTGGGCATTATCGGACGCAACGGCGCCGGTAAAAGCACGCTGCTCAAAATTCTTTCCCGGGTTACTGATCCTACCGAAGGTTACGGTGAACTGCGCGGTCGGGTGGGTTCCTTACTGGAGGTCGGCACAGGGTTTCACCCGGAACTGACCGGCAGGGAAAATATCTTCCTGAACGGCGCTATCCTGGGCATGACCCGCAAGGAGATCGAAGCACGCTATGATGAAATCGTGGCGTTTTCAGAAGTAGACCAATTTATCGATACACCTGTGAAACGCTATTCCAGCGGGATGTACCTGCGGCTGGCATTTGCCGTAGCAGCCCACCTGGAGCCCGAAATCCTGGTGGTGGACGAGGTGCTGGCCGTTGGCGATGCCGATTTTCAGCGCAAGTGCCTCGGGAAAATGAGTGATGTCGCTCAGCAGGGGCGCACGGTCTTGTTTGTGAGCCACAATATGTCCGCAATTCAACGCCTGACGGAAGAATCCCTGGTGCTGGAGAAGGGCAGGATTCTGATGCGCGGACCCTCAGGCGAAGCTGTAGACTTCTACCTTAACCGCGGCCTTTCCCGGCAGGGCGAGCGCTATTGGGAAGCCGATGAAGTGCCCAGCACCGCAGAGCCTTTCCGCCCGCTTGCCATCCGGGTCTTAGATAAATCCGGCCAGGTTTCTGAGAGCCTGCGCAGTGTGGAACCCATTACCATCGAAATAGCCTACCAGCTTTCACAGGAAGTAACCGGTTTGCGCGTGGGCTACTACCTGATGACCACCCGTGGAGAACCGGTTTTCACCAGCTTTGATACCGATTCCAGCGAACTGTTCAACGCTTACCCATCCCGCGCTAAGGGCACCTATACCAGCCGCTGTGTCATCCCGGCAAACACTTTAAACGAAGGACGTTTTTTGCTCGGCATCAATGCCAGCTCTTATCACATCCGGCGTTATTTTCAGGATGAACAAGCGCTCAGTTTCTCCGTAGATGCCAGCGGGGCACCCGGAACCCATTGGCCGGAACCACGCCCGGGCAGTGTGCGGCCAGTTCTGGAATGGACGATCGAAAAGAAGGATTGAGGCATGCAGTACAAGGACAAGATCAAAGAAATTTTGGGAGACCTGCCCCTGACAGCCGAACTTTACTGGCTGCTGCGCGGGCAATTCAAACCCTGGTCTGCCCATTACAAACTGGAGGGACTTCAGTCCGTGCTGCCGCAAGCCGTATCGGACCTTCAGCAGCATCACTTGGTGCAGCCTTCCCCAAAAAAGATCTGCTTGTTTGCCTCGCTGCATTACTGGATTGAACAAGCTGGCTTGATTGCGCTTGCCCTCGCCGGGCAAGGCCACCAAATCAGCCTGGCGTATCTGCCCTATGCAGAATGGGACAATCCCATTTCCAGGTTTGAACTGCGGCGGCAGGGTCTTTACACCCAAAAAATACTGGAAAGCGCAGCCCAAACCATAGAAGTTATGCCCCTCTGGGAGCAATTGGAAGCCGCCCCCAAACTGAATGAAGAGCTTGCCCAAATTGCAGCCCAGGTCTCGGATTACGATACCCAGTACACCCTTCAGATAGAAGAAACCGATACCAACAGCGCACTATACCAGCTGCGCTACGAACGCAACACCCAGGCGGCGGCTGCGATTTATCACTGGTTGAAAAGAACCCAACCAGACATCCTGATTGTACCCAACGGTACGATCCTGGAAATGGGCGTGGCATACCAGGCGGCAAAACTGCTTGGCATTCAAACAATCACATTCGAATTTGCCGACCAGCGCGAACGAATCTGGCTGGCACAGGATGCCGAAATTATGTCCCACGATACCAGCGCCCTGTGGGAAGCCTTGGGGAACCAGCCGCTGCCCGAAAAAGCCCGGAATGCCCTGCTGGACATGTTTGCAGCCCGCAAAAACGCCAAACTGTGGGGGAACTTTGCCCGCCAATGGCAGCAAACCCCCACCCAGGGTGCCCAGAAAGTACGGGAACAATTGGGACTGGATAAACGCCCTGTGGCGCTGCTTGCTACCAACGTGCTTGGAGACAGCCTGACGCTCGGCCGCCAGCAAATCTCGGAAACCATGGCGGATTGGATCATCGGGACTATCCGCTATTTCTGCCAGCGCACCGACCTGCAGTTGGTCATTCGCATTCATCCCGGCGAACTGCTGACGCACGGCACTTCCATGGTCGAGGTGATTGAGAAGGCTTTCGGAGAATTGCCCGACCATATCCACCTGATCAAACCGGATGATAAAACCAATACCTACGACCTGATTGAAGTGGTAGACCTTGGTCTGGTCTACACCACAACGGTTGGCCTGGAAATGAGCATGGCAGGACTGCCAGTAATCGTGGCAGGCAAAACCCACTATGCCCACAAAGGCTTCACATACGACCCGCTCACCTGGGAAGCGTATGAAAGCACCCTTAATGAAATCCTGTCCGGTCCCAAAGCGTACCGCTTGCCCTATGAGAAGGTGGAGCAAGCCTGGCTGTATGCTTACCTTTTCTTTTTCGAGTTTTCCTTACCCTTCCCCTGGCACCTGCTCTGGTTGGGCAAGGATTTTGAGATGCGCCCGCTTTCTTTTGTGCTCAGTTCAGAAGGACAAAAGCGCTATGCCCAAACTTTCGGCTATCTGACCGGGAAAAAACTGGATTGGGCAAGCCGCGGACTGGCGCGCCTTGGTGAACTTCCCACTTCTGAGGAGAAACCCCATGACGGATAAGCAGGTCAAACAGACAGTCAGCCAGTTTTACAACCAGGTGGGCTGGCAGAAAGAGAACGGGCAGTACCAAAATGCGCAATACGAGGACCTCCGCCCAGTCTCAGCGGAGTATATTGCCCGCGCGCATGCCCGCGTTTCCCGTCATCTTGCCCCCACCGGGCACTATTTACTGGATGCCGGCTCTGGACCAGTGCAGTACAGGGATTATCTGGCATATTCTGCTGGTTATGAAAAGCGGGTTTGTTTCGACCTTTCGTTTGTGGCATTGCAAGAAGCCCGAAAGCGCTTGGGTGAGCACGGCTTTTATGTAGTTGGCGACATTGCCCACTTGCCTTTCAAAAAGGAAGCGTTCGATGGGATTGTTTCCCTGCATACCATTCACCATTTGCCCGCAGATGAAAAAGCTGCTTGCTACCAAAAACTGTACGACAGGCTTACCCCTGGCAGCAGCATGGTGACCGTGGACGGCTGGAAACAGCACGGCCTGGCGCGTTTCTGGTCCCTGCTGATTCGTGCTGCCGAACGCCTGCAGCATGGAAAAGACCAAAAAGCAGCAGCTGAGCCTAACACCGATCAGATCTCTGAGAGCCCAACAGCAAAAGCAGCAGCGCCTGCGGGAACCTTTGTTGAAAAGAACAATGCCCGCTGGTTCAAGCAAACCCTTACTGGCAAGCTGCCTTTTGAAATTCTCACCTGGCGCAGCGTCAGCGTGCGTTTTCTGCGCACCGTGATCCAGCCGCAGTGGGGCGGCAAGTTTTGGCTCAAGGTCCTGTACCGCCTTGAGGAATGGTTTCCACATTATTTCGGAGAGAATGGTCAGTACCCGCTGATTGTTTTTTCCAAACCTAAAATTGACTGACTTCAGCATAAGATGGAGGTTGTATGGAATGGCATAATAAAGTAGTCCTGGTGACCGGGGGTACCGGCTCTTTTGGCAAAAAATTCGTCAGGATGATGGTAGAGGAATACCATCCCGCCAAAGTAATTGTGTTCAGCCGGGATGAACTGAAACAGCACGAGATGCGCACCAGCGGATTTAACGACCCGACTATTCGCTACTTCATTGGCGATGTACGCGACAGCGAGCGGCTTTCGCGCGCACTGTACGGTGTGGATATTGTTGTCCATACGGCAGCGCTCAAACAAGTGCCCGCCTGTGAATACAACCCTATGGAGGCAATAAAAACCAACATTCTTGGTTCCAGCAACGTGGTAAACGCCGCCATAGAGAATGGCGTCGAAAAAGTGCTGGCGCTCAGCACCGATAAGGCGGTGAACCCAATCAACCTGTACGGCGCCACCAAGCTCGCTGCTGAAAAATTGCTGATCCAGAGCAACGCCTATGCCGGCGGACGCAATACGCGCATTGCCTGCACGCGTTACGGCAACGTGGTCGGTTCGCGCGGCAGTGTAGTGCCCTTGTTTCTTAAGCAGCGCCCCAGCGGACGCTTAACCATTACCGATGAACGCATGACGCGTTTCTGGATTTCGCTGGAGCAGGGTGTGCGTTTCGTTATCCGCTGCGTTGAACAGATGCAGGGCGGCGAAGTTTTCGTGCCAAAGATTCCCAGCATGAGCATGATGGACCTTGCCAAAGCGATCGCCCCTGAAGCCAGTATCGACATCATCGGTATCCGCCCCGGGGAAAAATTGCATGAATCGCTGATCTCTGAGGATGAAGCACGCACAACCGTTGAATTAGCGGATATGTTTGTGGTCCAGCCGGCTGCTTCGCCGCTCTGGTTTGGGCACGCCTGGGAAAAACAGGGCAAACCCCTGCCGGATGGCTTCACCTATCAGAGCAATACGAATACCGACTGGCTGGATGTGAGCCAGATTCAGGCAATGATTGCACCGATTGAAGCGGACTTTGAAAAGGATAACCACGCATGACGAAACTGCTTGTAACCGGCGCCAGCGGGCTTTTGGGATTGAACCTGGCGCTGACGGCTGTGGAACAAGGCTACCAGGTAACAGGCTGGTCGGGAAACAGGGCACTGCAAGGCGTGCCTTTTGCCGCAGAGCAGGTTGACCTGGACAATCTTGAAGCTATTCCTGCAAGATTGCAATCCGCAGCCCCCGACCTTCTGGTGCACTGCGCTGCCCTGGCGGATATCGACCAGGCAGAAAGGGAACCCAACCTGGCGCACCGGATCAATGCGGTGGTTCCCGGCGTTCTGGCAGAAAATGCTGCCCGGCTTGGCATCAAGATGATCCATATTTCCACAGATGCCGTCTTCGATGGCGAAAGGGGGGATTACCGGGAGACCGATACGCCCAATCCCAAGAATGTATATGCCCAAACCAAGTTGGCAGGAGAGCAGTTGGTTGCCCAAGCCAACCCCGACGCGATTATTGCCCGGGTCAATTTTTACGGCTGGTCTGCCAGCGGGAACCGCAGCCTGGCTGAATTCTTTTACAACCATCTTATCGCGCAGCAGACCGTTAACGGTTTTACGGATGTATATTTCACCCCGCTTTATGTAGGGCACCTGGCACAAACTTTGCTACAAATGGGTCAGGCGGACCTCAACGGCTTATACCATGTGTTTGGCGCTGAATCCATCAGTAAATATGTGTTCGGTGTCAGTCTTGCCCGCCAATTTGAGTTGGACGAAAGCCTGGTCAGCCCGATCTCTGTTGAGGAGTCCGGATTGACTGCACTGCGTTCACCCAATCTGAGTATGAACACAGAGAAATTGCACAACGCCCTGGGGATATCCCCTGTAGGTTTGTTTGGCGGGTTGCAAGCTTTCCATGCTGCCTGGCAGGCGGGACTGCCCGCCAGGCTTCAATCCTTTATAGCCTGAGCCCGGAGGTAACTATGGAACTGAAAATTGGAAATTACAGTATTGGAGAACACCATCCCACATACTTTATTGCCGATATCGCTGCCAATCACGATGGCAGCCTTGAACGCGCCCTGGAATTAATCCGCCTATGCGCTGAAGCTGGTGCTAACGCTGCCAAATTTCAGAATTTCCGCGGTCCAAAAATCGTCTCAGACTACGGCTTTACACACATGAACGCCCAGGTCTCCCACCAGGCGAAATGGCGTAAGAGCGTTGTTGAAGTTTATAACGACGCCTCTATCCCTTTTGAATGGACTCCAATCCTTAAAGAAGCCTGCGACGAAGCAGGGATTGATTATTTTTCCTCCCCTTACGATTTTGAAGCGATCGACATGCTCGATCCCTACGTTCCCGCCTACAAGATTGGGTCCGGTGATATCACCTGGATCGAGGCGTGTTTGCACATCGCCAACAAAGGCAAACCCGTTCTGCTGGCAAGCGGAGCCTCAGATATATGCGATGTACAGAGGGCGGTGGATGCCATTCTGGCTGTTAATCCGCAGTTGGTGCTCATGCAGTGCAACACCAATTACACTGCTGACCCGGGTAATTTTGACCATATTCACTTGAATGTGCTCAAAACCTACCACGCCATGTATCCCGACCTGGTTCTGGGGCTTTCTGACCATACCCATGGGCATGCCACAGTTTTGGGCGCCGTTGCTCTTGGCGCGAGGGTTGTTGAGAAACACTTTACCGACGACAACAACCGCGAGGGACCTGACCACAAGTTTGCGATGAACCCGGTCACATGGGCGGAAATGGTCAATGCCACCAGGGAATTGGAACGCGCCATGGGCTCGGGCAACAAAGTGGTTGCTGGTAATGAGCAGGAAACCGTGGTCATTCAGCGCCGCTGCCTTCGGGCTGCACGTGCCATCGAACCGGGCACAGTACTGACCCGTGAAATGATTGATGTGCTCAGGCCGGCTGCGCGGGGAGCCATCATGCCCTATGAGATTGAGGCCGTCATTGGCACCAAAGCGCGGACACCCATAGCGGCAGGCCAGGAACTGCGCTGGACGATGCTCGGTTAGGAAAGAGGTTTCTTTGCGGCTTTTATACTGCACAAGGTCAGATTCTCCCCACGATCAACGCTTTCTCACCATGCTTGCGGAAAGCGGTCACGAAGTCTATGCCCTCAGGCTGGACACTTCGCGGGAGTATCCCACACCCAAAGGGATAACCAATGTACCCTGGCAGGGTGTCAATGGTACCTTTAAGCTGACCCAGACACCGGTTCTTACGCGCCGGCTCAGGAAATTGTTTATCAACTTGCAGCCAGATCTTATTCATGCCGGACCCATTCAGGATGGTGCTTTTCTGGCAGCTATGGCAGAAATGCACCCCTTGCTTACTATGAGTTGGGGGTTTGACCTGATGAAGGATGCGTATGCCTCCCCAATCAGCCGCTGGCAGACCCGTTACACCCTGCAGCACTCGGATTGGTTCACGTCGGACTGCCAGGCAACGGCAGAACGGGCGGTAGCTTTTGGCATGCCTGCCGATAGGATCTGCGTTTTCCCCTGGGGAGTGGATCTGGATCATTTTTCCCCGCTTTCCAGTATGGTTCCAGGCAAAAGCTGGCGGCAGAAACAAGGCTGGGAAGAGAACCCGGTGCTGCTGTGCCTGCGCTCCTGGGAGCCCAATTACGGCGTGGACGTGCTGGCAAAAGCCTTTGTCCGGGCTGCCCGCAAAAGACCTGACCTGCGCCTGATCCTGATGAATACTGGCTCTGAGCAGGGCAAAATTCGCACCATCCTGGAAAATGGCGGCGTGATGGACAAAGTGCACCTGGCGGGCAGAGTGGCCAATGCTGATCTGATCACTTTTTACGGCGCAGCCGATATTTACACCAGCCCTTCCCACGTGGACGGCTCTTCGGTCTCGCTGCTGGAAGCCATGGCTTGCGGCTTGCCCTCGATTGTCTCGGACATTCCAGCCAACCTCGAATGGATCCGCCACAATAAAAACGGTTGGATATACCCGGATGGCGATGTGGATGCGCTTGAAGCATCCATCCTCGCCAGTCTGGAGACTGACCGCAAGGTGCTCGGCCGCCAGGCCAGGCAGGACGCTGTCGGCAGAGCAGATTGGAAAAAGAACGCCCAAATATTACTGGATTGCTACGAAAAAGTTGTAGCCTCCGCCCATTGAGGAAATAATGAAATACAAAATACTCCTGATCATTCTTGTGCTTGCCCTCTCCACAGTGGCCTGCAATTTGCCATCCCTTACCCAAAAAACCGCTGTGCCGGAAGCAGTCCCAACCCTTGATAACGGCATGGTGCTTTATGACGGTATTGGCTTGCAGCTGATGCTTCCGCCATCTTATATTGCCAAAGACATCAATGAGGACTTGCCCGGCATTGTGAACTTTCTCCAGTCTGTGTTGGGGGATAGCAACCCTACCATCAAGACATTCATCGACAACCTGGAGGGAAACGTCGCCTGGTGGGGGTACGACTCGGCAGCCCCTGCCATTTCGCCCACCAAATTGCTCATTATCAGGAACGAACAGTTGGCAGGCTTACCGGTCTATACGATTGGCACTGCAGTAGGGTTGTTTCTTGGAGACGATGCCAACAGCCTGGACACCGACAAAGTGGATCTGGGCGGACGGGAAATTACCCGTCTGACCTTTTCAAAGGACAGCAATGGCTGGGCAGGATACGTCTTTAAGGAACAGGATTTACTCTGGCTGGTTTTATTCCTGACCACACCGTCGAATCTGGCAGCGCAGCAAACAAATTTTGAGTACAGCGTTGGGTCGATTGTGCTTGACCCGCCGGCTGTGCCCCAACCATAAAAGGAAGTGCGGATGAGCAATCCCAAAATTGTCGCGATAGTACAGGCACGGATGAGTTCCAGCCGTTTACCTGGAAAAGTGCTGCGCGATGTTGGCGGCAAACCCATGCTGGAACGCGTTATTGCCCGGGTCAGCCGGTCAAAACTGATTAACCAGGTGGTTGTTGCCACTACTGACGACCCTTCCGACGACCTAATCGCCGACTTGTGCCGCAACCTGAACGTCCCGGTATTTCGGGGCAACTTGTACGACGTGCTGGACAGGTATTACCAGGCGGCGTGTGCCTACCAAGCAGAGGTTGTGGTGCGCATTACGGCCGACTGCCCGATGATTGACCCACTTGAAATTGACCGCGTCATCGCTGTCTTTCTGGAAGGCGGCTGGGACTTTGCTGCCAACCGCCTGCCGCCGCCCCATCAGCGCACCAGCCCTGTGGGGATGGACACGGAAGTGTGCAGCTTTGCAGCCCTGGAAAACGCGTGGAAAAATGCAACGGAGAAATTCGAACGTGAACACGTGATGCCCTACCTGTATGACAAACCCGGGCGTTTCAGAGTAAAGGTGGCTGAGATGGAGCCCAGCCTGGGGCATTTGCGCTTTACGGTAGACACGGAAGCCGACCTGAAAGTTGCCCGGGCAGTGTATACAGCATTTGGCAACCACGACGATTTTTCCCTGGCCGATTTGCTGGAAAAAAATGCCCAATACCCCCAATGGCAGTACAGCCTTGTGGATGTGCAGCATAAAGGCTACCAGGATGTGGACGAACGTGCTAGCAAGGAAGCCCACAGCACGCCTCTGCTGCCAGCAGCAAGCGCACCTGATGCACCAGAAACCATCGCCTGCCCCTTGTGCTCCCAACAGCAGGCTGAACGGCTCAAGGATCTTGACTCTTTTGGCGCAAACGTACGCTATTACCACTGCAAGTACTGCGGCTTCGTATTCCAGGATGCAGCGCGCAGCCAGGCAGCTAACCCGGAGTTCTACAAGCAAGCCTACCGGAAAATTTATCAGGCAACGGAAACACCCACTTCCAAAGACCTGCGCCAACAGCAGCTGCGCGCGGCCGACCAGATACGCTTTTTGCGCGCACAGGGAGCTGCCCAACCAAAGCGCATTCTGGACATTGGCGCTTCAAGCGGACTTTTACTGGATGCTTTCAGGCAAGCATTCAATGCTGAGTGTATTGGCGTGGAGCCTGGAGAAAGCTACCGCGCACTGGCCGAATCGCGCGGTTTGGATATGTTCAAAAGCATTGAGAGCCTGATTGCAAGCCAGCCGGAACGCTTTGACCTGGTCAGTCTGATGCACGTACTGGAACACCTGCAGGACCCGGTGGGCGTTCTGCGCCAGATACGTGAAGGTTTATTAAAAGAGCAAGGCTTGCTGCTGCTGGAAGTGCCCAATTTTTATGCACACGACAGTTACGAATTGGCGCATCTGAGCTGCTTTACCCCGCACACTCTCCGTGAAACCCTGCGCCTGGCCGGCTTTGAGGTCCTTGCCCTGCGCAAGCACGGCTATCCACGCTCTGAAATCCTGAAACTTTACCTGAATGTGCTTGCCAAACCTGCTGAAAAAACACAGGATCCCAGCCCCGTTCGCACAGAAAAAGCAGTGCCGCTCAAGCGTAAAATCGCAATGCTGTGGCGAAAAGCACTTACCAGGCTGCAGCCTAGGCGCGCCTGGCTGCCTTTGGAGGATAAAAACTAACCGGCATGCCCTTGCTAACCCTTTTTACCGCACCCAAACCCTTCACTAACCCGCACATTGACCTGATTCAGCGCAATGCGCTGCGCAATTGGCAGGCGCTGGGAAAAGAAGTTGAGGTAGTGCTGATTGGCAATGACGAGGGTATAGCCCAGGCTGCCAAATCATTTGATTTTCGGCACATCCCCGAGGTAGCCACCAATGCGCTTGGCACGCCCCTGATCAGTTCCATTTTCCAGCTGGGGCGGTCTGTTAACCAAAGCCCTTACCTGGTTTATGTCAATGCGGATATTCTCTTTTTCCCCGAATTGCTGGATGTGGTGCGGCAGGCTGGCGCGCAATTACCGGAATTTCTCATGATCGGGCAGCGCTGGGACCTGGATGTTGCCGAGCCCCTGCTTTTTGAAAACAACTGGCAGGACAACCTGCGCAAGGAAATTCACACGGTCGGCAAATTGCATGTGCGCACCGGCAGCGATTACTTTGGTTTTCCCCGCAGCTGCTTCCAGAAAATTCCTGATTTTACGGTCGGACGCGCCGGCTGGGATAACTGGATGATTTACCAGGCCCGCTTGCAAGGCTGGCCGGTATTAGACGCCACCAACGCCCTAGATATTGTTCACCAAAACCACGATTACAGCCACCTTCCCAACGGGCAGCCGCATTACCGCCTGCCTGAGACGGGCGAGAACATTCGGCTGGCTGGCGGTTACCGCACCATCTTTGAATTGGACGACTCCACCCATCACTTTTTGGACGGCAAAATTGCCCCCGTGCCAAAGAAGGGCAGGTATTTTTGGCGCGAAGTGGAAATCTTCCCGCTGCTAAAACTGCACTCTTACCCCCTGGCGCAGCTCCTGTTTACCTTGTTCCATCCCCGCAAAGCCTGGGCGGAGTTTTGGAAAAGCCGCGCCATGAAAAAAGCAAGCCAGGGAGCCTGAACATGCCCCGAATTGGTATAAACCCTTCACGCAATCAGACCGTAAGTTACACACCGCCGCGTGTGACCGTAGCAGTGCTGGTTTACGAACCGCACCAGGCCGGTTACTTCCAGCACAGGCTGGAGGTCACCCGTCTGACGCTCGAAAGCATCCTTGCCAATACACCCCAGCCCTACGAACTGCTGGTATTCGACAATGGCAGCTGCCCGGAGATGGTGGCGTTCCTGCAGTCTTTGTATGCGCAGGGCAAGATCGATACGCTCATCCTTTCCGCCCATAATATTGGCAAGCTCAATGCGCTCTACCGCATTGCCCAAACAGCCAGCGGCGAAATCATCGCCTATAGCGATGACGATGTTTACCATTTACCTGGTTGGCTGCCGGCTCACCTGGAAATATTGGACACCTTCCCGAATGTCGGTGCGGTCACAGGTTTTTACATTCGCCAGCGCGTGGTGATGAGCTCGGATGCCACGCTCGCCTATGCCGCAGAAGGCGCGAAAAGCGTTGAACGCGGCCATCTCATCCCCCGCAAATGGGAAGAGGAATACATGGACAATTCCGGGCGGAGCGAAGAACGCTACCAGAGTGAGGTAGCAGGCATCGAAGATGTCCTGGTTACGTGCAAAGGGGTTACGGCGTGGGTATCAGCGCACCATTTTCAGGTGCTGACACCCAAAAAGGTGCTGCTCTCCATTCTGGACGAGATGCTTCCGCAAGGCTGGAGCGACCAACTCATGGGCAGGATGGTGGAGATGGACGACCGCATGGACCAAAAAGGCTACCTGCGTCTGACCACCCATCAGCAAACCATGCGCCTGTTGGGGAATGTCATTGATCAGGAAGTGGTTACACTGGCAGCGAAAGACGGGATCACCACCCGCGCAGATACACGCGAGAATAACAAAAGGTCTGGTCTAATTGCAAAAATTGCACGCAACAACCACGTGCGCAACGGCATTCAGGGATTAATCAACATCCTGTATGGCTTGCTGCACCAGAATGGGAGAGAATGATGCGTTTCTTAATTGCCGGTCTCGGCTCCA
The DNA here is from genome assembly GCA_964455505.1 of uncultured Anaerolineaceae bacterium. Taxonomy (GTDB): domain Bacteria; phylum Chloroflexota; class Anaerolineae; order Anaerolineales; family Anaerolineaceae; genus Mesolinea. The sequence goes on from CAYVWM010000010.1 coordinate 27,499, forward strand.
TAGGGCGCAGACATCTGCGCAACCTGAAAGCACTTGGGCAGGAAGATATTCTGCTCTACCGCACATACCGGTCTACGCTTCCGGATGAGGAGCTGGCAGGCCTGCCGGCCTACACAGATTTGGACCAAGCGCTTGCCCAGCACCCAGACGCGGTGATCATCGCAAATCCAAGCGCTGCGCACATGGCTGTAGCCGTGCCTGCTGCCGCCGCCGGGTGTCATCTGCTGATAGAAAAGCCCATCGCTCCAAACCTGAATGATATTCCTGAACTGCGCGCTAACTTGCAAAAAAGCGGCACCCAGGTGCTGGTTGGTTTTCACTTCCGCCAACACCCGGTGCTCAAACAAATAAAAGACCTGTTGGCATCCAAAAAACTAGGAAATCCCCTCTCGGTGCAAGCCCACTGGGGAGAATACCTGCCGGACTGGCATCCCTGGGAGGACTACCGCCAGACCTATGCTGCCCGTGCAGACCTGGGCGGCGGGGTGGTGCTGACCCTTTCCCACCCCTTCGATTACTTGCGCTGGCTGCTTGGGGAAGTGCAGGCCGTTTCTGCCCAACTCGGCAGGATCAGCGGCCTGGAACTAAGCGTGGAAGACCACGCAGACATCCACTTACGCTTCCAGGCAGGCGCATTGGGAAGCCTCCATTTGGATTATTACCAGCGTCCGCCGTCCCACTGGCTTGAAATTGCCTGCGAATTTGGGCTGATCCATTGGGACAATGCCAGCGCAGCGGCAGACGTTTACACAACCGAAACAAAAACATGGTCCCGTTTGGAACCGCCGCCTGGATTTGAACGCAACGCCATGTTCCTAGCAGAAATGGCACACTTTATCCGGGTCTGCCAGGGAATTGAGCCGCCTGTTTGCGGGCTGGAAGACGGGGTGCGAGCCCTGGAACTCACACAGGCTGTTTTTCAGTCTGCAGATAAGGACGGCTGCCTGGTGAACTTAGGCTGAAGGTGCCGCAGTGGTAAAATCGGAGCCAGACCATTAAACAAGATTGAGAGATGATCAAGAATGCAAAACGTCCTGGAAAAATTTAACCTGAATGGCCGGACGGCTATCGTTACCGGTGGAGGCGGTCTGCTTGGCAGGCAATTTGCGCTTTCCCTGGCGCAGGCTGGCGCCAGCGTTTTATTGGCAGACCTGGCGCTGGATCTGGCAGAAGCGCAGGCAGACCTGATTCGCAAGCAAGGGTTATCCGCTGAGGCATTTGCGGTGAATGTTATTGATCCGCAGTCCACTACCGCCATGGCAGCCAGGGCGCTCGAATGCTTCGGGAGCGTAGATATACTGGTCAACAGCGCTGCGATGGACCCAAAATTTGATCCCCAACACCAGGGAGCGCAGTCTGCCAACGCCTTCGAAACCTATTCGCTTGAGGCCTGGCGCCAGGCGCTGGATGTAAACCTGACCGGCATGTTCCTGGCTTCGCAAGCAGTGGTTGAGCCCATGCTGGCGCAGGGCAGCGGCGTGATTGTCAATATTTGCTCAACGTACGGACTGAACGGACCCGATCAGCGCATTTATGCCCGTCCGGATGGGAGCCAATCCTATAAACCGGCTTATTACTCCGTCACCAAGGCGGGTGTTTTGGGTTTTACCCGCTACCTGGCCGCCTACTACGCCGGAAAAAACATCCGCGTCAACGCCCTGACGCCCGGCGGCGTTTACAACCAGCACGATGAAGTATTCACACAGGCCTACTCAGCCAAAACCATTCTGGGCAGGATGGCGAACATCGATGAGATGAACGCCGCCATGCTCTTTCTGGCATCCGATGCCTCAAGTTACATGACCGGGAGCAACCTGGTGGTGGACGGGGGATGGACAGCATGGTAACGCACCCGGAAGTCCTCGCCCTTATCCCGGCACGCGGCGGCTCTAAAGGTATCCCCAGGAAAAATATCCGCAATTTTAGCGGCTGCCCGCTGATTGCCTACAGCATTGCAGCAGGGCTGCAGGCTCGCAGCGTGACCCGCGTCATTGTTTCTACCGATGACAATGAAATCGCCAAAGTAGCCAGGCAGTGGGGCGCGGAAGTTCCCTTTATGCGCCCGGCAGAACTTGCCCAGGATGAAACCACCGACCTGCCTGTGTTTGAACAAGCCCTGGCGTGGCTGGCAGAACACGAAAATTACCATCCGGACCTGGTGGTACAGTTGCGCCCGACCTCCCCGATCCGACCGCAGTCCTGCGTTGACGATGCCGTGGCACTGCTGCTGGCACACCCTGAAGCCGATTGCGTGCGGGGCGTTGTGCCTTCCGGGCAAAACCCATACAAGATGTGGCAGATCGATCCGGAAACCGGGAAAATGCTGCCCTTGCTGCAGGTGGAAGGACTGCGGGAGCCCTACAATGCGCCCCGCCAGCAGCTCCCCAAAACCTACTGGCAGACCGGGCACATCGACGTTATCCGCACCCAGACCATTCTTGAGAAAAAATCTTTGAGTGGGGAAGTGATCTTGCCGTTGGTGTTGGACCCGCAGTACACGGTCGACATTGACGTTCCAGCCGATTGGGAACGGTACGAGCGTTTACTGCAAGACCCGCACATCAAAGCTGTCGATCCCCTGAATCGCCGCCCGCTGCCCCCCAAGGTCAGCACACTGATCATGGATTTTGATGGGGTGCTCTCCGACGACCTGGTGCACACCGGCCAAGACGGTCACGAATCGGTCACCACCAGCCGTTCGGACGGGCTCGGTCTGGATCTGCTGCGCTTGCAGGGCAAGATTAAAGCCATGGTGATCTCGCGGGAGGAAAACCCGGTTGTCTCTGCGCGCTGCAAAAAATTGAAACTTGAAGTCTTTCAGGCAGTGCTTGCCAAAGATCAAGCCCTCAAACAACTCATTGATGAACGCGGACTTAACCCCGCAGAAATTATTTTCATTGGCAACGACATCACCGATCTGCCGGTATTGCCGCTGGTAGGATGCTTTGCTGCCCCGGCAGATGCGCATCCCACCGTCCTGCGTATGGCAGACCTTGTATTGAATCACCGCGGCGGCAGAGGTGCAGTGCGCGAACTCGTCGACAGGCTGTTTGCCGCCCAAAACCTATCCTTCTGATAATGGAGCTCTTATGAACCGAGAAGTTTGTATTGGAAATCGAAAAGTAGGCGAAGGTCACCCAACCTACATCATTGCCGAGATTGGTATCAATCACAACGGCAGCGTGGAAATCGCCAAGCAGTTGATCAAAGCTGCCAAGCAAGCCGGCGTGGATGCGGTCAAATTTCAGAAACGCACACCTGAATTGTGCGTGCCTGAACACCAACGCAACCAGATGCGCGATACCCCCTGGGGATATATTACCTACCTGGATTACCGCTACAAAGTTGAACTTGAGCAGGAAGCCTACCAGGAAATTGACCGCTACTGCAAAGAAATAGGCGTTGACTGGCTGGCATCCTGCTGGGACATTCCTTCCGTAGAGTTCCTGGAGCAGTTCAATCCCCCTGCGCACAAGATTGCCTCAGCCCTGCTGACCGACCATGCCCTTCTGCGCGCATGCCGTGCCACTGGCAGACCCATCATTCTTTCCACCGGTATGTCTACCCTGGAAGAGATCCAGGATGCCGTAGCCCTACTGGGAGAAGAGAACCTGGTCATTTGCCACACGACCAGCAGCTATCCTTGCCCTCCCGATGAACTCAACCTGCGCATGATCCAGACCCTGCAGGAGATGTTCAATTGCCCAATCGGTTATTCCGGACACGAGGTAGGTTTGGTGCCCTCAGCGGTAGCGGTGGCGCTGGGCGCCTGCATGGTGGAACGCCACATCACCCTCGACCGCGCCATGTGGGGCAGCGACCAATCAGCATCCGTTGAGCCGCAAGGGTTTAACCACCTGGTTAAATACATCCGCGTTACCGAAAAATCGCTGGGCGATGGGGTCAAGAAGGTTTATGACAGTGAACTCTCATCGCTGAGCAAACTCAGAAGGTTCAGCCAGTAAATGCAGATTTCCGAGTTTCATGCAAGGATGCAGAGGCACTTCCAGGTTAGACGGGCGCACAGCAGGTCTGACCGGGCTGTGCGCAGCATGGCAGAGACTGTAGCAGCCCACTGCCCAAAACCAAAGCAAGCGCCCGTGGCATTCTTTAATGCCAGCACGCGTCTGAGCGGGTTGAGCCTGAACGCTGGTTTCAGCCTTGTGAGTTCCTGGTCGCTGAGACTGCAGGGAATCCCCGTGGTCCATTTTGTATGCCAGCGCGGCATGACCCAATGTGTGCTTGGCACCAGCAGGCAAAACCCACCCAAATCCCCACCCTGCCAGGCGTGCATCCGGCAATCGGAGGTAGCCTATACTTCGGCGCAGCAGGAGCATTTTGTATTTGAAGCCGATCCCCAGTTAGAAAAACTGCTTGCCTCCCTTAACCTTGAGCAGCTATTGCAGCTTGAATACCAGGGCGTGCCGCTTGGCAGCCTTGTAACCCCAAGCCTGCGCTGGATTTTGCGGCGGCATCACCTGCAAGACGACGCGGTTACCCTGCGAATCTTACAGGAGTACCTGCGCAGCGCCTGGTCGATCAAAGGGCAATGCGAAGCGTTCTTGGAAAAAGTCCAGCCAGTTGCCTTTGTTGTGTTTAATGGAATGCAGTACCCT
>CAYVWM010000011.1:0-31683 GCA_964455505.1 uncultured Anaerolineaceae bacterium
AGAAGGAAGATGCGCGTACAGGTATCGCCTTCTTCAACTGTATAGTAAATGCGACCTTCTGCATCCGGCGTAGGAGTCTGGTAGACTGCCTGAGCATTGGTGGCGTTGGAAGGCAAAAAAGAAAAGGACACCAATCCCATTCCTAAGAGAAATGCAAGCAACGTCAAAGGGAGGAAAAAGTTTCTGTTCTTCATGGTAACCTCTCGATTCGAATAGATTATAACATTTTCCTTGCGGAGGCTTTTTTATGGTTTTTGAGTTCTGTCTTTAAGAATGGAGGTCGATGCGGACAAATTGGCGCTTTTGGGTAAAATAAGCCCATGAATACTTGTGCTCATGCAAGGTATGCCAAACTGATGTTCATTTTGGTGGTTCTGATTGGCTTGGTTTCAGCCTGCCAGACTCCCACCCTCGAAGCAACCCCAACGACAAGTCCCACCGCCACCCTCACTTCAGTTCCATCGCCTACTATCGATTGGTTCCCAGCCACACAGACCCCAACGCCCAAATATGTGCAGCCCACCCCAAACCCGCTCAATAGTCTAACCCCACCCCCCGTAGGTGAAATATTGGTGGAAGACGGTTTTGGGTCTGATGCGCTGTGGGAGACTGGTAAAACTACTGCTGGCAACATTGTCTTGGAAGAGTCATCCCTTGCTTTTGCCCTTTCCGGTAGAAAAGACCAATTGGTCAGCCTGAGCCCCCACTCGCTTCCTTCTGACTTTTACCTCGAGGTCAGTGCAGAAGTGGCACTCTGCTCTCCCGATGATGCCTACGGGATTCTATTTTGGCGCAACAGCCAGCAGGGCACTTATCATGCACTGTATAACTGCTGTGGGGAAATACGGCTGGAAAGAACAATCTATGACGGAATGTCCGTAATGCAGGATTGGATCTCGGGCAGACGTTTTCAGCCAGGTTCTCCTGCTACCAACCAACTCGGGATTTGGTCTGATTCTGGTACATTGCATTTTTTCATCAACGATGTACATCAGTTTAGCTTTTCGGTAAGACCAGATTTGGAGGGAAAGCTTGGACTGTTTGCACGATCTTCGGGTGAAAGTGCATTCACGGTGCAATTTTCTGATTTGTTAATTTATAAGCCAGCGCCATGAGTTGCCGGCCTATTCAGGGATATAATTAAGACTGATATGGATACGACCTCTTGGAGAGTATGCAGGAACAGATTGAATATCCTGTATATTTCTATTTAATAAACCAGGAAACATGTAAGGTGGACTTGATCAGGAACTACAACAAATCAATCTCGCGGAGAAACCCTCATGACTGATGCTTTGAAAATTATCATCCCTATGGCAGGTTTAGGCAGCCGCTTACGCCCCCTAACCTGGAGCCGTCCGAAACCACTGGTTTCGCTGGCAGGGAAAACTGTTTTGGACCACATGCTGCACATGTTCGATACGGTTCCTAATCCAGATAGTGTTGAGTACGTTTACATAATGTCTCCCGGCCAGCGGGATTTGATACAAGCACACATGCAGAAACACTATCCCCATCTGAAAGTGCATTATCTGGAACAACCAGAGAAAAAAGGGCAGTCCGATGCACTCTGGCATGCCCGGGAATTCATGAACGGCCCAGTCTTGGTCGTTTTTTCTGACACCCTCATAGAAAATTCCTTTGCTTTTCTGCCTGATGAAAAATTGGATGCTGTTGCCTGGGTTAAAGCTGTTCCTGATCCGCGCCGTTTTGGTGTGGCTGAAGTGGATTCCGTTGGTATGGTGAAACGCCTGATTGAAAAACCGAATGACCTCAACAATAACCTGGCGGTGGTCGGATGTTATTACTTCAAGCAGGGACAGGCGCTTGTTAGTGCCATCGAAGAACAAATCCGCAGGAACATTTCCCTTAAAGGCGAATATTTCCTGGTAGATGCTATTAATGTGATGCTTGAAAGAAACCTGATCATGCGGGTGGAGCAGGTAAAAACCTGGCTTGATGCAGGCACCTCTGAAGCACTGCTGGACACCAACCGGTACTTGCTGGAACACGGCCGGGCCAATGTGTTTGATGCTATTTACATGGGGGATACGGTGATAATGCCGCCGGTTTTTATACATCCGGATGCACGCGTCAACACTTCTATCATTGGTCCCTATGCATCCATTGGGGCAGGTGCAGTTATCCAAAGCAGTGTTATCCGCGATTCGATCCTCAGTCCTGGAGTGCACATAACCAATACACATCTAGAAAGTTCCATACTCGGGCATGATGTTGTAATTAATGGCTTGATGGGCAAATACAATTTGGGCGATAATAGCTGGGCAAACTGGTAATTACCTCGAACGGTGAGAAAAAGGAGCTGATATGGCAAAGCAAGTGTTGGCAAAACGGGTGGTGGAATTAAAGCCCTCAGGAATTCGCAAATTTTTTGATATCGCTGCTACCATGGATGATGTCATCTCTCTGGGTATTGGTGAACCTGACTTCCCGACTCCAAAACCGATCATCCAGGCGGGTGTCGCATCGCTTGAGCGCGGTGATACCCATTACACCTCCAACCGCGGGGTCCTAGCTCTGCGCGAAGCGCTTTCGGGGCATCTGCACGAGCGTTATGGCGTCTCGTACCATCCCGACAGAGAACTTATCATCACTGTGGGAGTTTCTGAAGCGCTTTATCTCACTTTCAGCGCAATCCTTGAACCAAGCGATGAGGTGATCATCCCAACGCCCTGTTTTGTTTCTTACCAGGCGGAAGTGGAACTGGCAGGTGGTGTGGCGGTTGAAGTCCCAACCTACATGGAAGACAATTTTGAACCGCGCCCTGAACTTATTGAAAAAGCAATCACTCCAAAAACCAAGGCTATCCTGCTTGGATATCCCAACAACCCTACCGGCACAGTTGCATCTCGGGAAACCCTGCTGGAAATCGCAAAAATTGCCGAAAAGTACGATTTGATCGTCGTTTCGGATGAAATTTATGACCGTCTTGTGTATAACTTTGAGCATGTGTGTTTTGCCTCACTGCCGGGAATGTGGTCGCGGACCATTTTATTGGGTGGTTTTTCTAAAGCGTATGCGATGACCGGATGGCGGGTGGGATATGCCGCAGCACCTGCCGAGATTTGCGATGGATTGGTGCGCATCCATCAGTACACGGTAATGTCCGCCCCAACGATATCTCAATTTGCTGCACTGGAGGCACTGCGCATAGGTGAGCCTTTTGTGCAGCGGATGGTGGCTGAGTACGATCGCCGCCGCAGATTGATCGTTGACGGTCTGAACAGTATGGGTTTGCCAACCTTTGAGCCAAAAGGCGCTTTTTATGCCTTTCCAAAAGTAGCTGCTATTGGCATCGATGACGAGATTTTTGCTGAAAAATTACTCAAGGAAGAACATGTGGCCGTCGTTCCCGGACGTTCTTTCGGCGATTCCGGGATAGGCTACGTACGCTGCTCCTATGCTACCGATTATGAATGCATCGGGATTGCGCTGGATCGCATGGCATCCTTTGTAAAACGAAACACTTGATTTTTACACAGCTGATTAGTCGATCTACACGAGGCGGTCTGCGGACCGCCTCGCTTTTTGTGCGTTACAGCCGGATAAAGAAACATAATTACGACATGTCATGAATTCCTTCCTTTTTCCTTGACGTTAATCCTGTTTTGGATTAAGGTTAAGGGGTAAGGACAATGTGATATTTGATGACAATGTCCAAGCTTTACTCACCTCACTTTATGAGAAAACGGGCATGGAACCGAAATGCCCGCTTATCGTTTAATCAAACAAATGCACAAAATAATTAATTACAGGAGAGAAAATGTCAGGACAAACCAATGCATTTGAAATGGCTCAACAGCAATTCGACAAAGTAGCAGACCAACTGGGATTGGACAGCCAGGTGCGGGAGATACTGCGCTGGCCGGCACGTGAATTCCATCTGCGCATCCCCGTCCGAATGGACGATGGCAGCATCAGGGTGTTTGAAGGCTACCGCGTTCAGCACAATGATGCCCGCGGCCCCAATAAAGGCGGGCTGCGCTTTCACCCGAGCGAGACCGCCGATACCGTGCGTGCGCTGGCGATGTGGATGACCTGGAAATGCGCTGTGGCGGATATCCCGTTGGGCGGTGGTAAAGGCGGGGTAGTGGTAGATCCAGCCACCCTATCCGTCGGCGAAAAAGAACGCCTGGTACGGGCATATATGAAGGTTATGTGGCGGAATGTGGGTCCTCGCCAGGATGTGCCCGCACCGGATGTTGGCACAACTCCGCAAATGATGGGCTGGATGATGGATGAATACTCGCGCATCACCGGGCTGTACACACCCGGTGTCATCACCGGTAAACCAGTAGGCGGCGGCGGGTCGCTTGGGCGAACCGAAGCCACCGGTTTTGGCGTTATCTATACTGTCCGTGAAGCCATGAAACATTTGGGTATGGACCCGACTGTTTGTACAGCAGCTATCCAGGGTTTTGGTAATGTTGCCCAATATGCAGCTATTGGTTTTACCGAAGCTTTGGGCGGCAAGGTTGTTTGTGTTTCCTGTTGGGATCGCGACGACCGCGTTTCGTACACCTTCACAAAAATGGACGGTATTGATCCGCATTTCCTTAAGAGCATCACTGACCAGTACGGTACCATCAACAAAGACAAAGCACGTGAAGCGGGATACACGATTGAGGATGGCGGCGCCTGGATATCGAGACCCGTTGATGTGCTCATTCCGGCAGCGCTTGAAGGGCAGGTTAATGCAGATACCGTGCAACTAATCAACCCGCAGGTGAAAATCTTAGCGGAAGGTGCCAATGGTCCCACCACGCCGGAAGCGGATGTGGTCTTGAATGAACGCGGCATTTTTGTGATTCCGGATTTCCTGTGCAATTCAGGCGGCGTGACGGTCTCCTACTTTGAAGGCGTCCAAAACGACATGAACTTCTATTGGACTAAAGAAGAGGTTTTGGAAAAGCTGAACAATAACATGACCACCGCTTTTGCTGCGGTTCTGGAAATGTCCTTGGCACAGAAGGTGAACATGCGTGATGCTGCTTATATGGTGGCCATTCACAAAGTAGTCAAGGCGATGGAATTACGCGGCTGGATTTAGACCTGATCGTTTTTTGCTGCGGTTTATAAATTTTACAAACATTACTGCCCGATCGTCCGATCGGGCAGTATGTGTTAATTGCCAGCAAGCGGGTAAATGCAAAATTGTGGTGTATAAAACTTGCTCAGGCTTGCAAGAGCGCAAGTACCTCTCCTGCCCAGTTTCGGGTAGCGTAAGTGATGAGAATCGAATCAGACATGGTAATTCCGAGAGGTTATTTCAATCCCTCTCGCCGGTCTCCACGTATTCCACCAACTCACCGACGCTTAATTCCTTGATGCCGAGCTTGTCCAGCGTGCGCCCTTTGCGCCAATAATCGGTATTATGGATAAAGCAAGCCAGCCGGATGATGGCGTTTATCCCATTGACAGAAACCCCGTACCGTTCGCCCAGGGCAGCGATAGGCACCAAACTCATGGGCACTTCTTCAAAAATATACCGGTGGATAAGGCTGGGGGGAGCCTTGATGCCGTAATAACCGGGTTGGTTGTGAATAGCATCGTGCAGATTCTCTCCGCGGGCATTGTACGCCATTTCGAGCCACTCCAGCCCGGTACGGGCACGCAGACCCAACGAAGAAGCAACCGTCACGCGCTCACGGTCAAGGACTTCCAAAACCTTAGCCACGGAAGGGGTTACCCCATCAATGTAGAACTGAAAGTCGCCGTGCGTGGATTCGATCCACCCTGAATTCAGGATAGCCAGCGCAGGATGGAAAATGGCACCCATATTATTTAGCCCGGTCTTGAGTACATTTCCACCGTCAATATATTGTGGATAAACGGTGTGAACGGCTTCAAGCACCTTTTTATTTTCTGTAGCCGGCAATGCCGCCAGCGGCACCGACTCTTTGGTTCGGAACACTCGCGCCTCGCTGGGCCCTTCTGAGCGGCTGGCATAAATAAAAGTTTCGGCTTCTGCAATGATTGGATGGGTCTGGCAACCGTACTGGCGCAGGGTTTCCTTGAATTCAATCGCTCCACAGGTGCGTCCTGGATGCAGAAGGACAATTTGCCCATCCTGCAGATATGGAGCACATGCAATGGCAATATCACGGTGTCCGGATGAGGGAATGACCACCATGATGATATCTGCGCCATCCAGGGCTTCATCGATCTTATCCGTGACCTTGTGGAGTTTGCCAAATCCACTGGGACCTTCCGGGTCATCCAGTGTTATCCCGCCCAACTCGGCAATCACCTCAATGTGTGCATAGGTGCGGTTATATAACGTCACTTCTTTTCCAATTAACGCCATGTGAGCGGCCATGGCTTTGCCTCCATTGCCTGCTCCGATTACGGTATAGCGTAGATTATCTTTCATGCTTCACTCCTTCTCAAAAAGTCTGCCAGGCGGTCTGCTTCAGGCAGAGGGTCGTTTGCTGTACTGACTGCTTCACAGGCACCGTTGAGGATGCGGGTGCGGATAGCGCCACGCGCAATACTGCTGTTTTTTAGGTGGGGAGCATCCATAATCCCCGCGCGTACTGCTTTGCCCAAGGTGACCGGGTTCGTTAGCGGGTCCTCACCTGAGCCATCATCAAGGCTGCGAATAGCCTGCAAGGTTTTTTGGACCTCGTTTATTAAATAGGCTTTCCGTGCCTGAATAGCGGCATCCTGAAGGCAGTCTGGTTGTCCGGTAATTGCGTTGTGGATGGCCTGCCTTGCCATCCGAGAGGCATCAATCACATCCTGGGCAGTAGCGGCATGGTCAGCCTCGGTATGCCCAACGATATGAATGATGTGGGGTTTGAGCGCCATCTGCAGGTAAATACTTGCAGAAAGGTGCGCCCTGGCAGCATTAGTTTCAAGCGGATAGCTCAACAGGCCGGTGCGGGTCTGGCGCCATATCTGGAAATGATCCCCTTTGAGTGTTTCGATCAGTTCCAGGATAGCAAGCATTTTGGCCAGGTCCATGGCGTCGGAATGCCCGGGAGGGCTGTTGAACATCATCTGGGCGATGTAGTCTTTGACCCCAAAAGCACGTGCGTTATAAGCTGACAGGTAGGCTGAGGTTACAAAGACCACATCCGGGGCTTCGCGCATGCCCCAGTGGTGGGGTTCATTCAGTTCAACCGGTATGCTGCGCTCCCCGTACCACTGCATGACCTGCTGGTGCAGATGGATCGAGTCTTCCAACCCAACCGGACCGCGTCCATCAAGTTGGTTGAACCAGTAAAGGGGGATGGCGCACCAGGCATTGTTGATGGTACGTACGTACATCTCTGCCAGGCGAATAAAATCATCCGTTCCTGAATAGGTGCGCAACAGGGGGTAATTCCCTCTGCGCGAAGCGGCATACAGGGCGATATAGTCTTCTTCGGATCGGACAGGCACACCGCCGGCACCTTTAGCACGGGGGTCCTGCCGTTCCGGGTGGTAAAAATTTTCCTGCGCATCCTGGTCAATGCCTAAAGAAACGACGTCCAGTGCTCGGGCTTCAGCGATCTTCTCAATACCTCTTAGAGTTGCTTCCATGCTGGGCAGTCCGAAATGATGCCTCAGGATCGGGAAGGGCGATTTGTGTTGAATGCGCTCTACGGTTGTCTGTGGGTAACTGCCGGGGTCTTCAGGATTACCGGTTTCGCCTTTCAGGTATGACAAGACCTCTTCCGGCGGTTGGCTGCCGTCAAAAACCCTATCAAAAAATCCTTCCAGTTTGTTAGCGCGGTTTGCAACCGGGGGTGTGCCGCCAAAAACAAAGCGCACCCCTTTTTGGCGCAATTCATCCGCCGCCTCAGCAAAGTCTCCCAAGAGGCGCTCTCCGGTTTCAGGCGTCAGGCGGTAGGAAACGCCTGCCAGGTCAGCTTTTTCATCCCTCAATGCCTGTAAAAATTGTTCAACGGGTACGGCTGGTCCTAAAAAAACAGTTCGCCAACCAGCCATTTCAGCAAGGCGTAAAAAATTCATCACGCCGGCAACGTGTACACATTCCCCCAGTGCGCCAGCTACTACGGTTTTCATGCATACCTCCGGAAAAAAGTTGACATTCCCAAAATTTCTGTCAGTGATAGACCAGGAAATAGAAAGAGAGTTCTGCATTGTGCATCTCTCTGATTTGTTATTCTATTTTACCGGATAAACCAGAAAATCCCAAAAAACTGGTAGAAAGATGTTGGCAATGATCGCTTTGGGTAGAAAATCGCATTTGTGATGGGATACAATAGGGAAAATGTTTTCATTGGGCAGAGATGAGCGATTACGAACTCTATCATGATGAATCAACCGTCAACGGGTATTGGCATGGCATGCTTCTGGTTCCCTGTGAAGTAAAAAGCCGTCTGATTTCCTATCTGCGCAGTGCCCGAACTAACCTGAACTACCCCCATAAAATCAGTTTTAAGAAAATCAATCGTGCTGGTGCCAAGTATGAATTGGCGAATGCCTGGCTGAGCATTGCCATCGGTTTCCTGCGATCGGAGCATAAAGACCTCCCTTATTACTATTGCTCTGGAGAACGGAATCAGGATGGAAAATGTTATCAGAAGTTGGCTGATACGGATCTGGGTGTGCGTTTTATCCTGTTCCGGGAGCGGCATAACCACGAGGAACTGCTGCACTACCCGGATGAAACCAGTAAAGTGGAAACTTCTTTCAGGATGGGCTTCAAGGGCGGGCTTCACCACCTGTTTAACTACAGCCGCCCTGTGCGCATTGTAAAATTGCATTTCGACGGGTATTTACACCAGGGCCGCCACATCGATCAACAGCGCATCATCGACCGACTGACAGGGCTGCGCGAATACTGCAGCATTGCCAGTTCGGAGGTGCTCATAGACGACCGGGGCAGTGACCCATCGAGGGAAAACAGTCAGGATCCTGACGACTGTGAACTGCTGCAGCTCACAGATCTATTAATAGGTTCCTTTAGATCGGCTTTCGGTTATTGCAGCAATGATTCGCAACTGCAACTGGCAAAATATGCACGTACCCTGGTAGACCGGTACATGTCCGGAAGCGGACGCATGGATCAAAGCCGCTGGAACAGGGCTTTTTGTATGAGCCAATGCCACCTGGAAGACGGAGCCTGGCATTTTGAGACCATCGATTTGGAAGAAACAACTGGGATAAGCCAGCCATCCCTATTGGGCGATTGATGTCTTGACTTGTTTCTGATTAATTAATTTAATAGTGATCTATTGCATATTTTGCAGTAACTACCTTCAGATTAAGGGTTGCATGGTTTTAAAATAAAGTTAAAATAACTATTGATAATTTCCCCTTGCTTAACTCCTCCGGAGGTTTGAATGGAAAGTCATTTTTCATTTCAGGTTACCCGCAAGCGGCTCCTCACAGGTTTCCTTATACTGCTTTTTGCCTTTCTGGGAATCAGGATCGTTTCCAGCCAATCAGATCCCGTTATCCAGATTGCGGCAGGTAATAACATAACCTGCTCCCTGACCAATGGGGAAGTGCGCTGCTGGGGCATTGGTGCGTATACCGGCACGCAGTCAGCCCATCTCGTTACGATTCCAAAACAAGTGCCAGGTATCAATAATGGTGTTTTTCTGGCGGCAAGCGGTCAGCATGCCTGCGTAGTATTGGATAGCGGGGGTGTTGCATGTTGGGGCAACAATACAGCCGGAGAGTTAGGAGATGCCAGCACCAATCTGGCAGCCTCCCCGGTGATGGTTTCCGGGTTGGGAGGTTACGTTCAAAAACTTGGTTTGGGCTTTAGCCACAGCTGTGCGATTCTATCCGATAAAACCCTGCAGTGCTGGGGGTTGAATGCCAACGGTCAGGTTGGCAGCGGGGTTGCTGCAAACCACTTCACCACACCTCAATCAGTAACTGGGATAACCAACGTCATCAAAGTCGTTGGGGGTGGTGCGCACACCTGTGCGCTGCTTGGCGATGGCAGTATCAAGTGTTGGGGCTATGGTTTCTTTGGTCAGCTGGGTAATGGCAATAGCGGCAACACGGCTGATAGCAACGTTCCTGTGAACGTGATCAATCTCGGCGGCAAGGCTGTTGACCTGGCTGCGTCCTACATTGGCACGTGCGCCTTGCTGCAGGATGGGCGCATCCGTTGTTGGGGACTATTTGCGGATGTAAACAGCAAAGTTCCCGTTGATCTCCCCCATGCTTATAGCAATCCCAAGGCTATCAGTATGGGCGTAGATAGTTTGTGTGCCCTGGATGCCAATGGAACAGCTTCCTGTATGGGGTTGGGTGGGGTGTTGGGCGAACCGGTGGATGGCTTGGGGGCTGGGGTGACAAGTATTGCGGCGGGTCACTACCACGCTTGCGCCCTTAAAACCGGGGAGATGTACTGTTGGGGCAGTGATCAGTACGGTGCGCTGGGTTCAGGCCAGACTGGATATACAGGGGTTCCCCTGCCTGTTATGTCTTTTTATGGACAGACACCAATAGCTGCAGCTTCAGGTGGTAATTATAATTGTGCGTCCACTGCTGCGGGAAAGGCTTACTGTTGGGGGTCGAATAGTGGTGGCAATCTGGGGATTGGGGATACGGATTTCTTTACCAATTATTCGCTTCCACAACCGGTAAGCGGCCTGTCCAGTGGTGTTTCAAAGATATCCGCTGGAACTCATACCTGTGCTGTCGTCAATGGGGCTGCCAAATGTTGGGGCCGCAACCTGCAAGGGCAGTTAGGGGTGAGCCTGGATACTCCCGAGTCGGTTGTGCCTGTGCAGGTAACCGGTCTGACCAGCGGTGTCAGCCAGATCAGCGTTACATCGCAGGCCGACAATCCCCACACCTGTGCTGTTGTAAATGGTGCTGCAAAGTGTTGGGGGTTCAATTATTCCGGACAGCTTGGGCTGGGATATATTTCAGACAGCAGCCCCTATTGTGTCTATCAACCCGGTCAGGTAGTTGGTCTGACAAGCGGTGTCACGGATATCGCATCCGGTGGAGATCACAGTTGTGCTGTGGTTAATGGCTCCGCTAAATGCTGGGGTTTCAGTTATTATGGTCAATTAGGTAATGGCTCATCTGGAACCTATGACAAGTTCTCTTCACCGGTTCAGGTTGTGGGTTTGACGAGCGGGGTAACGGCCATCGAGACAGGCCGTAATTTTTCCTGTGCTATTGTAAACGGCGGGGTGAAGTGTTGGGGAGCAGCAGACCAGGGACAGATAGGCGACGGGACTGCTTACGTGTCACCCTATGATAAAGTTGCTTACCCGACGGGAGTTTCTGGTATGGGCAGTAACGTAACTGCACTTGCGCTAGGTCCTGAAAATGCCTGTGCTATCAAGAATGGAGAGGTGTGGTGTTGGGGTTCTGGCTATGGATTAAGTCCGGTGAAGGTCCCTGGGATCAGTGAAGTTTTGCTGCTATCTGGTTATTACAGCGATGGTTGTGCGATCCGTGCAGATGGTCTTTATTGTTGGGGGGATAATTCAAACGGTCAACTGGGTGATGGTAAGTATTTTGATCGTCCCTGGGCAGAAAAAGTGATTGGCTTCAGCCCTCAGCAGACTGTTACGTTGAACAACAACCGGGCAAAAGCCGGCAGTGTTTTACACCTTGTCGGTGCTCATTTTCCAGCGGATGCCAAGGGGTGGCTGGAAGTCAATGGGAACGTATTGGGTGAGGTATATACAGATAGTGCAGGGCAATTCAGCGGTATCCTGTTGACCAATGGTGCTGATGACGGTTATTACAAGTTGACTGTGAATGTTGAACTCCAGACTGCCTGGACAGATTTTATTCTTGATTCGACCTCTCCACTGATACCCCAGGAAGGGACTGGATCGGTCTACCAATTGCTTCCGGGCATAGTTACTCTTACGCCCAGACCTACCTCTACCCCTGTTCCGGGTGAAACGCCAGCACCTGAGCCAGTTGAACCATCGCCGCTTATCTCTTCCATTGTCCCGACCCAGGGGGACAGGATGGAAACGGCGACTATCCACGTATACGGTGACCATTTCAAGGTAGGTGCCATTGTTAAGCTTGATGGGAACATCCCGGCGCTTTCTACCGAATTTGTGGATTCCACACACCTGGTGGCTGTTCTTCCGGGTGCATTGTCTGAAAAGTATTACGATATAACCGTCCTGAATCCCGATTGGAAATCCGGGACAAAGATCCTGGCTTATGCAGCTCAATCTCCTGGTTATGGAATGTCTTTACCCGGGGATGATCTATCTGGATACAATAACGAGCTAACCACATTAAGCCAGGAAGCTGTAGTGGGGCAGACTAATGAGGTGAGGTTTGTGGTGCACAGGTTAGGTGGGTCTGAACCTCTTAGTAATGTGCGCGTACGCTTCTATGTTGGAGAGCCGTATCTTGATAACCCCGCTGCGCAGGCGAATCTTATAGGCGACGGCATTATCAATACCCTGGGAGTGGGTCAAACCTCCGTAGTGTCTGTTTCGTGGACTCCGCAAGCTGCGGGTGTCAGGATGCTGTATGCATTGATTGATCCGGGCAAGCAGGTGATCGAATTTGATGAAACCAATAACACCTTTTCTAATTGGATTGAGATAAAACCTGCTGCCCCACCGCCTGGAAGCGATCTGGAACCTCCCGTGGTGGATTCTGTCCAGGCTCCGCTCAATACTGTCTCAACACTACCAACCCTTCACGTTGAAGCACATGATATTGGATCTGCTGGCGTGAGGTATGTAGATTTGGTTATTTATGAATATTTTCAGTCTACTGGAAGTTGGCTGCCTGTGGATGAATCCGGGTGGCTTCCCTACACTGAAGGATCTTACAACTACTATGAAGTGCCAATGGGCTTCTTCCCAGGTGCACGCTGGGTGGAGGTATGGGTGGCGGATGCATCCAATAATATCAGTTACGATCCCTTTAGCGTAGTGATTAACTACATTGAACCCCTGAGCTTTATTATGCCTGGGGAATCACACTTCTTCCTCTATCCTTTGTATGCTGGAGAGCAATTCACAGCAAACATGGGTTTTATGTACCCGGATGATGATGCGGACCTGTACCTGTGGCCTCCTCAAGGATCGCCATGGGTGTCTGCCAAGGGGTATGGTGTGCCTGAATCCCTGTCCGTTACGGTTCCATCCACCGGATACTATTGGCTGGAAGTCTTTGGATACGATTGGGCAGTGTACAATCTGTCTGTGTACATACCGGGTGTATCTATGAACGAAATTACCGGTGAAGTTATGGCAAAACCCCAACCAGTAATCAGACCTAATCCGGCCGGTAACTGGCCGACAGGCGTTTATCATCTGGACACAAAGATGTTTCGTGTCAACCTGCCGATTGTGATTAAGTAAGTAATTATCTGCAGCCTGCAAAAGCCAGACACGCAGGGGTTGCAACAAATGGTTTAAGAACCTTCAGGTTTTGGTGTGTTAGCCAACCTGAGGGTTCTCTTATAACAGCAATCATACGTCTGCCCTAAATCGAAAAGCTTTCACGTTCTAACCAAAACGAGGTTTATTAAGGTAAACTACATGCACCTGATATTGGGCTTAGAAGACCATGTTAAACGTAAAAACGATCAAAGAAGCGCAGCAGATTGTAATCAACCGCTTTGCCGGATTGCGCACACCAGCAGAATCGGTAACCTTAGAAGATGCACTGGGCAGGGTGTTGTCCGAAGAGATGCACTCAGAAGCCTTTGTGCCTGACTTCAACCGATCCACAGTTGATGGCTATGCTGTGCGTGCCCGGGATGTGTTTGGGTGTTCAGAATCCATCCCTGCCTTGCTGACCCAGGTTGGCGAAGTGCACATGGGCAAGTCCGCAGGGGTTACCGTGGGCGAAGACCAATGTGTCTACGTGCCGACCGGCGGCGAGGTGCCCGAAGGGGCAGACACGGTTGTGATGTTGGAAAATGCTGAAATTCTGACTGAAAACGAAATTGCTATCTACAAGCCAGCAGCGCCTGGCAATAATATGATATTTCGGGGCGACGACCTTAAACCGGGAGATCTCGTTTTTCCTGCCGGAACGATTCTGAATGTGCCAGCTATTGGTTCCTTGGCAGCCATGGGACTTTCGTCTTTACGTGTCCACAAGAAGCCGTTTGCAGCCATCATCTCCACCGGAGATGAACTTGTGCCGCCCGGTGAAGCGCTTCCACCAGGCATGATTCGGGATGTTAATGCCCCTTTGCTGCTCAATGCACTGCGTGAAAACGGGGCTGATGGGCAGTTGTTAGGTATTATTCCTGACCAATACCCAGCGGTGAAACAAACCGTGCAAACTGCCCTTGAAAAGGCTGACCTGGTGATCCTTAGCGGTGGCACATCTGTAGGCGTAAAAGATGCTGTACCCCTTGTGGTTGCCGAACTTGGCGAGTTGTTGGTGCACGGGGTGGCCGCTAAACCCGGCAAACCCACCCTGTTTGGCGCTGTGGATGGAAAGCCGGTTTTTGGATTACCCGGAAATCCTGTGGCAGCCTATTTTATGTTCATCATGCTGGTGCGCCCCCTGTTGTATGCCATGACAGGCGCGACCCCATTAGACCGTCACATTTCTCTACCAATAGCGCGCTCTGTACCGTCCAACCATGGGCGTGAAGAGTTTGTTCCCGTTCAAATAAAGGATGGTTTAGCACATCCGATCGCCAGTAAATCCGGATTGATAACCACACTCTCGTGTGCTGACGGTTTCCTGCGCATTCCGCGCGACACGGAAGGGCTTGCACAAGGGATGACCATAGATGTTACATTATTTGCGAGGTAATAAATGACTTTTGAATATCTGACCAATGTTCCGCTGGAAGAAGCCCAGCAAACCTATCTCCGCACCTTAATCACCCGCGGATTAGCAGCAAAGAGTGAGATCATTCCCACCGCCGAAGCGCTGGATCGGGTTGCTGCCCAAGCCGTCTATGCCCACATTTGTTCTCCACATTACAACGCCGCTGCAATGGACGGCATTGCCTTAACAGCATCCAGCACTTTTGGCGCTACCGAAACCACCCCTGTACACTTGGCGCCAGATGATTTTGTCTGGGTCAATACCGGTGATCCGCTGCCGGAGGATTGTGATGCCGTGGTTATGGTTGAAGATGTAGTTGAAGAACAGGGCGGAGTAATGCTCTATTCTGCCGCAGTTCCCTGGCAGCATATCCGTCAGATTGGTGAGGATATCAGCGCTGGGGATATGATCGTTCCGTCGTACACCAGGTTAACCCCAGCTGCGATCGGTGCGCTGCTTGAAACAGGTGTTTTGGAAGTGGAAGTTATTACCAGGCCTGTTGTAGGTGTTATACCGACCGGAAATGAATTGGTGGCGCCGACGGAGAATCCCGGTTCAGGCGATATCATCGAATCCAATTCAAGCATATTTGCCGGCATCCTGACGGAGTGGGGCTGTGTGCCCAAAGTGTACCCAAGCGTCCGGGATTCAGTGGATCAGATTGAGAAAAGCCTGTCTGCCGCTTTAAAAGAATGTGATGCGTTGGTTTTGAATGCGGGTTCTTCAGCCGGACGCAAGGACTACTCAACTGAAGCAATAAGCCGTGTGGGGGAGGTGGTGCTGCACGGCCTGGCCATTAAACCCGGAAAACCAGCGATCCTTGCGCTTGCGTCCGATACTGAGAAAAATCAGGTTGTTCCCATCCTTGGGCTGCCTGGATATCCTGTTTCAGGCATCCTGGTTTTAGAACAGATATTCAAGCCGGTTATTGCACAGCTAACCTGCCGCCCCCTTGAAAAAACGACTTTTGTCCAGGCATCCATTTCCCGCAGGCTGACTTCATCGCTGAAGTACCTGGAATTTGTACGGACACGGTTGGGCAATGTTGGCGGAAAAATTGTTGCGGTTCCGCTGAATCGCGGTGCTGGTGTGGTCAGTTCCTTTGTTAAGGCGGACGGAATCATTCATATTCCCCAGGATACGGAGGGTTATGAAGCTGGAGAACAGGTGCCTGTACAGCTCGTCCGCAGCCTGGAAGACATCAACCGCACGCTTGTAGTTACCGGCAGCCATGATCCTCTGCTCGATGAAGTGACAGACCTGATGAAAAAGCGCTGGCGCGAAACAGAAGTTGCCTCATCCCACGTTGGCAGCATGGGCGGTATCATGGCACTCAGGCGCGGTGAAGCGCATATGGGTGGAATTCACCTTCTGGATGAAGCCAGCGGAACATATAACATTCCTTATCTCAAAAAATACTTCCCGCAAGGCGGCGTTGTGTTGGTGGAAGCGGTTGGGCGCACCCAGGGCTTAATGGTGCCCAAAGGCAACCCCCTGCATATCGAGGGCGTTCACGACCTAATCGGCAAGCGTTATGTCAATCGCCAAAAAGGCAGCGGTACACGGATTTTGTGTGATTTTCTTGTTAAAAAAGAGGAATTGGACCCAGCTTCTATAAGCGGGTATGATCGAGAGGAATTTACCCATACTGCTGTTGCTGCAGCTATTGCTGCTGGGACTGCAGATGCCGGCCTGGGCATCCTTTCTGCTGCGAAGATTTACGATCTGGATTTTATTCCGATTGCAGAAGAACAGTACGATTTGCTCGTGGCAGAAGATGCGCTGGATTTGGAATCGGTCCAACGGCTGCTGGAAATGCTGAAAAGCCGCGCGTTTGCCGACCGGCTGCAAAAAATGGGCGGCTATACTTTAGACCACCCGGGAGAAGTACGCAAATGGAACTAACCCATCTGGATGAAAATGGTAAGGCGCGCATGGTAGATATCAGTCAGAAAGAAAACACTGAACGTATAGCCATGGCAAGCGCAGTTTTACTGATGCAGCCTGAAACCTTGCGGCTTATTCAACAGGGAGAAATGAAAAAAGGCGATGTATTGGGCGTGGCGCGTGTGGCAGGTATCATGGCTGCCAAGCGTACTGCCGAATGGATACCGTTGTGCCACCCGCTTCCCATCAGTTTTGTCGGAGTGGCATTTGAATTCCAGGAGCCGGATAGGGTCAGGATTTTTGCTAAAGTGAAAACAACTTACCAGACAGGTGTGGAGATGGAAGCCCTGACTGCTGCCAGTGTGGCTGCGTTGACGATTTATGATATGTGCAAGGCTGTGGACAAGGGCATGGAGATTGAAGCCGTGCGACTTGAAAGCAAAACAGGGGGGAAATCGGGGAAATTTCAAAGACAGGGTTATAATCCCAGCTGATGGTTGATCAATATGGAAGGAATATAACCTATTTGCGCCTGTCGGTGACGGAGCGCTGCACTTTGCGCTGCACCTACTGCCGCGCTGCTGAAGGCATTTGCCCTAAAGCAAAAGAGCTAAGCGCTGCTGATTTTGAGCGTATCGTACGCGCTTGCGTTCATTTGGGCATTAACAAGGTGCGCATCACCGGCGGAGAACCACTTCTGCGCAAGGATATCCTGGATATCATCAGTCGGGTTTCCGCAATGCAGGAGATTCGGGATATCTCCCTGACAACCAATGCGCAACAATTACCTGGTCTTTCCCCAGCGCTGAAGCTAGCCGGTTTGCGGCGTTTGAATATCAGTATGGATTCACTTAAACCTGAGGTATTTTGCCGGATTACCGGGGGAGAGCTTGCGCCCGTTTTGCAAGGCATCGATGAAGCGCTCGCCGCGCAGCTCCTGCCCGTTAAGATTAATATTGTGGTCATGAAGGGTGTCAACGATAACGAAGTAGACGACTTTATTGCGCTTACCCGCGATAAGCCGCTGGATGTACGCTTTATCGAACTGATGCCAATTGGCGATAACGGAAGAAATAACCAGAACCGGATATCCAACGACACCTTGCTGGAAGCAAGACCTTATCTCAAGCCCGTGCCTGACCGATACCATGGGCAGCCATCGCGCGATTACCAGGTTGACGGATACATGGGCAGAGTGGGTTTTATCAGTTCTATTTCTCACAGCTTCTGCGCAGACTGCAACCGCATCCGCCTGATGAGTGATGGCAACTTGCGCCCTTGCCTGGGTGTGGACAGTGAAATTTCCTTGTTGGATGCACTTGCAGAAGGGGACGAAGCCTTGCTGCAAGTTATCAGAGACGCTATCTATCACAAACCGAGAGGGCATGCATTTGAAACCTGTTCTTATTCCAACCGGAACATGAGCAGGATTGGAGGTTAATATATTGGCAAAGATAATATCCATCAACACCAGCGAACGCACGGGCACGCTTAAATACCCGGTTGAAAAAGCGATACTGCGCGTAAACCACGGCATCGAAGGCGATGCCCACGCCAGAGACTGGCACAGACAAATAAGTCTGCTGGATGAAGAGAGCATCAACAAGATGGTTGCCAGGGGTGCAAAGGGTTTGCGGCCTGGTATTTTTGCTGAAAATATCACTACCCAGGGGATTAATTTATTTATTCTCCCAATCGGTACACGCCTGCTGATTGGGGAGACGGAAATGGAAGTAACCCAAATCGGTAAGGAATGCCACCACCACTGCCAGGTTTATCAACAGGTGGGCATGTGCATTATGCCTA
Organism: uncultured Anaerolineaceae bacterium; assembly: GCA_964455505.1. Taxonomy (GTDB): domain Bacteria; phylum Chloroflexota; class Anaerolineae; order Anaerolineales; family Anaerolineaceae; genus Mesolinea. Next base: position 18,427 of record CAYVWM010000011.1, read on the forward strand.
TTGAGGGCATTTTTACGCGGGTACTTAAGGGTGGAGAGATCAAACCTGGTGATGAAATCACAGTGGTTCCGGTGATCAATGCTGCCGTTATCACCGTGAGTGACAAAGGCGCTGCTGGCATCCGTGAAGATAAAAGCGGTCCAGCGCTGGTTGAAGCCCTGAAGCACTATGCCAATGTGCAGCAATTGATGATCTTGCCAGATGAGCAAAACCAGATTGAAGCAGCCTTGGCGGCATTATCTGACCAGGGTGAATTGGATCTGATCTTTACAACTGGAGGGACAGGTTTGGCTCCAAGAGATGTTACTCCGGAAGCCACCAAACAGGTCATTGAGCGGGAGGTGCCAGGTATAACGGAAGCAATGCGGGCTGCCAGTGCAAAAATCACCAACCGTGCCATGCTCTCCAGGGCCACCGCGGGCATACGCGGCCGTACGCTTATCATCAACCTTCCGGGCAGCCCTAAGGCTGCCACAGAATGCCTGGAAGTTTTTCTGCCAGTGATGGGGCATGCCGTGGAAACTCTGCGCGGGCAGGCCTTTGAGTGCGGTCGGAGTTAATCTTTACCAAAACCATTGAATGGTTAGGACAATGCCGAAGGGAAAACCCTTCGGCATATTTTTTCCTTAGGGTTGGTGGTCTCTCAGGAAGTTACAAGCCCTGAAAGAAAAGCGCCCACACCTTTCCCCAAAACATCCAGCTTTCCAAAATGGTGAAGCGTTCTTTCGATGGCTGCCAGGGCAGTCACCAGTTCATTGACGCCGATGTGCCCCATGTGTCCGAGCCTGAACATCTTGCCTGCATATGCTCCCAATCCGCCAGCTACGATAACCCCTTCCTTGTAGAGTTGGGATCTGAATGCCGCATCATCAATGCCTTGTGGGTAGATCAGGTTGCTAAGAGTTACTGCCCGGCATTCCTTTTCCGCGAGAATCCTAAAACCCAATACCTCGAGCGCGTTTTGCATAGCCAGGGCATGCTTTCTGTGACGGTCGTAGCGTGCTTGTAAACCTTCCAGGTTGATCAGGCGGATGCTTTCCTGAAGCGCCCAGATCAGGTTGACAGCTGGGGTAGCAAAATATTTAGCCGGATCGTCCATCACCGGCAGCCATTTTTGAAAATCTACGTAATATTCCGGAATGGTTCCCAAGCTATCCCGCCGGGCAAGGGCTTTGGGGCTGGTCCACAACATCAGCAGACCCGGGCACACACCGAATGCCTTCTGGGTGCCGGTGAAGAGAATATCAATGCCCATCTCGGTCATGTCTTCAGGCTCTGCGCCAGTGGCACATACCCCATCCAGGATAAAGAGCGTTTCGGGGAATTCCTGCATCAATTTTCCAATTTCGGTAACCGGTGCACACACCCCGGTGCTGGTGTCTACATGGGTTACCAACAGGGCGGCGTAATGCTTATTGCTCAGTTGAGCTCTTATCACTTCCGGGGGAATGATCTTGCCCCATTCTGCCTGAAGCACATCAACATCCAACCCCTTCCGCTGACAGATCTCAATGAAACGGTCTCCAAAGTAGCCATGGCTCACCAGCAGCACTGCGTCGCCGTGCCTGGTGCTGTTGGCAATTGCCATTTCCATTGCCAGGGTACCTGTTCCCGCTATCACAAAGGTCTTGCCAGTGCAGTTGAGCATGGCTGCAAGCGCTTGCAGAACCTCTTTGTAGTCACTTACAAAGCGTGGATCGCCAAAAGCCTGGATCTCCCGCCCCATTGCGTCCTGGATAGACCTGCTTACCGGTGTAGGTCCGGGTATCATTACGAGTTTTTCCATGCCGTCCTCCTATTTGATCAATCGAGCGCTATTAATGCTTTATCTGCCTGTTCAAGAATGAGTTTGATCTGGTTTCTTTCACTCTCAGCGCTGTCAAGCAGCGGACTGCGCACAGCACCAGCTTGAAATCCCTTTAAGTTGCAGGCAGCTTTTAGACCAGGAATACCGAAAGTGCTGGTTAGGGCAGTGTTGACCGGCACAAGGATCTTTTGAATAGCTTGTGCTTTATTTGACTGCCCAGTAAGAAAGGCGCGCTGCACCTCGATGCATGCTTTAGGGTAGCAATTTGCCAGCGCCAAAATCCCACCTTTTAAGCCAAGTTGAAGTGCATCCAGCCAAATGGAGGCTGACCCGACCAGAACCTGAAAACCTGCCTGGGCTGCTGCAAGATAGGCTGCCAGCTGCTGGGGGTCTCCGCTGCTGTCTTTGATCCCTATGATGTTGGGATGGCTGGAAAGTTTAGCGACAGCGTGGGCTGAGAGGGTGACATGCGTGAATTTGGGAACGCTGTAAAGCAGGATAGGAATAGGGCTGCTATCTGCAACCTGGGAGAAGTACCGGATGAGAGCAGCGTCGGTCATTTGCTTGGCATACATAAAAGGCGTGATAACGAGAGCGCTTTGTGCGCCAACGTCTGCGCATGCCTTGGTAAGATACAAAGTTTCTTTCAGCGACTCCTTACCAGTGCCCGCCATGATGTGGTGTGTACTGCCGTACCTGGCAGCCAGGCGTACCAGGCTGCACTTTTCAGCGTGGTCCAGGTAAGCTGATTCCCCGTTTGAGCCGCACACGAGGAAACCGGCCAGGTCTTCCTGTGCCCACTTCTCAAGGTTAAAAAGGAAAGCTTTCTCATCTACAACCCCATCGGGATGGAAAGGCGTAATGACCGGCGGAAAAACGCCATGCAATTCAGGTTTTTCTGGCAATGCTATCTGCTCCAGTAATGCGTTTTTGTGGTTATATCATAACTTGTTGTATTGCCTGCCACAATGTCATTATTGATTGGTATTACCATCGGATATGCAGCTTAATCTTGTCACAATGCAGCACCGCTGTTATACTCATTGCGATTCTTCGACTCACTGCACCTAAATTAGGCAAACAAGGGCGGGTGAGCGGCAGTACATGGAAAAACCCAAGTGCCATGTGCTCGAGGGTGTTGCCGGAAACAGCAGCGCCTCCCATTATGGAAAGGAGAATGGTATGAAAAAGTTGTCTGTATTTTTATTGTTGGGGGTTTTGATTCTCAGCCTAACAGCCTGTGGAAGCAAAATTGAAAACCCCGTCATCCGGTTATCCACAACCACTTCGGTTAACGATTCCGGTCTTATGGCATATCTTCAGCCGGTATTTGAGAAGGATACGGGTTACACACTCGAAATCACCTCCGCCGGCACGGGTGCTGCCATTGAAAAGGCGCGCACCGGTGATGCCGATGCCTTGCTGGTACACTCCAAAGCGGCTGAAGAGGAATTTGTGAATGAAGGGTTTGGGGAAGTGCGTGTTCCCTTTATGTATAACTTCTTTGTTGTGGTAGGACCAGCTGATGACCCCGCTGGTGTAAAAGGATCTGTGACTGCTGCGGAAGCGTATAAAAAGATAGCTGATGCAGGCTTGACCTTTGTCTCCCGCGGCGACAACAGCGGCACCCACAACGCTGAAAAGAAGATCTGGGCGGCTTTGGATTTTGACCCAACCGGGCAGCCCTGGTATGTGAGCGTTGGGGATAGCATGGGCAAAACCCTGACAGTAGCTGACGAAATGGTGGGATACACCTTCACAGACAAAGCCACCTTCCTGGCACACGAAAACTCCATGAATCTGCTTTTGGAAGAGACGGATGATATGAAGAACACCTACTCCATGATTGCCATCACCCCCGAACGTTATGCAGATACCAACTATGCGGGCGCCCAGGCATTTATTGAATGGATGACATCCGATAAGGCTTCTGAACTCATTGCCAGTTATGGCGTTGAGGAATACGGGGAACAATTATTCTTTAACCTGGCAGACTAAGCCAAGTAGAAAAATAAAGCGAGTCTGCAGGCTGCGTTTAACAGCAGCCTGCAGTCCCTTTTAGTAAGATTGTGGATAATCTAACAAGTATTCTTGCCCTTCTTTTTGGCGAAGATCCTGAACTGCGTCAGATCATTGGGGTGACCCTGCGCATGTCGGTGCTGAGCACACTGATTTCATCTCTACTTGGCATCCCGATGGGTGTGATCATCGGCAGCACCAGCTTCAAAGCCCGCCGGCTGGTCATGCGCATTTTGCACACGCTCATGGGTTTACCGCCCGTGGTGGCAGGTCTTTTGGTTTTTTTATTTCTCTCGCGCAGCGGACCGCTGGGCACTTTTAAATTGCTTTATTCTGTGCCAGCCATGGTGATCGCGCAGGTATTATTGATTACCCCTGTCATCACCGGGCTTACTACCAACATCGTGTCACTTAAAGCGCCGCTCATCCGGGAGACCTCTGCCGGCATTGGTTTGAGTGCTGCCCAGCGCATGTTTTACACTGTTTACGAATGCCGTACACAGTTTATTTCAACCATTCTGACCGGTTTCGGAAGGGCAATAGCTGAGGTGGGCGCGGTTCAGATGGTTGGAGGGAATGTGCAGTATAAAACCCGTGTGATGACTACCGCCATTATGATGCAGACAAACATGGGGCGTTTTGAGTTCGCCATTACACTCGGCATAGTGCTGCTGATTATCGCCTTCTTAATTAACTCGCTGGTTCACCAGATCGAGGAAAGCACGGTGCAAGCATGATTACGCTGTCTGGAATCAAGATCCAATATGCCGATCGTTTGGTTCTGGACATTCCCCACCTGGTATTTGAAGAGGGCAAACGCTATGGGCTGATCGGTGAAAACGGCAGCGGAAAAACGACTTTGCTGCGCATTCTTGCAGGAACACTGCTGCCTACCGCAGGTTTAGTTGAGGGGATCACGCTAAACACTATGGGTTATATGCCTCAAACCCCCTATGCTTTCAGCTTCAGTGTTCAACGCAACGTAGAAATGGCGCTTCCTAAAGGAGCGCAGCGCTCCACCCAGGCGGTGGCGGCATTGGAACAGGTAGGTATGGGATCCTTTAATAAGGCGCGGGGCAATCGTCTTTCTGGCGGCGAAGCGCAGCGCATGGCTTTCGCCCGGATTATCGCCAAATCGCGCAAACTGATCCTCCTGGACGAACCAACCTCCAGCACGGATATCAAAGGGACCGATTTGATTGAAGAAAACTTGCTTAAGTATGTGCGCGAGAAAAACTGTACCCTGATTTTTTCAACACATTCGCCTGCACAGGCGCTGCGCCTGGCAGAAGAGGTCATCTTTTTAGATAAGGGCAGGGTTTTGGAACTTGGTCCTGCTGAAAAAGTGCTTACTCAGCCAGAACAAGAGAGAACCAGACTCTTTTTGCAGCATTGGCAGTTGTAAAGGATTTTTATTGTCGTTGGGGGATTAACCAATTAGAAATTTAACCAATCCCACTGCTGCACCGCCAAAGACCAACCAGATGGAATCCACCTTAAAAAAGAAAACGAGCAGACCGCTGGCCACCAGAGTTAGAAAAGTCCAGATATCCACCACGGCATTTTTGGCAATCGTCAGTGCGATGTGAACCATCAATGCAATAACAGCAGCATTGACTCCCCTCAAAAGCGCCTGAAGAGGGCGTGAATCGCGCATTTTTGGAATGAGCGGACCGACAGCAGCAACAATTAGAAAAGAAGGGAGAAATATGCCAATTGCTGAGACTGCAGCACCAGGCAAGCCGGCAATCAGGTAACCAATGAAAGCGGAAGTGGACATCACCGGGCCGGGTGTCATCTGCCCTGCAGCTATGGCATCAATCAGTTCCTGCTGGGTTAGCCAGCCGTAACGATCAACGATGTCCTTTTGAATAAAGGCAAAAAGCACCATTCCCGAACCAAAAATGAGACTGCCAGTCTTGAGAAAGAAAAAGAACAAGGTTTGTAGGATGTTGCCTGCGGCAGCTTTCACCGGGTTAGGGAATGCGGCACTGTTTACTAAAGGCAGCATGGCTAACAGCGCAGTTTGTGGTTTGAGCCAACGAGGACCTTCACTGATAAGCACAGCCAGCAAACCGCACCCAAATATGATGAAGACCTGGTCAATTTCTATAAAGCTTGCCAGCAGAGCGAGACTGAACAAGAGCAGCTGGTAGCGGTTGGTCAGGGTGTTTTTTCCAAGCCGATAGGTTGCCATGAGAATCAGCGTCAAAATGACTGGGTTAATTCCATAAAAAAGTGCTCCAACCTGCGGTAGGGATCCATAACGGACGTAAAGAAAAGCCAGCAGGGTGCTTAATAAAACCGCTGGTATCAGAAATACAATTTCCGCTACTACCAAACCTGCATATCCTGCCCGAACATAACCAACGTGGGCAGACATTTCGCAAGCGTTTGGACCAGGCACCATGTTAGTGGCTGCGACCAGATCCAGAAAATGATCCTGGCTGAGCCATTTGCGTTTGTGAACGAATTCCTCTTCCATGATGGCAATTAATGCCATCGGTCCGCCAAAATTGATGGCACCCAGTTTAAAAAATATGCCTGCAAGTTGCAGCAGGCGCCTGGATAAGGGGGGTAAGGGCGCAGGTTTATTAAGCATGTCCGCTTTCCAAAAAGCCTGTACTTGTGAATGAAGTATATCAAATCATTTTGTGTTTTTTTTTAGGCCTGCAACGCCCGATGGGCTGATTGTTAAATAAACAACGCGTTGGGGCGCTGAAGCGCTGGCCAATGCGTTGTTTCTAACCCGTTGGGATCAATTTTTGCCAGGATCAGTGGTGGGTTCGCCGGGGCCGTAACTTTCAGGCGGTTCTGGCGTTTCCGTTGCTCCTGGTTCGCCATCACCAGGTCCGTAACTTGCGCCAGGAGTTGGCGTTTCCGAACAGGCTGGTGTGCCCTCTCCTGGGCCGTAACCAGCACCGGGATCAGGAGTGCCATCACCAGGTCCGAAACCGTCCCCGTCGTTCGGAATACCGTCGCTGGGTCCATAGCTTTCGCCAGGGTCAGGTGTGCCCTCTCCTGGGCCGTAACCAGCACCGGGATCAGGAGTGCCATCACCAGGTCCGAAACCGTCCCCGTCGTTCGGAATACCGTCGCCGGGTCCATAGCCTTCGCCAGGGTCAGGTGTGCCGTCACCGGGTCCATACCCTTCGCCGTCATTAGGAACGCCGTCGCCTGGCCCGTAACCTTCGCCGTCATTAGGAACGCCGTCACCGGGTCCGTAGCCTGCACCAGGGTCAGGGGTGCCATCCCCCGGTCCGTAGCCTGCGTCGGGATTGGGTGTGCCATTACCCTGATCTGGTTGTAGATGACGTGTGCGCAATTGTTCCCGCAGCAAATTTGGGTCGCTAAGACCGGTTTCAACCCATTGCAGCCGTTCCTGGATGGTTTGACGTATCAGCTGCATCACTGTTGCAGCCTGCTCTGGTATATTTTTCTGAATCTGGACCAGGGCGCGTTCCTGTGTTTGCAGCTGCGCCTGTAATTTTTGTAGGGCGAACACAGCTTGATCATCCGCTAATTCAAGAGCATAGCGGAAAGCTTGTTCCAAATGGTTTTGATAGCGGGTTTGGACCGCCTCAGGCGGGACCTCACCAGCTTCAAGCATCTTCTGCATTTCTTCAGCCCGCCGGTTTGCAAAACGCACAGCTGCCTCAAATTTGGCCTCAGGATCTGGTGCAAAGTTCATGTGTATGTCTTCAAGCCATAGTTTGAAGGCATAAAGCGGTTGGCTGGGCTGGCTGTCCTGCGCTGATGCCAGGGTTAGCCCCCCGCCGCCAAATATTAGCGAGATTACAACAAGTATGGATGCCAATGTAGTTGCCATAGAAAATCGCTCCTTTCGGATAGGGGTTTGCGTGTTCCATGTACTATGACGTTCTTTTTCTTTCTGAGTAACGCCGGCCGCTGCTTTTTGTGCTTGCTGGAGGAAATGGACCCTGGCTGCTTGTGCTTTTTGGGGGTCACGTTCGGGGACTTCCCTGAGAGCATTCAAATTTTGTATCCATTGGGACTGGTCTTTTCTCTTATATTTCATCCTGTTTCTTTTCCTCCTGGTTGAGCAGCTGTCTCAGCCGCCGTAATCCGCGGTATTGCAGGGCTTTGACGGCAGTTACGGGTTTGCGTAAGGCAGCCGCTACCTGATCATTTTCCCAACCCTCCAAAAAACGCAGGCTGATAACCTGCATTTGCGCTGGCGTGAGCGAAAGCAGTGCATTGCGGAGCTGCTGTTGTTCTGATAAATCCAGAGCGGTTGATTTTGGCTGGGCTTGCTCAGAGAATCGCTGAGGATCATCCAACTCCAATGGTTTTCGACCATTTCGACGGTAATGGTCGCTGATCCAGTTGTGGGCTATTCGGTAGAGGTAGGCCATAAGGTATTGTTTGGGTCCTTTGCCTGCTTGCAGGGCACTGAGAAATCGGGTAAAGGTTTCTGCAACACAATCCTCTGCAAGGTTCTGATCTCCCAGTAATCGCATGGCATACCGGTAAATCCCTGGGCTGTAGTAATCATAAATTTGCCCAAGAAGCACCTGATCCCAAGCTCTTGCGCCAGTCAGTAATTCCTGCTCGCTGGGTTTTTCCATTGCTTTTTCTTAATACCTATGACGAATAATTCCCATGATAGTGACGCAACCCGAACAATTTCATAAAATGCGGCTTAAATTCAAGGGTCCAATAACATACCTACGCCATCAGCTGGTTGGTATCAGTAATTATACGTTGGCTGACTATTTAGAAATCATCAGATAACCATTGTATTTTTGTTTAATTGCTCTGCAGATTTTTAACAGGCGATGATCGTATTTGAATTTCAGCGTTTTTGTGTTATAAATAGATTGTCCTGACCAATTTCTGTTTCGCGTAATTCATTCCTGTTCGGTTTGTTTTTTCAAAGTTTAGTAACAAGGAGAATGAAAGATGAAAAAACTGTCGCTTGTGATTGTTTTCAGTTTGATCTTTGGAATCCTGATTGTTTCGTGCGGTTCATACGGACCGGATCGGCAATTAGGTTTCCAGGCGGTCCTCACAAATGCTTCCGGCCTTGCCGTCCCGGATGGCAACTATGAGGTTATTGTCAAGTTTTACTATGGTGCCAGCCCAAGCACCTCCGCAACGCCTTTTTACACCGACACCCAAACGGTGGCAGTGAAGAACGGCATGATGAACATTGCCATTCCCAATACTGTTAATGAAGCTGACATTCTCGATCCCGGTCTGTTTGCACGGCCGGTATGGGTGGAATTCGTAGTAGATGGAGAAACCATGGCTCCACGCCAGAAACTGCTGGGCGCACCCTACGCTTTTTCGTTGGTAGGTGGATCGGCAATCGTGCTTGACCCGGGGCAAACCATCAGTGAATCGCCTGAAGAAAGGGGCGCTCTGACGATTGTCAATCGCAACAACATTGACACCGGCACCTGGAGTCCAGGCGGGACCGGTTTGGTGGTGAGTGTCTCGGATGAAGTTGACTCCATGTTGATCAGGGGCTGTGCCAAGGAGGATTCAACCGCTTGTTCAGATGCCGAACTGGTTTTTAGACTGACTGGTTGGGGCAATATCTGGATCGACGGTTCTCTTCATACTGGCGGAGCGGATTTTGCTGAAATGATCCTGTTGGAAGGTCAGGCTGAGCCAGGTGATGTGCTCGTAGTCAGCCCCAATTTGGACCGGGCTGTGGTCAAGTCGAGTAAAGCCAATGACACTGCGGTTGCTGGGGTTTATTCAATCAATCCTGGTATTGTAGGCGGCAGCGGTGCTGTGGAAGAGCAGTTGAATGTCCAGGGAGAAGCTTCTCTGTTTGACTCTGCGGGTATTATGAAGAGCCAAAACGGTTATATTCCGGTCGGTATCACTGGCATTGTGCAGGTCAAAGTGACTGCTGCCAACGGACCTATCCACCGCGGCGATATGTTAACCACCTCTGATCTGCCCGGTTTTGCCATGCTGGCAACCGAACCAACGTTTGGGGCAATCCTGGGTAAAGCCATGGGTGAACTGCTTGAAGGTGAAGGCGTCATCGATGTCATGCTGCTGCTCAAATAAGGGAGGCAGATAATGAACATCCAAAAAACCCGTCCACCTGGTAAAGTGCTGCGCATCATACTTTTAGTGGTGGTGGTTCTGGTAACCACTGCGGCAGTGTTGGTTTCTGCGCACTACATGATCGAACGCAACACGATGACCAGCGCACAAGTTCCTGGCGGCAGGCTGTCTTCTACAAGTTTTCAATTAACCGGGGCATTTGGCGGAATGATCGGCACGGCGAGCGGCACAACGCAGTCTTTATGCATTGGCTACATCTGCAAACCTGGCTCGGAAGTCTTTCTGCCGATGATTACCCGGTAACAGGAGAACAAGTACCAAGAACTTGAACCAGGAATCCTAAACACGGCGCGAATCAACGCCTAATGCTGGTGTGTAAAAACAGCCGTCCAGTTCAATCTGGACGGCTGCCTGTTTTCAAGTTACAGAACGATATTAACAAGTTTTCCTGGGACCACAATCACTTTGCGTACTGGATTGTCGCCAATCAACTGTTGAACTGTGGGGCTGGCAAGCGCGAGCGCCTTGGCCTCTTCCGTGCTGATGTTGGGGGAGGCGTTCAGGCGGTCGCGCACTTTACCATTTATCTGAATGATAATCGTAACCTCCTCGTCTTTGGCCGCCTCTGCATCAACGGCTGGCCAGGGCTGCTGGTGAACCGAGTAAGGTTTTCCCAGGCGTTCCCATATTTCCTCCGAGATGTGTGGGCAGACCGGCGCCAGCATGCGCAGGTAAATATCCACTGCTTCATCCCATTCCACGCTGCCGAATGCGCCTGTGTTCTTTGCCTTGCTCATTTCGTTCAAGAGTTCCATCAGACTGGAAACAATGGTATTGAACTCAAAGTTTTCATAGTCATAGGTGATGGTGCGCAAGGTTTGGTGCGTCTTGCGGCGTAATGACCGCAGAGTGGTCTCATCGGCTTTGCCCTGGGAGGGTTCCAAAAAGGTAGCCCATACTCGGCGCAGCCAGCGGGCGTTACCCTCGATGCCGCTGCTGTTCCAGGGCCCCCCAATCTCCCACCGAGAGAAAAATATCAAGTAAGAACGTACGGTATCGGCTCCGTAACGTGCTACCAGGTCATCCGGGGCAATGACATTACCGCGGCTTTTGGACATTTTTTCGCCGTCCTCCCCCAAAACCATGCCCTGGTTACGCAACTTCAGCATGGGTTCGGGCCCTGCGGTAATGCCGCAATCCCGGCAGGCCTTGTGGAAAAAGCGCACGTAGATCAGGTGCATGGTGGCATGTTCGCTGCCGCCTGTATACACGTCTACTGGCATCCAGTAGCGGTACTGCTCGGGATCAAAAGGATATTCCGCGTAATCCGGGCTGAGATAACGTTGGAAATACCAGCTGGAACACATGAAAGTGTCCATGGTGTCCGTTTCGCGTTCAGCCGGACCGCCGCAAACCGGGCAGGTGGTAAAGCGCCAGGTGGGATGCAGCTTGAGCGGGCTTTCACCAGTGGGCAGCCATTCCACATCCTCCGGCAGCAGCACGGGCAGTTGCTCGTCGGGCACCGGTACCGTTCCACATTTTGGGCAGTAAATGATGGGAATGGGAGCGCCCCAATAGCGTTGGCGCGAGATGAGCCAATCATGCAAGCGATAGGTTACTGCGCCTTTGCCCACGCCTTTGGACTCGATATAGCGAACAGCCGCTTCTATGGAATCTTTTTCCGGCGTACCGGTTAGCGGACCAGAATTAATCATAGTTCCATGGGCTGCCACGGCAACTTCCATGTCCTCAGCAGCGAAAGGTTCGATGTCTTCCGGCTGGATAACCACGCGGACCGGCAGGTTGAACTGGCGGGCAAATTCGAAGTCGCGCTGGTCGTGTGCCGGAACGCCCATGATGGCGCCGGTTCCATAGCCCATCAGAACGTAATCCGCTGTCCAGATTGGAATGCGCTCATCGTTCACCGGATTAATGGCAAAAGCACCGGTAAATACACCCGTTTTTGTACGGTCGGTTGCCTCGCGCTGGATGTCGGATTGGCGCTTTGCCTGCTCCTGGTAAGCTTTGACGACCTCTGTTTGTTCCGGCGTGGTCAGTTTGTCCACCAGGGGGTGTTCCGGTGCCAGAACCATGAAGGTGGCTCCCCAGAGCGTGTCGGGGCGGGTGGTAAAGACTTCAATGGGGTCCCCGGTTTCTGCTGTAAAGGTTACGGCCGCTCCTTTAGATTTGCCTATCCAGTTGGTCTGCAGCGTCTTGATATTTTCAGGCCAATCGATGGTGGAAAAGTCGAGCAGTTCATCTGCATAGTTGGTAATACGGAAGAACCACTGTTTCAGATTCTTCTTAATGACGGGCGTCTCGCAGCGTTCACAGTGACGGTCTTCCCCCTGAACCTGTTCTCTGGCCAGGGTGGTGTTGCAGGTTGGGCAAAAATCCACCGGCGCTTCTTTTTGGTAAGCCAGATCGTTTTTGTAAAACTGCTCAAAATACCACTGCGTCCAGCGGTAATACTTGGGGTCAGAACTGATCGCTTCACTGCGCCAATCGAACATATTACCCATCGTATGCAACTGCCTGCGCATATTGTCGATATTGGCATAGGTCCAGGTTTTGGGGTGAATTTTGCGTTTTATGGCTGCGTTTTCTGCGGGCAGGCCAAAGGCATCGAAACCGATGGGGAAAAACACATTGTACCCTTGCATGCGTTTAAAGCGGGCGCGCGCATCCGAAGGGGTCATGGCGTACCAATGCCCGATATGGAGATCGCCTGAAGGATAGGGCAGCATCGTGAGAGCATAAAACTTGGTCTTGTTCGGATCGCGCTCCGGTTGATACAGGCGGTCGGTTTCCCAGCGGGTTTGCCACTTGGGTTCAATTTCCTCAGGTTTATACTGCGGAATACTGGTTGGATCAATCATGGTTTTTCTCCTGTTAAATAAAAAATCCCTCGATACAGGGACGAAGTAATTTCGCGGTACCACCCTGCTTCCCGACAGATGTTCGGGCGCTCAAGGCTGCGCTAACGGGCATCACCGTCAGCAGCTACTTGGTTCACTGCTGCCACCTCTCTTGTGGAGAAAACAGGCGAGTTGGGCCTTTTGTGCTCCGCTGCACTTGCTGGAATTTCATCCTTTCTTCCGGCTCTCTGGCGGATGGCTTAATACTCCTGCCATGGTGTTTATTGGCTGAATTTTATCACAATTAATGGGAAGGACGGATGGTCAATACAATAGCAGATAAATTAAGCAATAAAGCGCCTGAAAAGGCGCTTTATGCAGTGGACCCAGGGGGATTCGAACCCCCGGCCTTCTCAATGCCATTGAGACGCGCTCCCAACTGCGCTATGGGCCCTCGGTTATTCTTATTGTATCCCACGGCGCTCCCAATTCCCCGGTGAGGGGACTGCGTGCGCTATGGGCCCT
>CAYVWM010000012.1:0-31467 GCA_964455505.1 uncultured Anaerolineaceae bacterium
CCTTATGCACTTGCCAGTCATAAAGAGGGTTTCCCCAAAGCTGACCGAACTCAGAGAAATAATCGGGTGGAACGCCGGCTACAACGGTTGGATTCAAGTCGGAGTCCATCAAGAATAAGTTCGGATTTGCCCATACATCAGCACTGTCGAGGGCTACTACGAATGGGATGTCGCCGATGATTTTTATGCCGTTATCATTGGCATACCTGTGTAGTGCATCCCACTGTTTGAAAAATAAAAATTGATTGAATTTATGTTTCTTGATTTTTTCTTCATTCTGCAATACATAGTCAGACAATGCTTTACTCTTGCGGTATTTCAATTCATCCGGCCATAGATTCCATGGAGCTCCAAACTGACTTTCCTTGATTGCCATAAAAAGACTGTAATCATCCAACCACATGACGTTTTCTGCACAAAATTGTTGAAAACTCCGCATAATCGCATCAGGTCGATTTAAGAGATATCTTTGGTAAGCCCTATCAAGCAGGGTTGTTTTCCAAATGATTGCAGGGCCAAAATCCACCTTTTCAGTTGGGAATATCGGTCGGTCTAAGAGATCATCCAATTCAAGAAGTCCGTCCTGCAACAACAATACGGAACTCACGAGATATGGATTCCCAGCAAATGCAGAGAAACATTGATAGGGAGAATCCCCATATCCAGTAGGGCCAAGCGGAAGTACCTGCCAAAGTGTGGTGCCGCTGCCTTTGAGAAAATCAATCCAGCGAAAGGCTTCTGGCCCGAGATCCCCTATACCGTCAGGACCAGGAAAACTGGTGGGGTGTAACAAGATTCCAGAATTTCGTTCGTAGTCCATACATTGCTCCTATTCAGTTTTTAATCTCAACAATTCGAGATAATTGTTGAAGTATATTTTTGCAGATTTAGCCCATGAAAAGTCCATGTGCATTGCGTTTTGCTGAATTTGGTTCCAAACCAATTTATTGGTAAAAGTATGCATGGCGTCATCTAATGCGCGAATTAATCCTGCCGGTGTCTTTTCGTTGAACAAGAAACCAGTAGCATTATCTGGATCAATGTGAAAATCCTGAATGCTATCCCGAAGCCCACCTGTAGCCCGAGCTACCGGGATGTTGCCATAGCGCATAGCGATCATTTGTGAAAGACCGCAAGGCTCGTAGAATGAGGGCATCAAAAATATATCGCCACTTGCGTATAGTTTATGGGCTATTGCATTGTCATACTTGATTATTGCTGATACTTTGCGCGGGAATTTTGCCGCTAAGTCTTTTGCTCGCTGCTCAAGATCTGCTGCTCCAGTACCAAGAAGTGCCAATTGCCATGGTTTATCAAGTATCTTTTCAAGCCCATCAAAGATTAACCCCAGACCTTTTTGATAATCCAGCCTGCTGACTACTGTTAATAAAGGTATATCCGGGTTTAATTCAAGGCTATATTCTTTTTGTAGTGCAAGTTTATTTTGGATCTTTTTCTCAGGTTCGGCTGCAGAAAAGTTCTGATAGATTAACGGATCGGTCTCTGGATTCCAAATATTCATATCGATACCATTTAATATGCCAGACACTTTTTCTTTGTTCGCATTTAGATATCCGTCCAAACCACATCCAAATTCAGGAGTAAAAATTTCCTGGGCATAACCTGGGGAGACTGCTAATACACGGTCGGCAGCAGCTAATCCAACCGGAAGGGGTGTCAGGCGCGACCAATCAGGTAAGTCTGGATCATTGTTGGGAGAAAAACCGTAATCTGTCATCGCAGTTTCAGCGCCGTAACCGTTATAGGGTAAATTGTGGACTGAAAGTACGGTTTTTGTATTGAGAAAGAAAGGATCATTCTTATAAAGTGTTTTTAAAGCATAAACGGATAGTGCTGTATGCCAATCATTGGCGTGTAGAATGTCGACACGCCACCCTATGTACTTAATTGCTTCAAGCACAGCTACGGAAAAAGAAGCGTACTTCCTTCCGTCCAGCACAGCATCTCCGTGATAAACCGGAGCATTGTGATTAATCTGGTCGTTGTCCAGTAAGTAGAGGGTAAGGTCTCCGAGCTTGCCGACATATACGTCACAATCGACAGAATCCGTTGTTGTAAGAATCGTAAATGAACCTAATAAGGCAACAGGGATATTTTTCTGTTTTATGACTGCATGGTACGGGAGCATTATCCTGATTTCTACTCGATCGGGGGCAATTTCAGTAATTGCCTTTGGTAAAGCCCCAGTTACATCACCTAAACCGCCTACTTTTGCGAGGGGCTCTGCTTCTGCTCCTGCAAAAAGAACATGTATCTTATCTTTTTCAGCCATTTTTTGCTCCTCTGAATGATTAATTTATTGTTTCTTTCACTAAATGAAAGTAATCTTTTTCTTCGAGCGGCATACCTGCAAGTCCTAACTGTTCGAGCAATTTCTGCATGATTTTCGCTTTTGCCTGTGCATCTTGCTGACTCCATGTACGGCTCTTAATTTCCACATAATTGCCCAATTCAGGTTTAAGGATGTGGTCCAGATTAATAAAGAATTCTGTATTTTCAAACTTGACGAGATAACGAAGACGATTTTTTTCGATTTCAAAGACTGTAGCAGGATTAAAGTATTCGTTGTAAAATCTCAAGCTGTGGGTTGCAGGTGCCAGGAAACGACTTCGGGAGAGCATAATGTCCCGTCCATTAAATCCTATAGTTTCTTCTGCCTCTCCAATCAATGTCAGACGATACCGAACATTTGTCACTGAACCATTTGAATCAAGGAACTCGTCTTCGCGGTAACGCAGTCTGCCTTCACTTGGGTCATCATAGGAATAATAGGTGTCATACTCGTGGTAGTGACGTTTACGAACAACTTCGAAGCCATTTTTTTCCAAAGCTTGTACAAACGGTGCGAGGTCGTCAACTTTAACTTTAGCTTGTACTTCAAAGCTCTCCTGTTCCATCGCTCCGCCAATGGCTATCAATTTGGAGAGCACCGATTGTTCTCTGTCTTTCAAGAATTTATCGATTTCCGATGCCACCTGGGCGCTTTGTTCTCCCAATTCCGCTTCATTAATGGTTGTAAGTTCCCAACCCCGCATCAACCACTGCCCATTAACCATAACGTCGGATATGTCTGATGCTTTAGAAGCATAAACGACCTGTGCATAAATATTATCCTGAATTCTGCGGAAACGCGGGGTATTATGCAATGGGGATATGTCAATCAAGATCAGATCGGCACGTTTTCCAGGCTCTAAACTTCCGGTAATGTCATCGATGTGAAGGGCTTTTGCACCGATTAGCGTCGCCATAGCGAGCGCCTGTTTTGCTGGTACGGCAGTTGGATCGCCTGAATATGCTTTCGCTACCAGGCTCGCCAATCTAATTTCTTCAATCATGTCCAAGTCATTATTTGACGCCGGACCATCTGTGCCAATCCCAACGTTAGCATTTAATTCGAGCATACGCTGAATGGGGGCAAATCCCGATGCTAATTTCAGGTTTGATGAAGGGTTATGGGCGATGCCAACACCAGCGTGTTCCATCGAACGGATTTCTCCCTCATCAACGTAGACACAATGTGCAGCAATAAGCTTTGTTTCAAGCATTCCAAATTTTCGAATGTAAGGAACAACGGGCATGCCCTGTTCTGCTCGGAGTGTTTCAACTTCGTTTTCGGTTTCTGATACATGAAATTGTACCGGGACATCATACTTCTTTGCCATGTCACTTACTGCAGTGAGAATCTCAGGTGGGCAGGTATAGACAGCATGCGGGGCAATTGTCGGAACGATCAGAGGGTGTCCTTTCCACTTCTTAATAAGTTCTTCTGCGAGAGCAAGAGAGACTTCGTAGGAAGGGGCGTCCGGTGCTGGAAATTTCATTACGGATTGGCCAACGAGTGCTCGCATACCGATTACTGCAGTGGTTTCTGCGATGGTATCCTCGAAGTAATACATGTCTGCAAAACAAGTGACACCGGAGCGAATCATTTCTGCACAACCGAGCTTTGTTCCAAGACGTACAAATTCTGGGGTTACGAATTCGCGTTCTACTGGCATCATGTAACCCATCAGCCAGACATCGAGGCGCAAGTCATCTGCCAATCCCCGCAATAGAGTCATAGGAACGTGCGTGTGTGTATTAACCAGGCCAGGCATAAGAATCTTACCCTGGCAGTTGACTATGTTATCGCTGGTATATTGATTGAGGATACTATCTTCCAATCCAACTGCAAGAATCGTATCCCCATTTATTGCTATTGCGCCAGGTTCATAAATATCATATGCTTCGTCCATGGTTAGAACGATGGCGTTCTTAAGTATTTGGGTAGCCTGTTCCATAAATCTCCTTTTTTGTTATTCCAATAGGTGCCTTCTGATGAAATCCAATCCAGAGTTAAATGCCCATAACTGGGAATCTCCTTGCGGACCGCCGTAGGATCTTTCACCTTCAAATGTTGTATTGCCATGCTTGAGGATCAGCAACAGCTCTTGCTTTTCTATTCCCGACCTTAAGCGAGCTCCAAGCACCATGTCTGAGCCTTTTTCAGTTTGGTATTCGTTCATCAGGGTTTTTAAGGTGTCGTTAGAAATGCTGACATTCATTGATTCACCAGTAATGTGGTCAGGTGCAAGTGCTTTCAGTTTAGTCAACATTTCGCCATCTGTTCCAATTTCGATAATTGTCACCTTCACATTCTTTTCAAAAATTAAATTTGCTACAGCATCCTGAATTGTTGTTTCGTTTTCTCCATATACATACTTGCCTAACTTGCTTCGTATTTCAGTTAGTACAGGCTGCATCATTGATTCAGCTTCTGCACTGGATGAAGCTTTGGCAGTAACGCGAATATCAGTTTGACCTGGATGAGCAAGCAAGCCGACGGTTGGGTTATTTAAGGTCTCTAACTCTCCGATCATTTCGTCTATACTGGATTCCCCTTTGGAGATTGTGTGGATTACCCAGGCTTTAATGATGGTTTCCTCAAGTTTGTAGCGGTTCTTCAGGTAAGAAAGGACATGGTTCTGCATCAGGTGTTCCATCTCGCGGGGAACGCCAGGGAGAGAAATTACTGTTTTTGTTCCCAACTCAAATGCAAAAGCAGGCGCAGTACCCACTTCATTGGTAATGGCAATACTATCAGCAGGTATGAAGGCCTGGCGTTTATTGTTTTCGCTTGGAGTGCGATTATATCGTCTGAAACGGCTATTGATTTCTTCCCATAGTTCTGGATGGTAAACCAATGGGACATTAAATACATCTGCAACTGCCTGGCGGGTAGGATCGTCAACTGTCGGACCTAACCCTCCAGTTGTAATAACAATATCTGCCCGCATAAGCGCTTCTTGTAAAGTAGCCGTTATGCGATGGACATTGTCGCCGATTGTTGTGAGGCGGTATATGTCGACACCAATATCACGAAGCACACGCGCAATGTATTTGGAATTAGTATCCTGTATCTCCCCAAGTAACAATTCAGTTCCAATAGTAACTATTTCAGCAACTGCCATAATTTTTCCTCACATGTTTAATTTACCAATTTTATCTTAAATTACTTGATTTAAATTTAACTGGCAGAGTCTTTGAAAAACTACAACGAAAACGTTTATACTAAAGTCTGCATGACTAAAAAAAGTAGCGGTTACCCAAAAACACTCGGTAAGTGGGGAGAAAACAAAGCCCAGAAATACTTCGAAGCTCAGGGTTTCAGTATGTTGTTTCAAAATTACTACACGAGATATGGAGAACTGGACCTAATTCTCAGAAGAGAAAAAGAATTGGTTTTTGTAGAAGTAAAAACCCGTTCAAATGGCAGTAACTGGCAGGGAGAACATGCGATTAACAAAAGAAAGCTGCGCGCGCTTGTCAGTTGTATTGAACAGTTTTTTCAAGAAAGACCTGAATTTAGTTATGATGAATGGCAATTGGACTTACTTATAGTGGAAGGGCTTTTAAACAGCGAAAATCCACAAATTTTACACTTCCAGAACATCGGTGGAGAAGCATTGTGAGCGGAAATGCTAAGCCAAAACTGTTAATAATCGTTGGGCCTACAGGTTCAGGAAAATCAAAGATCGCCATTCAAACAGCAAGGCGGCTCAAAGCTGAAATTATCTCAGCAGATTCCCGTTACCTCTTTCAAGAACTCAATATTGGCACAGATAAACCAACTGCCTCAGAATTGGATGTAGTTCCACATCACCTAATTAATGAGACAGACTTATCTAATCCCTGGAGCCTTGGTAAATACTTGAAAGTTGTTCATAATCTAATTCTTCAAATAAACGAAAGAGGAAATTTACCCATTCTTGCTGGTGGAACTGGCCAATATATTCGTGCTATTCGTGAGAACTGGCAAATTCCGGCAAAAAAACCGGATGTACGGATGCGCATAGCTCTTGAACATTGGGGACAGGAAAAAGGTTTTGACGCACTGCACCAGAAATTGGCTCTGATTGACCCAGAAGCCGCAAAGCTGATCGATTTCCGAAATAAAAGGCGGACTGTCAGGGCTTTAGAAGTAATATTAACAACAGGCAGACACTTTTCGGAGCAGCGAAGATCTTCCCCAACGCCTTATAACATCCTCACAGTAGGGCTTAGCTGGGATAGAGATGCACTTTATGCAAGGATTGATGAACGCATTGAAGCAATGATTACCAATGGGCTCATTGAAGAGGTTGCAGAATTAATGCAAGCAGGGTTTACCGACCAGCTATTGAAAATCGGCGTTATTGGTTACACAGAGATAATTCAATTTCTTCGTGGAGCAATCACTCTGGAAGAGGCTATCGCGCAAATCAAACACAATACCAGGGTGTTTGTCCGCCATCAAGCAAATTGGTTCAAGCCTACCGATCCAGGCATTTACTGGCTTAATGCACAAGACCCAGCAAATGAAGATCAAATACTGGGTCTTGTAAAAAGATATTTTTTCGATCAGGCGGGTTCCTGAAGCGCAGGAATTCCTTGCGTTTTCTCAACAGGAGGAGGGAAGATCGCTTCAAACTGCTCCCTCGACAGGGTCTCAACTTCAAGCAGCTTTTCAGCAACTTCAACTAAATTATCTTTGTAAGCAGTCAAAATGTCCTTTGCCTGTTTGTAAGCATTTTTGACAATTTCGCGCACTTCCTCGTCGATCTTTTGGGCAACCATCTCTGAATAATCTCTCTGCTCAGAGATTTCCCTGCCGAGAAACACGAGTTCTTCTTTTTGGCCGTAAACCATTGGCCCAAGTTCCTCACTCATGCCCAGCCTTGTTACCATGCGCCTCGCCAATTTTGTGACACTTTCTATATCGCTTGAAGCACCGGAGGTGATGTCGTCAAATATGATTTCCTCAGCAGCGCGACCGCCAAGCATGCCCACCATGGTGGCTATTAGTTTTTTACGTGAATCCAACACTCTGTCTTCGATGGGTAGGGACATCGTAAAGCCACCTGCCATGCCCCTGGAAATGATGGAAACCTTTTGAACAGGGTCACCTTCCGGAAGCACATTGATGACCACGGCATGACCTGCTTCGTGGTATGCGATGATTTTCTTTTCTGCTGGATTAATTAATCGGCTCTTTCGCTCTGGGCCAGCAATTACACGTTCGATTGCTTCTTCAAATTCTGGCTGCTCTATAACAGTTTTGTTCCTTCTCGCAGCGAGGATCGCAGCTTCGTTGACCAGGTTTTCAAGGTCTGCTCCGACAAATCCAGGTGTTGCCCGCGCAAGTGTCTCGAGATCCACTGAGGGAGAAAGCGGTTTGCCTTTGACGTGGACTTTTAAGATTTCCTTGCGGCCGTTCATGTCCGGTCTGTCCAGCATTACGCGCCGATCAAACCTTCCAGGACGGAGTAATGCGGGATCGAGGATATCGGGACGGTTGGTTGCAGCCATAATAATGACATTGGTATCGGTGTCAAAACCATCCATTTCAACAAGCAATTGATTTAAAGTTTGTTCCCGCTCATCGTGGCTCCCACCCAAGCCAGCACCGCGATGTCGGCCTACCGCATCGATTTCATCGACGAAAACAATACAAGGGGAGTGTTTCTTGGCTTGGTCAAACAAATCGCGTACTCGGCTGGCACCAACCCCAACAAACATTTCTACAAATTCTGAGCCAGAAATTGAAAAGAATGGAACGCCGGCTTCTCCTGAAACCGCTTTTGCCATCAGTGTTTTGCCTGTGCCTGGTGAGCCTACCAACAAGACACCTTTGGGGATACGAGCACCGAGAGAAATGAATTTTTGGGGTTCCTTCAGGAATTCTACAACTTCCTGAAGTTCTTCTTTGGCTTCGTCCACACCAGCAACATCCTGGAATGTAACTGTCGGGTGTTCGCCAGAGAGCATCCGCGCGCGTGATTTACTGAAAGACATGGCCGCGTTGTTAGAGCCTTGCGCCTGCCTCATAAAAAACCAAAATATCACACCCATAACGATGAAGGGTAATATGTAACCCAATGCGTTGATTATCCCGACCCAAGCACCAGGTAGGGCGATCTCAATGCTGAGTTCTGGATCTTGCATCGCCTCTTTGCTGACACCAAGTTGTACAAGTTGTTCAGCCAGACCAGATTTGGGATCCATTGAAGATTTCTTTACTTCCAGGTTTTTATATGTAATTGTCAGGTCGTCTTCTTCAGCGATTACTTTAGAGACTTTTCTTGCCTCAATATCTGCAGCTAATTGGTTAATGGGAATATCCCGATTCTCCATCGACTGCTGCTGGTAGTTAAAGAAAACCATCGTGATGATCGCCAGGAACAACATGATATATATTAGATAAGTTTGATTTCTTGCATTCACAAAGAGCCTCCAGGTTAGGTATATTCGCATATACCTTATTGGAATTATACCAATTCACCTGCTTTTTAATCTTGGTATCTAATTCCTTAAAGGATTTCTAATAAGTAATTAATAATTCTTACGTCTTGCCGATTCAGAGTATGCTTTCGTGACAGGAACCACAACCAGTATTTGGGTCTTTTACTTCGGCATGGACCTTGGTGCAGTAGGCACTTACCTTTACCACCCTCTTAAGAAAGCGACGGCTGATCTTTCCGGAAAGAACCATGTTTGGGCAAGCATTGTTGGACAAAATGCCTGGTACGGGACAATCCTTGCATAGTTCCGGTTTCCAACTTTCGTTGCCGCTTGGAGCGCTAAGAAGCCGGCATTCTTCCATGTTTCTACCTCTGTAGTAGTCGCCATAGAAAAATTTGCACTCCTTGCCGTAAGGTGTCTTCATAATGGTGATTACTGAAGGTTCTCTTAAACTCTGGTTACGTAGTTGCCGGTTCTGGTATCCACGCGGATGGTATCGCCCTCGTCCACAAATGAGGGAACCTGAACCTTTAAACCAGTTTCTGTAATAACCTGTTTTGTGACGCCCGTCGCTGTATTACCTCGTGCTGATGCCTCTGCTGATATAACATTCAGATCTACACTTGTAGGCAACTCAATGTCCAATGGTTCTTCTCCGAAGTAGGTCAGTTTCACTTCCATTTCAGGGAGTAGGTAACCTTCATAATCTCCTACCAGTTCTGCTGGAACAGCTGGCTGCTCAAAAGTCTGCATATCCATGAAGTAAAAGAAGTTATCGTCACGGTAAAGATATTGAACGTTGTGATAGTCCAGGCGGATATCCTGAACACGATCGCCTGAGATAAAGGTCATTTCAAGGGTATTCCCTTTACGCAAATTGCGCGCTTTAATTCTAATCGTCGCGCTGCCACGTCCAGGTTTGTTGTGGGTGTAATCGAGAACCTTATAAAGGTCACCATCTTCCTGGAATGTGACACCTTTGCGCAATTCATTAACATCAATCATTGTTTCTTCCTCACTGTTATCTATAAGTACAACTGGCAGATTATATAACATGCCGAGTTTTGCTGCAAGTTCAACGAACAAACAACGTAGCGAAACCGGGTGTTTTAAGAGCCAATTTCATGAATCTGGATCGATCTTGTAAGGAAATAAACATCACACTCAATTACAAGCAAAGTGCCAGGCAAACTCAAAATATTAAGTGTCAGAATGGATCTTATTTCTTTAATGAAACATGATCATGACCAAACCTTTTTGGCTTTATCACAGTGACTTAATTACATTTTTACCCGAGGCAAACGTTCTCGAAGGCTCTCGAGTTGTGCGTCCCCAACCGACCCATCGATCATCCCGTTGTGCAGATATTGGTCGTAAGCAGACAGATCTAAGAATCCGTGCCCCGAAAGATTGAAAAGGATTACCCTTTTTTCGCCCTTTTCCTTTGCATCCTCAGCCTGCTGAATGGCAGCCAGAATAGCGTGAGCAGATTCTGGCGCCGGTAAAATGCCCTCTGTCTGCGCAAATTTGACAGCAGCTGCAAATACGTCCCGCTGCCCGACAGCGATAGCATCTATGAGACCGGTGTTGAAAAGACCGCTGATAATGGGTGCCATTCCGTGATAACGCAGTCCACCAGCATGAATAGGATCGGGTATAAAGTCGCTTCCGAGGGTGTACATCTTTAATATGGGCACTATGCCAGCAGAATCTCCATAGTCGAAACCGAACACTCCTTTTGTAAGGCTTGGTGTTGAGGTTGGCTCAACTGCCAGAAATCGTGTGTGTTGTCCATCCCGTAGATTTGCCCGCAGAAAAGGAAGTGCTATTCCAGCAAAGTTAGAGCCACCGCCAACACAACCGATAATCACATCCGGGTATTCCCCTGCCATTTCCATTTGCTTGAGGGATTCCTCACCGATAACAGTCTGGTGCAGCAGTACGTGATTTAGAACGGACCCCAATCCATATTTTTTCTTTCCTCCCGATTGAGCTGCCACCTCTACGGCTTCAGAAATAGCAATGCCAAGCGAGCCAGTGTGATTCGGATTTTGTTGAAGATAAGACCTGCCGATACTTGTTCTATCCGATGGGCTCGGGTAAATTTGTGCTCCATAGGTCTGCATGATAATTCTGCGGTAGGGTTTAGATTGATAGGAAGAATTGACCATATACACTTCTACATCAATATCAAACATCTGGCCAGCCATAGCCAATGCAGAACCCCATTGACCAGCTCCGGTTTCTGTGGTCATGGATTTGGTACCGCTGATTTTGTTGAAATACGCCTGGGGTATCGCAGAGTTTAATTTATGACTTCCAGCAGGTGAAGCACCTTCATACTTAAAATAAATATGGGCAGGCGTTTTCAGCGTTTTCTCCAACCTGGTTGCCCGGATCAGTGGTGTGGGTCGGTAAAGTTTGTAAGCCTCCCTCACTTCTTCTGGAATGGGAATGTAACGATCGGTAGTCATTTCCTGTTCGATGAGCGGCACAGGAAAAAGCTTCAGCAAATCGTCTGGGGTAAGGGGAGCCTTACTCTCCGGATGAAATGCGGGTGGTGGTTCAACAGGACTATCAGCGTATATGTTGTACCAGTAGTGTGGAATATCTGTTTCGGGTAATTCAAAACGTATTTTGGTTTGACTTGGCATGATTGCTTCTCCTCGTTTATTAATATCTAATCATTTAATTTAAGTTGATAACAAAAAAATTTAATTTCTGATATCTCCTAATCGATCAATTTTTATGGGGATGTTTTTTTGAATTAATAAAAAATCCATCCCATGTAGGGACGGATTAGTTCATAGTCCGCGGTGCCACCCAATTTAGCCTGGCAAAATAAATTTCCGGTGAATAACACAACGGAAAAGCCAGCCTCACTTTTTACGAGTACAGCAATCAATGCGATACTCTTTACCCTGATAACGGTGGCAACTCCGGCTCAGGCTACTGACCGCAGTGTTCGCCCGGCTACTCTGAGATCCATTCACTGCTGTTGCATGGGCAGGTTCACACCTTATTCCTGCTCTCTGAGCCACCAGGTCAGCAGATACTAGTTCTCTTCACAGTATTTTTTTGTTAACTTTCCCTGATTTTATGTTGAACAGGAAATTAGTCAAGCCCATATTGCACAACTGGTCATAAGTTTTCGCACTTCACATCTGTTGGATACTTACCTAGAAAGCAGAAATGAAATGATCAATGCGAGAAAAAACCTGAAATCACACACCAAAAATAAATTTTTCATTTATTCAGGTTTTCTTCCGCTTTCTCATTATTTCAAATTCATTTTAAATTCTTTAACAAAGTGTCTTATAATACCTTGGTTTATTGCCATTATTGAAAGGAAAACCCTCATGTTTCAAATTATTCCTGTAACAAACAAAGAGCTTCAAAAACGTTTTGTTCAACTCCACTACGATCTTTATGAGAATTGTCCCCAATGGGTGCCGCCTTTCCGCAGCGACATATTTAACATGATGAACCGTAAAAAGCATCCTTACTATGAACACTCCGATGCGGATTTCTTTTTGGCAGTAAAAGATGGAAAAGACGTGGGAAGAATTGCTGCCTTGGAAAACAGAGCATTTAACAAATACCACAATACTAAAGATGCTGAGTTTTACCTGTTTGACAGCATTAACGATCAGGAAGTTGCAAATGCTTTATTTGATACGGTATCTGGATGGGCGCTTGAGCGGGGATTAGATCATCTCGTAGGTCCTAAAGGTTTCGGACCCTTAGACGGATACGGCATACAAATAGAGGGATTTGAACACCGCCAGATGATGAACATGATGAATTACAACTACCCATATTATCGTAATCTGGTAGAGAATTATGGTTTTACCAAGGCGGTAGATTTTGTTTCCAGTTATGTGCAGCCAAAAGTAATTCCATTGCCTGAAAAAGTAGAAAAAGCGTCTCGGATTGCCCAGAAAAGGGGAACCCTGCAAATAAAGGCTTTTAAGAATAAAGCAGAGCTAAAAAAGTGGGTTCCGCAACTGCGCGCAGCCTACAACGGTTCTTTTGTCAAGAATTGGGAGTATTACCCTTTGACTGAGCGCGAAATCGATTTCGTTGTGGGAAACGCACTCATGCTTGTTAGCGTTGAATTAATAAAAATGATCACAAAAAATGGTGAAGTGGTCGGTTTTATGCTTCCATTTCCTGATGTCTCTGCTGCTATGCAAAAGAACAAGGGCAAACTTGGACCGATAGAACTAATGCGGTTATTACGGGAAATTAAGAAAACTAATTGGATCGATTTTAATGGCATAGGAATTTTGCCTGAAGCGCAAGGATTTGGTGGAAATGCTCTGATCTACGACATCCTTATCAAAGCACTACATCAAACGCAGCAGTACGATCACGGTGAACTCACCCAGGTGGCTGAGACGGCTGAACAGATGCGGAAAGACCTTGCAAATCTGGGCTGCAAATTCTATAAAAACCATCGTGTATACCAGAAAAAATTGATCTAATTCTAAAAAATACCGCTTTCAAAATTTGATATTAAAAAATAGTGCCTAAGCCTGCTTATGATGTATGGGCGGGTCATCGAGAATAATGAATAAACCAAGATCCGTTAAGGGTGAGTTGTTATTGCTTGTTACTGCTATGATCTGGGGGAGCGCATTCATTGCCCAGAAAATAGGCATGACCTATGTCGGGCCATTCACTTTCAGTGGTGCCCGATGTATTATTGGAACAATTTCCTTGCTTCCGTTACTGGCTATATTCAGAACAAGATCGCCGCAATACACAAAAAGAATTAGTGATAAATCCTTATGGGTAGGTGGATGTATTTGTGGTTTGGCTCTTTTTCTTGGTTTATCCTTCCAACAAGCTGGATTAGTATTTACTAGCGCAGGTAAAGCTGGCTTTATTACCGCGCTTTATATCATCCTTGTACCTCTGTTTGGTTTGTTCGCCCACAAGAAGATTAACCATTGGATAGGCATTGCGGTGCTGTTGGCATTGACGGGCCTTTATTTGTTATCCATAGACAGTAAATTTATGGTTTCCAAGGGGGACCTACTGGTTCTTTGCGGGACTGTTTTTTGGGCTTTTCACATATTGGCAGTAGACCATTATTCACCTAAAGTTGATGGTTTTGAATTGTCGTTTATTCAGTTCCTTGTTGCTGGCTTGCTATCCACAATAGCGGCTTATTTGTTCGAAAAACCCTCAATATCTTCGCTTATCACAAGCGCTGGACCTATCCTTTATTCTGGAGTCGTGGTCATTGGTGTAGCGTTCACCCTCCAAATAATTGGTCAGAGAGGAACAAATCCAAGCATAGCAGCTATTATTATGGGTATGGAATCAGTGTTTGCAGGTTTGTTTGGTGCTTTGATATTACAGGAACGCATGTCGGAAAGAGAATTATTGGGCAGTTTTATCGTTGTAATTGCAGTGATAATTACACAGATTGGACAGAGCAAACATTTACATGCCGATTGAAGAAAATCTAAAACTACTTACAACCCCTATTAGCTGAGTGGTATTGATCTTTGATTGGACATCATTTTTATCATTGCAAATTTGGAATTTATACATTGTTGCGGTTTAGACCTTAAACTAAAAAGCGGGTGATGGGATTCGAACCCACGAATGGTAGCTTGGGAAGCTACTGCCTTACCACTTGGCTACACCCGCGAACGATTTCTATTCTATCCTAAGAATTGCAGTTTCTGCAAGCCATTTTCTATCCGATTTTCTTATCAAAAATAAAAGATTTCGGTTATATTTGTCTCAATGACAATTCACATCCTGACCGAAAGCGCCGCTGACCTTTCACCAGAGCAAATTCGCACGCATGAAATTGAAGTGCTGCCAATGACCATCCATATTAACGGTCACTCCTACAAAGATAATGAAAATATTACGCCTGCAGACATTTTTAAGGCAGTAAGCGAAACCGGTGTATATCCAATCACCTCAGCACCCTCAATCGAGGAATATAAAACCTTTTTTAACCGAAAAGGAACAAAAATATTTATAGGTGTCTCTTCAGCTCTTTCTTCAGCTTTCGATCACGCGAAACTTGCTGCGCGCGAACTTGATGACCCAGATTTGCATATCTTCGACTCCAAAAGCATTTCCACTGGAATAGGACAATTAGTTCTTAAAGCTGCTGGTTATAAAAAATCAGGGATGGACATAAGCGCAATTCTTCACAAGTTGGAAATGGACATAAAGCAAGGTCGGGGTCTGATATTGCTCGAGAATTTGGAATTTATCAGAAGGGGAGGCAGAATTTCTGCTGTAGAGAAATGGTTAGGCGGACTGCTTCAAATCCGTCCGTTGCTTTTTGTTCAAAGAGATGGCAATCTTGGCGTGCGCTTGCGAAGCCGTGGAAACCGGAAAAAGTTATTGAACATCTTAGCACAAGCCCTTCTCAACGATTTACCTGAAGATTCCACAGATCCCGTAATCATTACGCACCTTGACCAGGAATACGAGGCGAATTATCTATATCAAAGACTGAAGAGCAGTAAAAGCTCAATGAATTTACTAATCAACAACGTAGGTTGTTTGCTCGCGTCCCACAGCGGACCTGGTGCAATAGGAGTTGCCTATTCCGTTTTAGAGAATGGTCAAAAATGAAAACTACCCAGCTACTAACTCAATTTCTCAAGACACGCAAAGATTCATTCCAGTATGCTTACAGAGGATTGGTATATGTTTTGAAAACCCAGCAAAATGCTTGGGTACATCTTGCTGCGACAGTTATTACCGTGATAGTCAGCATTTGGCTGGAAATTAACCGTCAGGAATGGACATTAATCTTATTGGTCATCGGTTCCGTCTGGATTGCTGAATTTTTAAATACGGCATTGGAAATTATCGTGGACATCGCTAGCCCAGAAAAACATCCGCTTGCAAAAGTCGGCAAAGATGTGGGTGCCGCAGCTGTGTTGATTGCGGCTTTCATTGCGGTTATTGTTGGCGTACTGGTGTTGGGTCCGCACGTTATCGATCGATTTGGGTGGTAATCAAAGCAGTCAAACCTTATATAAGGTTTATAAAAAGATTTCCAAGATTAAGGTATACTACCGACGAGTTATTATAATTAAGGAGATTAAGAATGATTAGTGAACCAATTAATGTAACCGATGCAGCATTTGAAAAAACTGTATTAGAGTCCTCTTTACCTGTCATAGTGGATTTTTGGGCACCATGGTGCGGACCATGCCGTATGGTTGCTCCTACTTTGGAGAAATTTGCAAAGGATTACGCTGAGAAATTGATAGTAACAAAGGTCAACACGGATGAAAACCAGCAGTGGGCAAGCAAGTACGGTGTTCAAGGAATTCCTACAATGCTTATGCTCTACAAAGGCAAAATTGTTCATAGACAGGTTGGCGCTCTTCCTGAACCTGTATTACGTGAAGTGGTAGATGAATTTTTGAACGTTTGCAATAATCACAATAAATAAGATAAACAGTTAATTAGAAAATAGAGGGCTTTTCAGCCCTCTATTTTTTATTCCATAGTTTTCAATGTTAGGTCTCAGAGCGTTCAATATCAGCCCCCAGTGAAGCGAGTTTCTGATCAATTTTCTCGTAACCCCGTTCTATTTGAGTAATGTTGCGTATAGTTGATATTCCATTAGCGGACAAAGCCGCCAATACCAGCGCAATTCCCGCACGGATATCCGGGCTGTCCAATTTCTCGCCATTCAGGCGGGTAGGTCCGTGAACAATGCACCTGTGGGGGTCACAAAGGACTATCTGGGCGCCCATCGAAACAAGCTTATCGGTAAAGAACATTCTGCTTGGGTACATCCAATCGTGAAATAGCACTGTGCCATTGGATTGTGTCGCTATGACAATGGCTATACTCATCAAATCTGTCGGAAAAGCTGGCCAGGGCATAACACTGATTTCCGGTATTGCGTTGCCAAGGTCGGCTTCGATTACCATGCGTTGTTGCGCGCCAACAAGGATATCATCACCTATGAAGTCGAAATCAACCCCCAGTCTGCGCAGCACCAAGCGGATCATGTCCAAGTGCTTCACTCCGGCATCTTTTATCCGTATTTCTCCCCGCGTGACCACTGCTGCTCCAACAAAGCTGATAACTTCAAGGTAATCTGGTCCAATTGTGAATTCTCCGCCAGACAGTGCTTTTACCCCGTCGATTATCAACGTGTTCGATCCGATATTTTGGATGTTGGCACCAATACTGTTAAGAAATTGGCAAAGTTCCTGAATGTGCGGCTCTGAAGCAGCATTATGGATAACAGTGCGTCCTTCGGCAGTAACCGCTGCCATGATAGTGTTTTCCGTGGCAGTCACACTCGCTTCATCCAAGAGTATCTCAGCGCCAAGCAACTTTTCTGCCTTAAATTTGAAACACCCGTTAAAAGAAAACGATGCTCCCAATTTTTCCAATGCAAGAATATGTGTATCTACTCTTCTTCGACCAATTACATCACCACCTGGCGGAGGGAGTGTCAGCCCGGATGAGCGTGCACACATTGGGCCAGCCAAAAGTATAGATGCACGGATTTGCCGGCAAACATCAGGATCAAGGTCTGAGGGATGGATATCTTTGGCATGAAATTCAAAGGATGATGTATCTCCAATCTGCCGAACAGAAACCCCCAGGCTTTCAAGCAATTTTCGCATTGTCCTTGTATCAGTGATGTCTGGCATGTTGTGTAAAACAACCGGGTCCTCAGTAAGCAAACAGGCTGCCATTAACGGCAGGGCAGCATTCTTATTCCCGGAGGGCCGCATTGTACCAATGAGGGGCTTCCCACCCCGAATAATAAATTTATCCACAACTTCCTCCTGTATTAATCGTTGACAGCTGACGGTCCTGCTTCCACTACTGCTGCAGGAACTGAACCTTCGTGTTTGGAAAAGTTATTTATAAACTTTTGAGCCAAATCGTGTGCTGCAATTTTGTATGCCTCCTGATCTTTCCAGGATCGTTCAGGAAATAACATCTCTGGTGGGACACCGGGCACAGCAACAGGGATTTCCATGTTGAAAATAAAATGCCGTTCTGTGTCTGCATCATTTAGCTTGTTGTTTAGAACTGCGCTGATAATTGCCCGGGTAACAGGAAGTGGGAAACGTTTACCTACACCGTAACCACCTCCAGTCCAACCAGTATTAAGCAGCCAAACCTTCGTATTGTGTTTTTTAAGCTTTTTTGAAAGAAGTTCAGCGTAAATGGAGGGTTTAAGCGGCAAAAAAGGAGCGCCAAAACACGTAGAGAATGTAGCTTCAGGTTTGTCACCCAAACCCCTTTCGGTACCCGCAAGCTTAGATGTATAGCCACTCAGGAAATAGTAAATAGCCTGCTCATTAGATAATTTCGCCAGTGGGGGTAAGACCCCAAAGGCGTCAGCAGTCAGGAAAAATATATGCTGAGGATGACCGCCCATTCCTGAAGGGTCAAAATTACTGATAAAGGACAAGGGATAAGATGCGCGTGTATTTTCGGTTATGGCATTGCTGTTGAAGTCTGGATTGCGTTTGTTATCAATCGGAACATTTTCAAGTAAGCACCCGAAGCGGTTGATTGCAGACCAGACCAAAGGCTCAAATTCCGGGTTAATGCGAATGGTTTTGGCATAACAGCCGCCTTCAAAATTAAACACTCCATCCTCAGCCCAGCCGTGCTCATCATCCCCAATTAATGCGCGTTCTGGGTCTGATGATAGAGTCGTTTTTCCAGTACCGCTCAAACCAAAAAATAAGGCGACATCCCCATCCATCCCCTTATTTGCAGAACAATGCAGAGATAGCACGCCTCGTTTAGGCAGAAGATAGTTCATGAAAGTAAAGACCGATTTTTTTATCTCTCCACCATAGGTAGTGGTACCAATCAGAACGATTTTTTCATCAAAATTCATGATGATGAAAGCTGGAGATCGCAGCCCGTCAATTACGGGATCAGCGGCAAACGAAGCGCTCACTGCCAATGTTAGATCAAACCCGCTGTCCGAACCATCTTCACAATTTTCAATAAACATATTTGCTGCCGCCAAATTATGCCAGGCTAAATCGGTTATTACCCTCATTTTTATAGCCTGAGAGCGATCAGCCCCTGCACAAACATCACGGATAAAAACTGGTTTTTGGGAGAGGTGTAAAAAAAACTTATCTTTTATGCTTTTATACGCAGCATAGGATATCGATTGGGTGCCATCTGCCAACCACATATCGGGGTCATTGTTCTCAACCAAATACTTATCATTTGGTGATCTGCCAGAATAAGGGCTGGTATTAACTACAAGGGCGCCGCTCTGTGTGAACGTGCCCTCGCCATTTTTGATCGCGTACTCAATGAGTTCAGCAGGTGTCAGGTTATAAAAACCGCTTTGGTTGTTTGAAATATCAGGGTTTGCCGACATGTCGTGTTTCTCTTGCAAGTCATCCTCCGAATTTTATTTTTTATTGTTTTTGTGAGTTAAGATACCGAATAATATCCATAGAAGGTTTACCAAATATGGATGAGGAAAAATCAGTCAGTTTTACTACAGGAAAGAAACCTCGTGAACTGATCCCATTAACCCAATCGAGATTACTCAACAAAGGATAATAAGTATTATAAAAATACTGTTGTATGTTCATGTCGATATCGTTACCAGTATAGCGTTGGTCTGTGGGTGAAACAACACACTCGGAACTGCTGCAGTATGAATTTGCTGTAGAGAGAGAAGGCGCATTTAATCCGAAATAAACTGGCAGGTCAAAACTATCTTGAAAGCTGTGCACTGAAGATTCAAGATACCTACCAACACTGGTTTCGGAGTAGTATGGGTAGTCTTCTGGTTCTGAATTTACTTCAAGATAAAATCCATCAATGGATGAATAAAAATCGAATGCAGGTATATTGGAGTCTTTGAGTGGAATGACCCAAAGCAGGTCTCCCTGGTAGTAATCCGTCATCTTTTCAATCAATTCGCCCCAAATTTTCCCGGAATTTTTAGGTGTGCCTGCATTATCGGCAGTTGTTTGGAGTGAACCCGGTAAACTTGGGATTATCCCTGCTCCGCCAACTATGAAATGATCTATATTGGATTTTTCTGCTACCTGAACAAAATTCAGAATGAATCTTTCATATTCGTTGTACCACTGCTGCCACCAAAGTACGCTTCTTTTTGTTTGATTCCACCATGAGTCAATGTCGCCGTCAAAAACCAGTTGAGGGTATAACCCAACTGATAAGCCTTCCTCCTGAGCCAGAGTAACTATTTCAATGATATCCAGCGTAAACATGCTCGAGCCAGGTACAAACCGAAGATGGGGGAGGCCGTTGATTTCTTCAACTTTCCAGGTAGGGGTTAGTATGAGCCAATTAATCCCCAACTGCTCTAATTCTGAAATTATTTCCCGATATCTATGTTGATAGGATGAATTATAAATATTTGAAAACTCTACGCCTGTTAACCGATTTGGATTTTCTGGATATGTCAGATTTACACTGGCTGGTTCATCCCAAGGCTCCCACATTTTCCAATTTTGGACGGTGTATTCGCTGCGTTGGTCAGTGGAAAGATTAATATCGACTGGGAACATTTCGCTAACGGGGTCAGAAGCAATGTCACAAAGTCCATTCCTACAAATCCGGTAAGAGACTCGTTCATCCATGCTACCGTTAGGAAAAAGCAGCAGCATCCATTTATTAAACCCCATTGGCCACATCGGAATTGGCTGAAGCCACTCTGAGAATCTGAATTGGATAAAAACTGATTCATTTTCAGGGGTGTTGTCAGGCACAGTCACTTCAATAAACACCGGGCTGATCTCACCACTTCTCCAGGTTGTTACTACATTTTCAATGGTCAAATCCTGATTTGGAATTATTAAATGACGGATAACCTCATTAGATTGACTATCCTTTTCCGCATTCAGGAAACCATCACCAAGTGTATATTTATAACGAAGATAGTTACCACTATGCAGCTTTATCTGAAATGAATAGCGCCCATCCTGCAATCTGCTCATTAACGGCATTCTGGATGCAAGCACACTGGTACCACTTTCCATGCCATTAAAAATATTGCCGAATTGGTATAAGTTTCCAGCAATCCGGATTGGAGCACCTATGGCATCCTCGGGAGGGGTGACAACAAAAGTGACAACAACTTCATCAAGGGGATCTAATTTAATCGGAGCGGGCGTGGCAAGCCCACTTGCGACGCTGGCCTGTTGTTGGTATGTGCGGTAACTTCCATCGATTGAAAAAGCTGCAAGATTATGAGTTCCCGCAGGGATATTGTCCAGATAAAATCTCCCGGTCATGTCAGTAAAAGTTTGAAATCCTGCCACAGAAACAAGGATATCTGGCAAGGCTTGATTTGTTTCCCCATCGGAAATAATACCCGTGAGGGTGCCTGTCTCGCCCTCGTAAGGCAAGGATGGCCATCCAGCCACTTTATCATCGAGGACCAATCCTTTGCGAATTGACGCAAGCCGATAAACAACAGGCTTTCCTTCCGCATCCATTTCTGTTTCATTGAGGGGAAATAGGCTTGTGTATCGATATTTTACTTCGCCACCAAGCGGTAACATTACAGTAACAGCATATTGATTGTCTGCAGTCATCTGCATTGTGTGACGCATTACATTGTGCTTGAGTCCTGTAATATCATCCAATATATCCAGGGCGACCTCGGTTTCGGTGGAGTGACTTGAGAGGAGAGCAGCCTTGAACAAGACTGGGGTATATGTGATTTCTTCAAGTTTTTCAGGAATTACTGAACCAAGCTGGGTGTTGAGGAGTGCATCTGGAACAAAACTGATCGCACAACCTGATAATATCGATGCCACTGCAGTTAAAAGCAGTGTAAATTTCAGTACTCTCAATGTTTTATTCCACATGAAAGAACCCTATTTCTTTACGGATTGAATTATCTTATTTAAGTTTTCAGCAAGACTTCCCAACACGCCGTTGATAAATCGGGGGGAACTATCGGTACCAAAGGATTTGGCCAGTTCCACAGCTTCATTTATTCCTACTTTTAATGGAGTTAGCCGGTAGAAGGCCACTTCCCACAACGCAATTCTTAGGATGTTGCGATCAATTACTGCCACCTGATCCAAAGGCCATTCCGGAGCATGCGCAGCTATCAATTTATCCAGTTCAGCTGTGTTGTTATGGACGCCAACTGCTATTTCACGCGCAAAATCATATTCGGTCGCATCCAAGTCGCTTTCCACAGATCTATCTTCGAGCACACTACCGATAGAATGCGTAGTTAAATCGACTTCATAAAGAGTTTGCAAGGCTACGACTCGCGCCTTGGTTCTTGATTTCATAGGCTCCTATGCTTCAATATCAACATCAGTTACATGAACATCAATCCTAGCAACTTCCATGCCAACCATCTCGGATATCGCTCTATGAACCCTATGTTGAACTGATTCTGCTACCAACCGAACATTCTCTTCGCTATTGATCAATACAAAAATGTCGATGTAAATGACATCATCTTTGATCGCAATTTTCACCCCTTCTTCATCCGGTTTTGCCGCGGTTCTCGGGCTGGTTAGTGATGATGGGGCTAATCTGGAAACTCCTGGGGTTGAGAGTGTGGTCAATCTTGCAATAGTACTAAGAACATTTGGTGCAATTGTTGTGGAACCGATGTTATTTTCTTCCATGTTTCTCCTGGAAAATCCTCAATCGAAAAATAGGTTGAGGTTCTGATTAGTAAATGAATATTCTCTCTCTGCGTATCTATACAAAAAAATTTTACTTACAAAATATTGATGCTTACCACTCAATATTACCCTAATTATCAGGATAGAACAGAGAATATTAATAATGAATACAAAATTTTTCTAATTTAGTTAAGATGGATAGCCAATTAACAAAAACGAATCCCAATCATGCGGCAGAGAAATGGGCTGCTGGGATTCTTTACCACATTCTGCAATGTACATTTAGGAAGATACGCGACCTTTTCACAATAAAACTTTATATCAGGGGTGCGGTTCTATTACAGGTACTAAACTGAGAAGATTTGGTCTTCGTAACCATAAAAAAGTGGCTGGTTTATTCTCCCAAACCGAAAGATTCCGCACACTTACGCATATTAAAACAGTCCGGGTGTACCAATAAGAGATGTTCTCCCGTTGTCAGGTTGTCTATATCAATATTCATCTACATCGTCGTCGAGGTCTTCATCGTCCTCGTCATCAGCCCAAAGATCTTCACTATCCTCATCAGTTCCCATCGAGTCCCAATCATCCAATTCCACATCATCGTCCCAATTGGTAGCATCGGCATCTTCGTTCGGGGTATAGGTTGTACACCCAGTGTCAGGATTGATCTCTATCGCAGCAGCGGTACAGTATTTGTCATCAAGAAAAATACAATCTAGATAATGGCAACGAACTCTTGGCATTCAAAACTCCTTGTAGGTGTTAAATTTCGCAGGCATTGTACCTTATCAGAACTATTCCGTAAAGTAAGAAAATGTAACAACTCAACCTGGTTTTACCCTGATCGCTTCAATTACGTTGGATAGGTTTTCCAATCTCGCCAACAACCGGCTCAGTTGGTTAATGCCACTGACTTCAACGATGAGGTTTATCCTAACCATGTGCTGACGTATTTTCATGGAGAGGTCTACTAAGCGCACGGGCTCGGTTGAGATGACAGCGGAAATATCAGCCATTAGCCCCTGGCGATCATAGGCCTTTATTTGCAATGGCACCGGTAATGTTTTTTCGGCGACACCCCAATCAACTTTGATCAAACGCTCTGTATCCCGCACACGCAAGACATTTGGGCAGTCAGACCTATGGATTGTCACGCCTTTGCCTCTGGTTATGTAGCCAATGATCTCATCCCCTGGCATAGGATTACAGCATCTTGCCATCGCTGTAGCAAGGCCTTTGAGTCCCATTACAGTGACAGAATCTTCAGCAGCGTTTTTGGTTGGAGCGGAAGGGATCAATTCGATTTCTTCTGGCAAGGATTCTTTTTGAACTTCAGATATCCTGTTCACCAATCTGCCGATAGGAATATCTCCGCAACCCACGCCCACATATAGGTCTTCTATTGTCTTAACATGAAAATATTCAACAAAGTCACCCAGGTCTATTTGTGCAATCCCCAATCGTTTAAATTCTTTTTCAATAAGAATTTTTCCGTGGCTGAGGTTTTGCTCCCTATCTTGCTGTTTAAACCACTGTTTAATCTTCGATCGCGATCGACTTGATTTGACAAGCCCAAGATTGGGGTTAAGCCAATCACGGCTGGGACCACCCCGATTAGCAGTCAGTATTTCGACTTTGTCCCCTGTCTGCAATATGTAATCAAGAGAAACCAACTTCCCGTTGATCTTTGCACCCCGGCAGCGGTGGCCGATATTCGTATGTACCTGATAAGCAAAATCTATCGGCGTGGAACCGTAGGGTAAATCAACCACATCTCCTCGGGGAGTAAGTACATAGACTCTATCCCTGAATACACCAGACCGCATGCCTTCGAGCAATTCCTGATTGTCCTCAATATCCTGACTCCAGGCAAGAAGTCCGCGCATCATACTGACTTTTTGCTCGTAATTTGTGGAAATTAACGATCCGTTCTCTTTATACCGCCAGTGGGCTGCCACACCGTATTCAGCATTGTTATGCATCTCCCAGGTACGGATCTGTATCTCCAACGGAATTCCATCGGTATAGACGACCGCAGTATGCAGTGATTGATAATTATTGGGTTTCTTTGCAGCAATATAATCGTCAAACTCACCAGGCAATGGCTGAAAATGCATGTGAAAAATGCCTAAAACCTTATAACAGGTCTCAATATCTTCAACGATCACCCTCACGGCTCTAAGATCCCGGATAGCATCAAAACTTGC
Source organism: uncultured Anaerolineaceae bacterium (assembly GCA_964455505.1). Lineage (GTDB taxonomy): Bacteria > Chloroflexota > Anaerolineae > Anaerolineales > Anaerolineaceae > Mesolinea. The sequence goes on from CAYVWM010000012.1 coordinate 24,629, forward strand.
GTCTTTTCGAAGCATTTTTCGATATATCGAGTAAATGTGCTTGGGTCTGCCTGTTACCTTTGCTTTTACCTCAGATTTTGCGAGTAAGTCCTCAAGGTTTCTCACTATGCGGTTTATTTCATCTTCGCGTTTATTTCTCCGGAGATTAAGCTGATCGGCAATTTCATTATATTTTTGGGGATTGACGTATCTGAATGCGAGATCTTCCAACTCCCATTTTATTTGCCAGATCCCAAGACGGTTGGCAAGGGGGGCAAAAATGTCCAATGTATCCTGGGCAATTCTCTTTTGATGCTCAGGAGGCATAGCGCTCAGAGTGCGCATATTATGCAAGCGATCGGCTAATTTGATGATCACAACCCGAACATCGTCCCCGATAGCCAACAGCATTTTTCTGATTGTTTCAGCAAGGGTATCTGCTTTTCTGCTTGCAGAAAGATCTTCAGCAATTCCTGGAGCATTCCGTTCTTCTTCGTGCTGGTCTCCCCGCGTCAGTTGAGGCAAACTGGTAATTTTTGTGAGATCCTCAACGAACAACGCCACAGTATCACCAAACTCATTCCGAATGGTATCAATAGATGTGTTGCCATCAATAACAGTATCGTGAAGCAAGCCGGCAATAACTAAGCTGGGAGCCACTTCCATTCCTGCAAGAATAGCTGCTACACCCGCGCAATGGGTAATATATGCTTGTCCATTTGCGCGTAATTGGCCTGCATGCGCAGCTTCTGCAAGTTTGTATGCTTTTTCTACCAGTTCTTTATCGTGTGTTGTGTAACTGGCTGGTAATTTACTGAGTAATTTTTCAAGATCCATGATATGGGCTATAGTATGCCACAGATTTGTCAGTTCATTTTAATTTTTCAGTAGTCGTAAAAGGGCGGTTAAAGCGCAGTTGATACAAACAATTGCTCTCTTCTACATCCACATTGTCCATAACGAGGTGCGACATTAATTTGCCGATACCTGGTCCAAGCATAAATCCCTGCCCGCACATCCCAACTGCGAGCAGGTACCCATCAATGTTTTCAACTTTTCCAACGATTGGTAAACCGTCAGGTGTAATAGGGTAGGTGCCCCGCCAAATCCTGCGAACCCGACAGTTCATCAGTCTGGGCATGATTTCTATCAGGCGATTGGCAGCCAACGGTAAAAAGCCATCCGTATTCTGAACAAGGTTACCCAATATCTGTGGGGCAGGCGTAAGACAAAAGATAATTTTTCCTGTCTGATGCTGATAGAAGTAAAAATTACTTGATCCTACTCTTTGGCGCATGTCCACCACCATTGGGTTAAAAAGAGGTTGGATCGGTTCGGTTATGCCAGCTTCGTGTGCTTCGGGAAGAATTGGCAAAGAAATACTGATCAACTTTGAAACTTCATTTGCCCAACCTCCAGCAGCGTTAATAAATACTTTGCAGGCATACTTTCCTTTATTAGTGCTTATACCTGTAATTTTGTCTTTTGTTCGCTGGATATCCGTGACACTCTCCTGAAAATTGAATACAGCCCCAGCAAGGCTCGCTTGCTTCCAAAATGAAAAGCTGGTTTTCAGGGGAGACGCTGTGCCATCTTCAGGAGAAAAGGTTCCGCCGAGCAGTCCATTCGGCTGTATGTCAGGAATGATGTTAAGTATTTCTTCTTTACTACACCAATGAATGTTCAGACCAAAGCGATGCTGAACTGCAAGCAGGTCTTTAAGGGTTTTCTCGATGTTACTTTCGTAAGCAACAAAACTATATCCTCCTGACCGCCATTCTATGTCGTCCCCATAAATTTCCTGCCAGTGAGACAGCATATGTATGCCTTTTGCGCATAGATATATTTTTGCTGGATCTGAATGAGTTGCTCTTATGCCGCCAATGGCATGTTTATTGGATGCCTGTCCAGCGCTGGGGAGGGGGTCGATTACAAGCGTTCGCAGCCCCGCTTTGGCCATAAATAATGCGGTGGGTGTGCCAATAGAACCTGCACCAGCGATTATGACATCATAGGTATTACTCCGCATTATTGTCTCCCTGATAATCCAAATTACCACCTGCCAGGGTAAACAGCGGAACCTCAACAAAAAGGGGTCTCACTGGAGGTTCTGTGACTTCTTGAATTTGGACACCTTCCAACTGAAACATCCGTTTTATCATGTTTAGACAGGTTTTGCCGCCACATGCGCCCATACTTGCTTTTGTTACTGCTTTTATTTGATTAATATCACGAATGCCTGATCTGATCAGTTTTCGAATTTCCCCAGCGGTAACCCGTTCACATCGGCAAACAATCGCTTCATCGGCCAATAATTTTACGTCAAGATCAGTCTCAAACTCAGTTGGCATTGTCTTCTGAATCAGGCGTATACCTGCAATTTTCATTGCAATTTTCTCGGGGGATGCCACTGTAATTATGCTTGTGCTAGTAAAGCCTGATATCTGGCGAATATTCCGGATGGGTAAATGTGCAAGGGATTTTCCTTCTGTATCAACAACCTCTACAAGGTTACCTATAGCAATATCCTCAGGTAGGCATTCATAGGGGAGGGAGACCAAAACCTCACCTTTTTTCTTTCGAAAATCAACCAAAGTTATTGCAAGACCAGGACAAACAGCTACGCACTTTGCACATCCGATACAAGGGGTATCGTCATTCTGAATAAAGCGGGGTAAAGATCGGATGTCCTTCTTATCCACAAAGATAAGGTCTCTTGGACAGACGGTTGAACACGGATTGCAAGGGATTTCCTGATTGCAGTGCAGAACTGGAAAAACCCCTTGATGGATAACAGGTTCAGCCTCCGGATAAACTTCACCAGGTTTCGACTTAAGAATTTCTTCCGTCTCATACCATTCCTCTGGCATCGGGGCAACCTTTAATCCCAGTTGTGAGGCTATCTTGTGGCCAACAATTTTGCCCGAAAAGATTGCAGCAGATGCTTCAGCAATTTCATGTGCATCTCCAGCAGAGAATACAGGTAAACCAACAGCTAATGCCGCTTTAGTAAATTCATCAACAGGGTCCAAGCCGACTGCAACCAGAATAGTATCGCATTCAAACAACTTTTCAGTCCCTTTTATCGGTTGAAAACGTTCGTCCACTTGCACGATCAGAACTTTATCAACGCCGCTCTCTCCGAAGGCCTCCAATATGGTGTGCGATGTAAAAATGGGTACCCCTGACCGTGCTAATTTGTCCAAGTGGACTTTATAGCCACCACATTGTGGAGCAGCTTCTACCAGACCTGCAACGTGAATGCCCGCTTGAATGGCATGATATCCCGCGATGAGGCCAACATTGCCACCACCCACAATAAACAATTTTTCGCAGGGTCTTACCAGGTCACGATTTACCAGCGTCTGGAATGCCCCAGCACCATAGACACCAGGCAAGGTATTGCCTTTGAACGCCAGGCTTTTTTCTCTGGCACCCGTGGCAACCAGGAGTACTTTCGGCTTTACCAAAACATAATCATTTACATGCCGTAATACACCTACTGTTTTTTCTTCAAAGATCCCAACAGCAGTGGAATTTTCCCAAATCTCAATGGTAGACTGAGCCCTTACTTGTTCTTCGAGTTTTGTGGCAATATCAATGCCTCGGGTACCTGCATATACGGCTTCTGAAGACCCAAAGAACCTATGTGTTTGTAGTATCAGTTTTCCACCTAACCTGGATTTGTCATCGATCAATAAAACTTGCACGCCCAATTTTCCTAAAGCTATCGCGGCTGAAAGTCCAGCAGGTCCTCCGCCAATGATCAGCGCATCTTTTTCCAGAACCGGGTTCTGAACTGTGATTTGTTGGGGAGGACATAGAACATCAGGCAGTCTGGGCAAGCCTTCTAACGGCTCTACCTGCATGTGCTGGGTCACTTGGGTCATGCATGCTTTTACCGGGACATTGTTTGCAATAACCATGCACTGTGCACATTGCCCATTTGCACAAAAAATTCCTTGAGGTGTATTATCATGAGGATGATGGCCGAAAATTTGGATGCCATTGGCAATTAATGCACTGGCAATACATTCTCCAGGTTTGGCAAATAGAGGCTTAGAATTCCAATAAAAGGGCACCGACACCTGTGGTGTATCAGGAAGTATCGGGTGATGGTCTATCCGGTGTGTTTCTGTCATAATCTCCCTAATTACAAAAATTTATTCAGCGAGTAATCCAAACTGACCTTATCCAAAAATTTCCAGGTACCTTTTATCCAATTCCTCGTTGGATAGATGGCTGTACCTTTGGGTTACTGCAATATTTTGGTGCCGGGCGAGCTCCTGGGCTAGTTTCAGATTACCGCTACTCACCAGTATGGTCGTTACGAAGTAATGCCGGAATGAGTGCGGGGTTATAGTTCCAACCGCCTCTTCACCAACGGACTCTTTTACGCGGGCGTTGACAATTTGGCGGCCTGTAGTAGTGGAAATTGGTTTGATCGCTTTCCCAACCCCCTTATCGTGCCTCGCAAAAACTGGCAGTGCAGCAAGCATCTTCCCACTGGCACCATCAATAGTTTGGCGGACATTGAAATAATCAAGCAGCGCCTGCGTTGCGCGTTTGGATATGCGGACGACGGCTTCTTTGTTGCCTTTTCCAATGACAATAGCTCTACCCTCATGCAAATCCAGGTCCCCCCGCCGAAGTTTGCAGGCTTCATGAACGCGCAATCCAGTATCTGCCAGAGTTACAAGAAAAGCTCGATCTCTAAGGTTAATGAGTCGGCCAGTTCCATCAAAGGGCGGAATCGTATTAAGTTCCAGTGCATGGTCTATGACTGTTTCGATTGCAGATTTTGGAAACTGCGGCAGCCGAATTCCTGTTCGTCGGGAGCGTTGTTTGACCAACAAGCGCACGCGCGGTAAATTGACTTCTGCCAGATTTTCTCCTGCGACAAACTCATATAAGCCTACAACAGCAGTCATGTAGCACTGTTCACTTGCGGCAGAGTAATTCTTTAGAGCTTCTTCCATCCAGACAATTGGTTCTTCACGCAGGTCTGTAATAAGGTTTTTGTCTGGAAGCCGCTTGTGTTTAGTCAGGACTTCACGAAAAAGCGTCATGGCATTCTTATAAGTGCGGTATGTGTTTAAACTGCGGGAATGTTGAACAGAAGAGAGATAGCGATCTATGACGCTATCGATGGAGACATCATCTACCATGGTCCGTATTATACTCAGTTCTCGATTATGTATATATATTTAATATTGCAGCTATGATGTTGCGCATAGCCTGTTATAAGTAGTGATGGCTGCCATCCAGCAGCGTCTGCACTATGTCGTAAAAATATTGCACGCCAAAAACCAGAGCATCTTCATCCATTACGTATAAAGAATTGTGATGGGGCATATCGGCGCGTTTTATCTTATTTTTTGTGCCTAACTCAACAAAAAACCCCGGGGCATCGTTCAGAAAATAGGAGAAATCTTCGCCGGGCATGAGTACGCCGATTTCCTCTACCATTTCTGGGTCAAACCGCTTTAGAAGCGTCGATTTTGCTGCTTCGGCCAACTTGGGATTGTTAATCACCGATGGATATCCACGCTCATAATTTACGTTGCAAACTGTTCCTGTGGAATGGGCAACACCTTCTGCAATTTTAATCACTTCGCGCTCAATTTTCCGTCTTGTCTCTTCAGAAAAGGACCTTACCGAAGCAGTTAGCCGGGCAGAATCCGGGATGATGTTATAGGCTATTCCGGCATTGGCAATGCACACCGATACAACAGCCGGGTCTGTTGCTGCGAGACTTCGGGAAACAATCGTTTGCAATGCAATTATCGTCTGAGCCATGGCAACTATTGGGTCCTGGCATTGTTCAGGAAAAGCGCAATGACCGCCTTTGCCAGTGATATGTATATCAAAACGATCCACAGCAGATGTCAAAACACCGCTTTTAATGCCAAAAACACCCGTTCTCCAATTAGATGAGAGATGCAACCCTAACATCGCATCGACGCCTTTGGATACGCCAGCTTTGAGCATCTCTATTGCCCCGCCTGGCGGCAATTCTTCAGCGTGCTGAAATATTAACCGAACCTCTCCGCAAAACTTTTCCGGATATTCAGATAGTAGTTTGGCAAGCGCTAACAGGATTGCTGTATGACCATCATGCCCACAGGCATGCATTACCCCGGGAATGACCGAAGCAAAAGGCAAACCAGTTTCTTCCTGCAGTGGTAGGGCATCAATATCCGCGCGGATACCAATAGTGGCTGGCTTTCCCGGTTTTGTTCCCCGGAGTAATCCAACCACACCTGTTTTAGTAGGATGATTTACGCTTACCCCTGGCAGTTGCGATAATATTTCTCTAATATATTTTGTGGTTTCATATTCTGTAAAAGAGAGTTCAGGACACTGATGCAGATGTCTGCGCCACGTCAGCAATTCACTTTCAATTTTTTGAACCTCTTTGTCAATCTGCATATCCATTGTTCCCTATTAAAAATTTTTCACGATAAAATCAACCTGAGGCAGAGTTCTTTCCATCATTTTCTCAGGCAACTCCAAACCTAAATCAATCCCATCGATGACAATGGCATCAAAGCGGGGAATTCCCCAAAACTCACAAAGAGCCCGCATATAACTGACTCCGCACTCCAAATGGGAATCAGCATAGTTCCCACCTCGTGTTGTGATAAATAACAACCGGTCTGCCCGACAGGTGCCTTTACAACCATTTTCATCACAATGAAAAGTGATACCGTCCAAGCAGACGTTCTCAATGTAAACTTTCAGTAAAGCTGGAAAACTCAGATCCCAAAATGGGGCAGCGATGACAATCTTTTCTGCTTGTTGAAATTGATGTGCGTAGCGAAATCGCGGATGGTCGAGCAATCCTTTTGCCAACAAGG
>CAYVWM010000013.1:0-3138 GCA_964455505.1 uncultured Anaerolineaceae bacterium
TGCCGGTGTATGACAAACCCATGGTTTATTACCCGCTCTCAATGCTCATGCTGGCTGGTATCCGCGAGATATTGGTGATTACCACACCGGAGGAGCAAATTCTTTATCAGCGTTTGCTGCGGGATGGGTCGCAGTGGGGATTGTCATTTTCGTATGCTACCCAGGCAGTCCCGCGAGGGCTTGCCGATGCTTTCATTGTGGGCAAAGATTTCTTGGCAGGCGACAGCGCCTGTTTGATTTTGGGGGATAACATCTTTTTTGGACACGGACTGCCTGAAGTGCTGCGCAGCGCCGCAAAACTGGAGCAGGGAGCCGTGGTGTTTGCGTACCCCGTCCGGGATCCGGAACGCTACGGCGTGGTGGAATTTGATCAGGACGGCAAAGCGATAAGCCTGGAGGAAAAACCGAAAACCCCGCGTTCCAATTACGCCGTACCTGGGATTTATTTCTATGATTCCAATGTTACAGCGTATGCAGAAGCGCTGGCGCCTTCTCCGCGGGGAGAAATAGAGATCACCGATATCAATAAACGCTACCTTGCGGAAGGCAATTTGCAGGTGAAAGTGTTGGGCAGAGGGGTCGCCTGGTTGGATGCCGGCACACATGAGTCGCTCCTGCAGGCAGCCATGTTTGTGCAGGCTGTTGAAGACCGGCAGGGGATGATGATCTCCTGCGTGGAAGAAATAGCCTACCGCATGGGTTATATTGATGCGGATAAGCTGCGCCTTTGTGCGCAGGATTTGGCGGGCAACGCCTATGGGCAGTACCTGCTGCGTTTTCTGGATGGCGGGAACGCATGAAGAACATTCTGCTATTTGCCAAAAACGGTCAATTAGGCTGGGAATTGGAGCGTACGCTTGCCCCTTTGGGGAGAGTAGTTGCCCTGGATTATCCCGAAGTGAACTTTAGCAAGCCTGAAACATTGCGGCAGGTGGTAAGGGAAGTCGATCCCGCCTTGATTGTGAACCCGGCGGCTTATACCGCGGTGGACAAAGCCGAAAGCGAATCAGGGCTTGCCTACTTGGTCAATCGCGACTCGGTGGCAGTACTGGCAGAGGAAGCCTTGAGATTGCGTGTTCCTTTTGTGCATTATTCCACCGATTATGTGTTTGATGGAACCAAAGGAAGCCCGTACTTGGAAGAGGACCCGGTAAACCCGTTAAGTGTTTACGGCCTAAGCAAGGCCGAAGGGGAGCAGGCAGCGCTGGATGTTGGTGGGGCAGCGGTAATCCTGCGTACCAGTTGGGTCTATTCCATGCGGCAGGGCGGCTTTGTGACCAAAGTGCTGCAGTGGGCAAGGCAGCAGGAGGTACTGCGCGTGGTAGATGACCAGGTGAGCGGACCAACTTCTGCACGCATGCTGGCAGAGTTGACCGCAATGCTGCTGGCAAAAAGCGGCCCGGACAGTTTTGGCTGGCTGCAGCAAAGGGCTGGGATATACCACTGCGCCGGCGAGGGAGCCTGCAGCCGGTTTGAGTGGGCTCAGGAAATCCTCAGGCTGGACCCCCATAAAGAAGAACAGCTGGTAAGGGTGCTGGAACCTGCAAAAAGTGCTGAATTTCCTACGCCTGCGCGCAGACCGCTTGTCTCTGTGCTGAACTGTGATAAACTCGAGCGCGTTTTTGGTCTCAGGTTGCCCGATTGGCGAACAGCTCTGCGGTTGGCGATGGGATAGAGTATAACTGTCTGTAAAAATTGCGGCTGTAGTCCAAACGCAGGAATTATAATGAATGACCAAGAAAGTAACTAATTATGATAGAACGCGTTGTATTCTATTCCTACAGTAATCTTGCCACTGCAATTGAGAACTATCGGGTTTTAGGACCATTGAATCACGCTGGTATTGAGTTGATTCACGGGATAAACGATGGTGAGCTTGACATCGATGCCATAACAAAAGCTCAGATTGTTATAATTCAGCGTGATTTTGCTGGTGCTTTCACCAATTATGAAAAAGTATTGGCAAAGGCTCACGAACTACAAAAACCTGTTGTCCTGGATTTGGATGATAATTTATTGGCTTTGCCCCAAAATCATCCTGACAGAGTGTCTGGATATTACGCAAATAGCCTCTCGGGCGTTTTACACGCAATAATTCAAGCTGATACAGTCACTGTTACAACTGAGTATTTAAGAAAAAGTGTTCAACAACTGAACAGCAATGTCTTTGTGCTGCCCAATTACTTTGATGATTCTATCTGGACATTCCAGCAACCCAGGTCTCTGGTTCCTGAAGAAATCACAAAGGTATTGTTTATGGGCTCATCAACACACCTGCCTGATTTGGAAATGTTAGCTTTACCTCTCGGCACCTTGGTTAAAAGATTAAATGGAAAGGTTTCCCTTGTTTTTTATGGGATTGATCCTCCCATCAGCCTTAAAGGTATGGAGTTTGTTGAGCATATTCAAAGTAAAACCTTTGATTATCGGCTTTTTGCAAAGGAATTGTTGACAGTTAATGCAGATATTGGAATTGCTCCCCTTATAAATACCCCTTTCAATCGAAGTAAAAGCGCGATTAAGTACTTCGAATATTCGGCTATGGGAATTCCAACCGTATGTTCTGACCTTGAACCTTACCGATCCGTTGTAGAAGATGGTGTCAATGGTTTTTTAGCTGATGATCCTGAAAGTTTTATAGAAAAAATTCAAGCCCTGATTGAGGATAAGGATCTTCGTAGAACAATGGTAATGAAAGCACAGGAAAAGATCCGAAAAGATTGGATGATTAACAATCATGCACACCTCTGGTCTGAAACCTATGAAAAAGTAAAAGTGATTGATAAGAAGGCTATAAGTGTTGAACCGCTGTTGGAAGCATTGGGTGCGATTGGTTTGCAATTAGAAGAGGAGGATATCAGAAACAAAACACTCAAAGAAGAGCTATACAGCAGTCTATCCGCGACCCAAGAGGCTGTCAATCGGTTAACCCTTGAAAAAGAAGAGCTGTCCAGCAGCCTTTCCTTTACCCAAGAAGCAGTTAATCGGTTAAACCATGAAAAAGAAGAGTTATCCAGCAGCCTTTCCTTTACCCAAGAAGCAGTTAATCGGTTAAACCTTGAAAACGAAGAGTTGTCCAGTAGCTTGATCGCATCTCAAAACGAGATAGTGGATTACGTAACCAGTACGAGCTGGAAA
>CAYVWM010000013.1:3238-29345 GCA_964455505.1 uncultured Anaerolineaceae bacterium
CTTGATCGCATCTCAAAACGAGATAGTGGATTACGTAACCAGTACGAGCTGGAAAGTTACCCGCCCCCTGAGGAAACTGGGTCGGCTGATCAGGAGAGAGTAAATGCTTCGAAAAATCTGGGAATACGCATTTATAAAAAGAAGCACGCTTTTCGACCCACGGTATTACTTGTTTACATATCCCGATGTCCGGATTGCTGACATTGATCCCCTATGGCATTACGTAAAAATTGGTTGGAAAGAAGGTAGAAGTCCTTCGGAGAATTTTGATCTGTCTCACTATATCAGCATCAATGAAGGTATGGGCACACCAAGTGTGAACCCACTTGTGTATTATTTAAAAAACCGAAAAAAAATAGGCGGGGAGTCAATCTCTCCTCTACCTGAAGTACAGAAGAACAAAAGCCCTCAAAATAAAAAAGTGTATTTATTGAACAAGGCGACGCGCATTTTGGAAGAGGAAGGAATTGGCTCTTTGCTTAAAAAAGGAAAGAAGAAACTGCTGGGTGCAAGAACTCTCCAAGAAGAGATAAGAGGCTCCCTTGAAAGCGTAGATTATGTTATCAGCATAATTATTCCCGCTTATAACGCGGTTGAATATACCAAAGCCTGTATTGAAAAAACATACCTGGTTGGTTCGAAACACCGTTTTGAGGTTATTGTTGTTGACAATGCTTCTCAAGATGCCACAAATGCTGAAATGCTTAACGAGGAGAAGGTTAGGGAGGATTTTCATTATTTCAGACTCGAAGAAAACCTGGGTTTTGCCGGCGGTGTAAACTTTGGCCTTAGAAAGGCCCATGGTCGCTTTCTGGTTATTTTAAACAACGACACCTTACCGACTGAGGGGTGGCTTGATCATATGGTTGACGCTTTTGAGCAAAGTCCATTTCTTGGAATTGTGAGTCCGATGACCAACTATGTTGGTGAAGGCCCGCAACTTGATTTGGATGCAATAGATATACAACCTGACCAGATAGATGCATATGCAAAAACGATAAGTAACCGTGATGTATATTTGGAGCCTGGACGTTTGGTTTTCTTTTGTGTAATGATCCGAAAGAGTGTTGTTGACCAAATCGGACTATTGGACGAAGGCTACATTAAGGGTAATTTTGAAGATGATGATTACTGCTTGCGGACAATTCTCTCAGGATATCAATTGGCAATAGCGAAGAATGCTTTTGTGTATCATCATGGATCTGTAACTTTCAAAGAAAACAAGATTACTCACAGCGAGTACATGGAGATAAACCGTAAGCGTTTCTTCCTCAAGGCAGGTAACCTGGCCACAACGCCACGCGACTTCTTTGGACGATCAGGGAAGCAAGCAATCAGCGTTATTGTGCGAACACTAAATCGGCAACATTTATTATTAAAGGCTTTAGCAAGCCTATCCAATCAAAACTTTAATAATTTTGAAGTTGTTTTGGTCAATGATGGGGGTGAAGACGTTCAAGCCATAGTCAATGATTTCTCAAAGTATTTTCCGATTAATTACGTTTTTCACCAAAAGTCGAAAGGGCGTACCCAGGCGCTAAATGCAGGTGTAAACCATGCTTCTGCTGAGTGGATAACATTTCTTGATGATGACGATATTGTTTATCCCTGGCATTTGGCGACGCTATACAAGAACACTACTCTCGAAAATGCAGAGAAAATGTTCTATAGTAACTACAACCGTACTTTGTTTCTGACGCAACAGTCAGACACCCCCGCTGTTCTTATGGGAGTGGAGCCCTGGCCCTATCAAAAAGAAACGTTGTGGGTTTCAAATCACATTCCGATCCATACCTGGTTAATTTCGAAACAATGCTTCGAGAAGGTGGGTTATTTTGATGAAAATCAAAATATGCTTGAAGATTTTGAATTTTTAGTGAGACTAAGCAAGTATTATGACTTTCGACATGTAAACAGAGTAACCAGTGAGTATCGATACTATCTGGACGGAATGAATTCAATGATCAATCAACGGGAAAGAACCTATGAAGCACTTCAATACATTTACAATAGGCATGAGGCTTACAATAAGTCAATCGCTCAATCCCGAGACTTGGAACTTCAGGCTCTTTCCAGACAGATTGGTCAAATTAATGAGCTGAAACAGCAACTAAATGGAAATCAAGAACATGACACTAAGGTCATTCGACGCATTACTCAGATTATCCTTGGATTCTAAAGGATGCTAAAGGCAAGAGGATATGATCCGGAAGGTTCAATGTTCACTAAATACAACTGTGACAATCAATGAAGAAATTTGTAAACAATAAAAGTAATTTATTACGAACGATATTAATCGTTTTATGGATTCTGGTGATTTTAAATTTTCTTTTTGGGCCAAAAATCCTCAACCTGATCAAGGGTGAAAAAGTAGCGGAAAATTCACCAGCTTCGTTTCTCCAATTTGTGACTGATCAAGGAAGATCCTACGTTGATGGTCTTGAAGACGAATTTGTCGATGGAAAACATCAGAAAACGCTTTGGGGCTGGGCTTTTTTAACTTCGGATAAAAATCTTTCTCCTGCCGATTTTACAAGGTCGGTAGTACTTATTTCTGAAGAAACAGCTTATATATTCGACGTGCGAAATGTTGCACGATCCGGTGTAGAAACACATTTTGCAGACTTAAAAATGAATCTTGCTAACTCCGGGTTTAGCGTCACTTTCAGTGAGGACATGCTCATGGAAGGTGAATATCGTATAGGCATCCTATTTAAGAATCCTGATCTCGAGGATCAATTAATACTAACGGATAAATTAATCAAAAAGACCTTAAACTCGATCGAGCTACGTTAGTTGGAGTTCAAACAATCTTATGTTATCAAAGAATAAAAACATAATAGCGTTAGTTCTCCCGCTGGCTTTTTCAATTTACCCAGCGGCTGTAACATATGCACAAAATGCACAAATATTGCGTATTGATAGTTGGTTAAGAATGTCCGCTTTTCAGGCGGCAATAGGCCTTCTAATTTTCTTACTCTTTTCTTTCTACTATAAAGAAGCAGGTTATCACTCAGCGATTTCTGCATTTATTTTTCTTATTTTTTATAATGTTTATGGGTTGGTTTTTATTAAACTTGTGGAACTTGATATTATTCAAGTAACACACTACAGTTTTCTACCCTTATTTTTATTGACAGGGATCACGCTCAGTCTCCTTATAAAAAGGATTAGTACAGGCGCTGTCAAACCGATTTGGCAAATTGCCACAGCGCTTGTTGTTCTGTTGCTTGTTTTTAATGTCGTTCAGATAAGTTCAATCGAGATAAGAAAGAAACAAGAAAGTACTGCAGTTACTGAGAGTGAAACTGTTAGTCTTGAAACCGCCGCAGAAAACAGTCCAGATATTTATTACCTCATTTTTGATGAATTTTCTGGGTTTCAACCGATTCGAGAATATTGGGGATACAAGGAAATTGACACATTTGTCGATTATTTAGAATCAAAGGATTTTCAAGTAAGCGAAAATGCCCATAGCACTTCGATAGACACACTGCATCAACTGGCCAGTCGATTGAACTACCGGACTTACCCCTTGGGTGCGGACTATGTTTCGACATATTACAACGATATAGCAAACAGTCGAGTTTTTAATTATTTGAAATCTCTGGGGTATAGGACAATCGTTTTTGATGAGAGTAAGGCTTCATTTGCTTATCCTGCAAAACCCTCAATAATTGCAGATCTAAACTACGAAAATGACCCTGAATCAGTAGGTACCGATACGTCCGGTTCTCTATTTGATGATTACGGCGCTCTTGTGGCTGATAAGACTGTACTCTTAGCAATTGCAGATTATTATAAGATCCATAACCCCGAATTACAAAAACATAAGAATATGGTTTACTTCACCTTGAACAAGTTAGGTGAGTTGAAAGAGCCTGATACTCCCATCTTTGTGTATGCCCATCTTTTAGTGCCCCATATGCCATTCATGTTTGATAGAAACGGTAATAACATTGATCCTGTGTATCATCAGAACTGGGACTATTACCTGGAAAATTATATTTTCACAGTTGCGTTGATTGAAGAAATGGTAAATAACATTCTCTCACAATATGAGCCAGATAATCAGCCAATTATCATACTCCAATCTGATCATGGGGCGAGAAACAAGCTTACAACAAACATCGGCAGTAAAACGCTGACCAATTTCAACGAAGAGTACAAGACCTCAATTATGAATGCCATGCTATTGCCCAATTGCGATGATGTTCAGATATCAGATGATTTTGATCCAACCAACACGTTTCCTGTTGTATTCAGGTGTGCATTTGGAGTGGATATTCCGGTAGATTAATCTAGCGAGTATAATTTCCTAATAATTAAAAGAAGAAGGACAAAAAATGATTCAAAACATATTTCGATTTGTAATCCCATTAAGTATCAAACAGTATCTTGATCCCGGTTCTGGCAGCATGCTAATACAAATGGTGTTGGCTGCAGTATTAGGATTGGGTGTAGCTTTGAGAGTCTTTTGGAAGAATATTAAAGGGTGGTTCACAAAAAATAAAAGTGAGGCAGAAGCCGAAGTGGATCCTACCGAGGTTTTGGATACAGACTCTCCTGAGGACATCAAGAACTAAAAATTAACCGGAATTTTTAAACAATAATACCTTGAAAAGGACAGGCATATGTTAGAAAATGTAAGCGGTTCCTTCCGGGATCCAAGTGGTTTTATGTTCAGGCACGATGGTATTCTCTATCGGCAAGTTAACCAAGAATATCAGGAACCATTTGATCAACTGATGGAATCCGGACTGTATGCACAGTTGAGCAAAGCAAAAGCACTCATTTCTCACGAAGAGGCATCAAAAGATTTATCCCCTTTGCCCGAACTTGCTTACAAGGTAATCAAACCTGAACCAATTGCATTTATTTCTTACCCCTATGAATGGTGCTTTGAGCAACTGAAGGATGCAGCCATCCTCACATTGTCTATTGCCAAAAGGGCAATGGAATACAACATGATCCTGAAGGATGCCAGTGCCTATAATATCCAATTTCATCAGGGCAAACCAATTTTTATTGACACCTTGTCTTTTGAAAAATACTTAGAAGGCACACCATGGGTAGCGTATCGGCAGTTTTGTCAGCATTTCTTAGCGCCTTTGGCATTGATGGCAAAAAGGGATATCAGGTTAAGTCAGCTATTGCGAATTTACATTGATGGAATTCCACTGGATCTGGCCAGTTCTTTGTTGCCAGCCACTACCCGTGCAAATTTTGGGATATTAACCCATATTCATCTTCACGCGAAAAGCCAGCAAAAATATGCAGATAAAGAAGTATCTCAGGAGGTAGTCAAAGGTAAGGTGAGTAAAACCAGCATGTATGGTTTGCTTGACAGCCTTCTTTCCACCGTCCGAAAACTTAATGTGAGGACAATTCAAACAGAATGGGCAGATTACTACCAGGCGAATAACTACACAGAGAGTTCATTTGAAGCAAAGCGGAACCTTGTTAGAGAATTCGTGAAGCTTGCTGATCCAAAAAGCGTATGGGACTTGGGAGCCAATACTGGCGAGTTCAGTCGTGTAGCCAGTGATCTGGGTGTACCGACCGTGGCATTCGATATTGATCCCGGTGCAGTATCGCAGAACTACTTGCTTGTTAAACACAATAAAGAAAAAATGATGCTTCCCTTGTGTATGGATCTCACCAATCCCTCTCCCGGATTGGGTTGGCAAAATCTTGAACGGGACTCGATGCAGGCAAGGGGTCCAGTTGACCTGGTAATGGCACTGGCATTGATCCATCATTTGGCTATAGCTAACAACGTCCCATTGGAAAAAGTGGCTGAATACTTTGCGGATCTTGGAAAATACCTGATTATTGAGTTTGTGCCTAAGAGTGACTCGCAGGTTAAGCGTCTTTTAGCTTCGCGGTTGGATATCTTTCCAGACTACACTAAATCTGGTTTTGTGACTGCCTTTGGAACCTTATTTTCGGTTCTCAAGGAAGTACCGGTACAGGGCTCTGAACGCACACTATTCTTGATGAAAAGAAAAGGCGAATAGGGGCTGTCGGGCAATCTCGATTAATGAGTCGCTGTCAAGTTGAATAAAGACTCTTAATACTCAAAATCATTATTAGCCTTTAGAGAGGTTGTCTGAATTCTGATTGTCCTTCCGCCACGTGGCAAGGAAAATCAGTGTTATTGCAAGCAAAATTATTCCTCCCCCAATAAACCAAGCATTTGTTATCTCTCCATTTTCCTCCCCAGGCTGTACCACAGCCAACGTTGCTGTTGCACTGGGCAGCAGGGTGGGTGTAGCGGTAGGCAGTGCCGGCGTGGTACTGGCTGGCTGCGGGGTGGACGTGGCGGTCTTCGCTCCAGGTGGAATAGGCGTCAGGGAAGCGGTTCTTGCGCTAGTGTTTTCGAGCATTGTTTCGGTGGAAATGATTGCTGTGTATGCTGCAATGAACCGGATTATCTGGGTTGTTGCAGAAGTGCTTTTCGGTTTGGTTGGCATTATTCAGAAGCAGGAATTGCTGCCCATTCCGCTGGAAGAGGCTGAGGATCTTGATTGGGGGAGCAATTCTGGGAAAATACCTGACCCATCAACCCTGGCTGACGATCCTGATGCGGATGTCTCTGAAGAGCAGAACCATTCAGCTATATAGCCCCGAGAATAAATCTCCGGTCAAGGTTGTACTGTTTCTTTGCAGTAAAGTTTATGTAAAGACTACTAAGATTCCTCTGTAGGGTTCGTTGTCGGTTTTTCTTTTGTCTTTTTGGACACTATCGCTATAACAAGAGCGGAGAGCAATGCTCCGCCGCCTGCAAACAACCAGATAGTATTCTCTCCACCATTCTCCCCAGACTGCACCAACTCCGTTGTTGCACTGGGAAGCAGGCTGGGTGTTGCGGTAGGCAGTGCCGTTGTGGCAGTGGGCAGCGGCGTGGCACTGGCAGGCAGCGGGGTGGATGTGGCGGTTGCCGGCGGCGTGATGTTTAGCAGCAGCCTTTCCCCAGCCCAGAGTGGGTAGTTTTCAGTCAGATTGTTCCAAGCGAGCAAGTCTTCCAGCGCGATTCCGTAATACTCTGCAATCCAGGTGAAGTTTTGCCCTTCACCAACGGTATGGTAATACTTCCCGTCATCTGCAGGCGTGAGCCTCTGGATGGGGGAAAGCGGTGTGGGTGTAATCGTCAGCGTGGGCGTTTCGGTCACTTTGCCCGGGTCGATCAGCAATTTCTGCCCGATTTGCAGCGGCGTTTCAAGGCTCAATCCATTCAACGACAGAATGCGCTCAATCCCAACGCTGTAAGCGCTGCTGATAAGGCTCAGGTTTTGATAGGCGGCAACGGTATGGACGACTCTGCCGTTGCTGTCTGGTGCGGCTGGTTCAAAAAAACCTACGGGTGTCGGCGTGGAATACCCGGCAGTTTCGGGCCCGGGAATAAACAGAGAATCCCCAATTTGCAAAGCGGTTCCTTCGGGCAGGTTATTCCACTGGAGAATATCCTTGATGCTTACCTGGTACGCTATCGCGATAGACCAAAAAGATTGCCCGGGTTGGACTTCGTGGATGATCTTGCCGCTGGCATCCGGGGTGGCAACCTTAACAGGGGTAATAATTCCGGGCACAAACCCGGTTCCGTTTGGCGGCGTTTGCGTGCCGCCGCCCGGTGTGGTGTATGTGCCGCATTCTTTGCCCGAAACGTAGGCAGCCTGCAGGATGTAATAAGTTGACCCGTTGGCAGCCTTAGCGACTCCTGCACCCACATTGCAGTAATACGCTTTCACGGCTGGCAGCATGTGCGAAGCGTCTGACCAATAAACCATAATCTCATCGATGGATATGCCGTATCCCACCGCAAAATTCTCAGTGGCGTAAACTTTTGCTCCACCCCCATAGCCTGCTGCTGAAAGCCGCCCAGGCACATCCCCAATATGCCAGGAAAGCAAACTGTCCGCCATAATTTGGGCAGTGTTCTGTGCAACGGCATTGATGATCGGATCCTCGATCAGCGCTGGCAGTCCATAAGACATCCTCAGGCTGTTCATGGCGGCAATTAAATCCCATGCGCTGACGTTGGGCTCGTAGGTGATCGGCGCCTGTTCGGCGCTGGTTCTGGCAGTTAACATCCCCGCAAAGAATAGTGCTACGGTCAGTGCAAGGGAGGCAAGCAAGCGAAATTTTCTGTGCATAGTTGATTAATACCACAGTTTATCAGTGGGCATTTGCACACCATCACAAGCCTAACCAAAATATTACAAACCGGGTAGAATACTCATTGATCAAACTAATCCAAGCAGAAAGAGACTGCAGTGACCAAATTAGTCATCCAAATTCCTGCATACAACGAAGCCCAGACCCTTCCTGAAGTGCTGGCTGAAATTCCCAGGCAGTATGAGGGCGTGGATGAGGTGATGGTCTTGGTCATTGATGACGGTTCCACAGATGGGACTGCCCGGGTTGCACTGGAACACGGCGCGGACATGGTCATCCGCCACCGCAGGAACCGTGGTCTTTCCAGGGCATTTATTTCCGGCATTCAACTTGCGCTTGCCCTGGGTGCTGACCTGATCGTGAACACGGATGCCGATAACCAGTATCCCGGCAGTGAGATTCCGCGCTTGATTAAGCCTGTTTTGCGCGGAGAAGCAGATATGGTTATTGGCGACCGCCAACCCCAGATAAACCGCAATTTTTCCCCCTTTAAACGCATGATGGAAGCACTCGGGAGCTGGGTTGTCCGCAAAGTCTCCTCTACGGACGCGCCGGATGCTGTCAGCGGCTTCAGAGCATATTCGCGCTCTGCTGCCCTGCCTCTGCAGGTATACAATCCGTACTCCTATACCCTCGAAACCCTCGTTCAAGCGGGGAAAAATCGCTGGAAATTAGCTCATATTCCGGTAAAAACCAACCCGAGCCTGCGCACATCACGCTTGCACAAGGGGATGTTCCACTTTATTTGGCATCAGGGCGGGGCTGTCATTCGCTCTTATGTCATGTACCAACCACTGCGGACCTTTATTTCAACCGGTTTGGTGTTCTTACTGCCAGGGCTTGCCCTGCTGCTGCGTTTCCTGATCCTGTACTTTGTGACCAATACAGCTGGGAGATACCTTCAATCCGTTTCTATTGGCGGTACCCTGACCATAGCAGGAATAGTTCTGATCATTATTGGGTTCCTGGGGGATTCTACCCGCGCAAACCGACAGCTTTCCGAAGAGGTTCTTATCTACCAAAGAGACAGCAGACATATATCTGACCCTGCTGAACTTCGTGATTTTCAAGGACTGCCTGTCTACACCCACAAGAATCCGTTTCCAGACAAGCTGTAAAGTATTATTCTGAAATCACTAAAAGCTTAAAAATTCCCCGTTGCAAAACTGCCTGTGCTATACTTTTAATCCCCGACCGTTTTCCTAAAATGGCAGGTAAGCAAGCATTTACTTAGGGCGGTCCTAAAGGCAAAACACTTATCAGGTTATTGGCAACGATGTCATTTGTTCACTTACATGTTCACTCGTCTTATTCCGTCCTGGATGGCTTTGCCAAGCCCAGCGACCTTGTCGCGCGGGTAAAAGAACTCGGCATGCCTGCGGTTGCACTTACGGACCACGGCACTATGTTTGGAACCATAGACTTCTACAAGGCAGCTACGGCTATTGGAATAAAACCTATTATCGGCCTTGAAACCTACCTGGCGCCGCGCTCGATGACCGATAAGGATAGTCAGAAAGACAAAAGGGCTTATCATCTGCTTCTTCTTGCCGAAAACATGCAAGGTTATCACAACCTGCTTCAGATTGCCTCGGCAAGCCAGCTGGAAGGTTTTTACTACCACCCCCGAATTGACAAAGAATACCTCGCCAGTCACGCTGAAGGCTTGATTGCAACATCAGCCTGTATTTCCGGCGAGATACCTTATGCTTTGCGCCTTAATGACAGCGAAAAGGCAGAAAGGGTCTTGTCCTGGTATCTGGATTTATTTGGCAGAGATCGTTTCTTTTTGGAACTGCAGGATCACAACCTGCCTGAACTCAACCTGGTGAACCGCGGCTTGCTGGCGCTTGCTGAGAAATTTGACGCCCGTCTGGTCGCAACCAACGATGTCCACTATATCCGCCGGGAAGATGCGGAACTGCAGGACCACTTGCTGGCTATTCAAACTGGGAAACTGCTCAGTGACACCACCCGGATGAGCATGCACGATGACTCTTACTACCTGCGCAGCCCGGAAGAAATGCAGGTATTGTTCTCAAGTGTGCCTCAAGCGCTGACCAATACCCTTGAAATAGCCGAAAGGTGCGAAGTAAACCTTGCCAGGAAAGGTTACCACCTGCCAAAGTTTGAAGTCCCTGAGGGTAATTCGGCAAAAACATATTTGCGTGATTTATGTCTGCGAGGTCTGGAGCGACGTATGCCAGGGCGCAGCGATGATCCCGAGGTGTTGAAGCGCCTGGATTATGAACTCGGCGTCATCCACAGTATGGGCTTTGATGAGTACTTCTTGATTGTCTGGGACCTGTGCCACAGCGCCCGCGAAAAGAACATCTGGTACAACGCCCGCGGATCCGCGGCCGGATCCCTGGTTGCCTATGCTTTGGACATCACTTCTGTTGAACCGCTGAGCCACAAACTTTTGTTTGAACGCTTCCTTAATCCCGGCAGAATCACGATGCCCGATATCGATCTTGACTTCCAGGATGACCGCCGGGCGGACATGATGGAGTACTGCGCCAACAAGTATGGCGCCGATAAAGTTGCCCAGATTATTACTTTTGGTAGTCTGGCAGCGCGCGGGGCTATCCGCGATGTGGGCAGGGTGATGGACATACCCCTATCTGAGGTGGATCGCGTTGCCAAAATGATCCCCGGTCCAATTCAGGGCAAACAGCCCAGCATTGCTGAAACCTTGCAAAAGTCTTCTGAGCTCAGGGCGGTCTATGATTCTTCAGAGCAGATGAAAAAACTTATCGACACTGCCGGAAGGATGGAAGGGGCGATCCGTAATGTCGGCACCCACGCGGCCGGCGTGATCATCAGCGACAAACCGATAACTGAATACGTGCCTCTGCACAGACCCACCAGCCAGGGTGAAGACCTGCCAATAAAATCCGTCGCCCAATACGATATGGACGGCATCAATGAGTTGGGCCTACTCAAGGTAGATTTCTTGGGCCTGGTCACGCTGACGATTATGGCAAAAGCTTGCGATTACATTGAACAGCGCACAGGCAAGCGGTACACACTTGACACTATACCGGTGGATGATCCAGAGGTTTATCGGTATATCAGCGAGGGGCACACCGTTGGTATGTTCCAGCTAGAAGGTAACGGGATGACCCGCTATATCATGGAGATGCAGCCAAGTGAATTGGGGCATGTCATCGCAATGATTGCGCTTTTCAGGCCTGGTCCGATGGACATTATTCCAGAATACATTGAATGCATGCATGGCAAAAAAGCGGCGAGTTACCAGCATGAAAAACTCATCCCAATCCTAAAGGACACTTATGGGCATGCTGTGTATCAGGAACAGATCATGCAGGCTGCTATTGAATTGGCGGGTTACACCCCCAGCGAATCCGATGACCTGCGCTCCGCCATCGCAAAAAAGAAAGAAAAAGCCGTTGCCAAACATCACAAAAAATTTGTTAAAGGCGCAGTTGAGCACGGCATCGATCAGCAGGTTGCGGAAGAAATCTTTGATCATTGGGAAAAGTTTGCCCACTACGGCTTCAATAAAAGCCATGCAGCTGACTATGGGGTGATTGCAGTCCAAACCGGGTATCTGAAGTACCACTACCCCGTAGAATACATGACAGCGCTGCTTTCAGCATGGAAGAACGACACCGATAAGTGTGCTAATTATGTGGCTGAATGCCGCAACATGGGGATAGAAGTTTTGCCCCCGGACGTGAACTTTAGCGGCTTTGATTTTGGCATAGAAGACCGTGCTGATCACACGGCTGCCATCCGTTTTGGGTTAGGCGCGGTAAAAAATGTTGGACAGAACCCGGTGGAGTTGATCATGGCAGCCCGATCGGGCAAGCCCTTTGCGGATATTACCGATTTTGTCCGCAGGGTTGACCTCAGGCAGGTGGGTAAACGTCCTTTGGAATGTTTGATTAAGGTGGGTGCGCTGGATAGTATTGGGCAGCGGCACTCCTTGCTCAGGGCTGCAGACCAGATGATCTCGGTCAGCACCAGCCATTTCCGGGCTGTAGAAATGGGGCAGCTTGCCTTGTTTGGGGTCAGTGCGGATGATGGTGCTTTTGTTCAACTCGCTCCTTCTGTTGCTGACACACCCAATGAACACCTGGAGTGGGAAAAAGAATTGCTGGGGCTGTATGTTTCTGCCCATCCGTTGACACACTACATGAATCTGATCAATGCTGAGATTACGCATCTTTCCAACAGTTTGGACGAACTGCAAAATGGCACAAGGGTAATAATTGGCGGCTTGGTAAAAAGGATCCGTCCTTTGATAACGAAAAACCAGAAAAACATGGCTTTTGTCACGATTGAGGATAATTTTGGAGAGATGGAGTTGGTTGTTTTTCCAAGTGTCTGGGAGCGCAGCCAGCACCTGATCGATATCAATGCCCTTCTGGTGGTTAAAGGGAAATTGGACCAAAAAGCCAACGGAATAAGCATTCTGGCCGATGCAATCAAACGCATCGAGTCGGATGATGTCCCTGAACAGGGAGACAGCCGTAACCAGGGTCCGTATTACGAACAACTACTCGCCAGGTACCTGCCAGATATTTCTTCGCTATCGGCATTTGCTTACCCGCCCTCTACTGATGGGGAAGACTATTCTGAGGCGGAACCTGAGCCCTTGTCTGAGTCTAATGGTTATTCTGAACCTGATTGGGAAGATGATGCAGTAAATCCATTTCCACCTGGATTGTTGGACAGGCCAATAATCGATGAAGTTGAAGGGTTATCTGAGGAGCCTGCGGCAATCCAGAAAGAACCTGGCACTCCAGAAACTGAAGAACCTCAGCAGGAAAATGCGCAAATTGATGTGCCAAGGCATGATAAAGCATCGCCCAGTTCTCCCGAAAACGGAGTTGAGCAAGTGAAATTCCTTGAACGTCTGGTGGTTACAATCCATTCATGTGGGGAACTGCAAAAGGATATGCGGCGTATCAAACATATCCACGGCTATCTGAGTTCCCACCCTGGCCAAGCCCGTTTTTCCTTTTGTATCGCAGAAGCAGACCACCTGTATGAAATTGACTTCCCCAACGATTCCACTGATACAAGCGATGACCTGCTGGAAGGTTTGGTGCAAATAGTGGGTGAAGACCACGTAAAAATAGATCGTGATCAAGCGTATGAACGCTAATAGTCTTCATGGCGCCTGTTGAAAAAATCTTATGACCGGTTTGATCCTTTCACTTGAACCCTTAATCAGCATTAAGTTGGATTCTGTTGGGCTGCCAGAAAAAGAACAGTACTGTCTGCAGGGCAGTGATGATGACCGTTCGGTCACACTGCTGTTAAATAAGGTGCAAGTGCAGATGCTTGTGTTGGGGATAGAACAGTTGCAGACAGAATTAAGACAAAATCTGCCAGGCTTGTCAGAGGCATCTGCACTATTTGACCAGGACGCAATGCGTTTGCATTCACCCTGCGATCCGCTCTTTAAAGTGACGGAGATGAGCATGGGATATGATCTTGAGAAAGACCTGGTTATTCTGATTTTTAAAAAGGGTGGAAAACCAGAGGTGGAAAATGAGACGATAACGGATGTGCGCTTCTGGTGCAGCCGCTCTATGATCGCGGGATTGTCTGCCTGGGCGCAAACATTGGTTTCCTTCCAGGGTGTGACAATCCAGAGGCAATCCGGCGATTCACTGCCGTTATTGACCGGGTTTTCGCCAAAGAACAACGGACATAAATCCTGACCTATCCATATAAAAATCTTATGTAATTCCTACCGTTGATAACTGCCCATGATTTTTCCAGCCCACATAATTCAGAGTACAACATAGGTGCAAAGTTACTCGTGGTATTACACTGACAGGCATTGTTGTATTCTGGCTATAATTGGACTTATTACTGCATCTGAGGTGTGATATGGCTGAAAAGCTTCGCTTGGCGTTGGTCGGTTTTGGAAATGTAGGTAAGGCATTTGCCAGATTGCTTCTGCGCAAGCAAGAGACCTTACTGCAAGATTACGATCTTGAAATTGCAGTGACGGGGATTTGCACAGGAAAACACGGCGCTGCCATAAACCCGGATGGATTGGATTTGAATGCAGTGCTTGAGACCCTGGAACAAACCGGAACACTCAAGTCGTTGGACACCGTTACATTCCAGGGGGATGCGCTTGCGTTCATCAGGGCTTGCCCGGGAGACGTGCTAATAGAAACGACCCCGCTATACCCCCATACCGGTCAGCCTGCGATTGATCACCTCAAGGAGGGACTGAAACAGGGGATGCATGCCATCACCGCCAATAAGGGACCCGTTGTTCACGGTTACCTTGAACTTACGCAGTTGGCAGCCGAAAAAGGCAAATGCTTCCTCTTTGAATCAGCAGTAATGGACGGAGCCCCGATTTTCTCACTTTTCAGACAGCCGCTTAAAGGTGCGCGCTTGTTGGGCTTCAGCGGGATTCTCAATTCCTGTACCAATTTGCTTCTGGAGCGCATGGAGTTGGGTGAAACGCTCGAAGAAGCCATTGCCTACGGCGCTTCTCTGGGCTTGACTGAGCAGGACCCTTATGATGACATTGACGGATGGGATGCAGCCATCAAAGTGGCAGCGCTGGCTACGGTTTTGATGGATCACCCCCTTACACCGCAGCACGTGAGACCAACAGGCATTCGTGGGATTACGCCTGCAATGATCGCAGAAGCCAAGCAGGCGGGAGAACGGTGGAAACTGGTTTGTTCTGCAGGTTGGAATGAAGGGCAGTTTTTTTCCAGCGTTCAGCCGGAACGCGTTGGGGTTAATTCACCGCTCTATGCGGTTAACGGGGCGAATTCCTTCGTCACTTTTCAACTGGATGTATTGCCGGGCTTGGGAATACTCGAGACCAATCCTGGTCTTGATACCACGGCTTTTGGTCTGTTTTCCGATTTGCTTTATGCTGTCAGGAGGCAGTAGGCGGATGCCTGAGGTTTTCATCGGCTTGGGTACAAACCTTGGGGATCGCAGCCGCAATCTCTGCATTGCGAGGTCGGTTATAGAATCAAAAATGCATATATTCCAGGCTTCTGCAATTTATGAGACGGAACCCTGGGGCTTCAGGGAGCAGCCGGCTTTTTTAAACCAGGTTATCAAAGGCTGGACCGACCTGACCCCTTTGCGGCTGCTCAATTTCCTGAAAAGAACAGAAAAAGGCATGGGCAGACAGGAGTCCTTTCGGTATGGTCCCCGGGTTATTGACCTTGACATTCTGTTTTACGGAGATGCGGTAATCCATACGGGCAGGCTGCAGATACCGCATCCGAGAATTGCCGAGCGTGAATTTGTGCTGGTACCCCTGCATGAGATTGCGCCTGATTGGGTACATCCGGTGTTTGGAAAAACTGTCCAGGAATTACTGGAAGCATTACCCGTGAAGGGGAGTGTGCACAGATGCTGATCTGGCTGGCTGGGTTTGCCCTGCTGCTCCCCGGTTTGTTTTGGTGGATTTGGTGGGGTAATCGGGATAAGGATCCTGTTGAGGCTTTGGCTGGTGTTATTGGGATCAGTGTGGCATTCATCAGTTTGATAGCCTTATTTTTCTATTTGATCAATTTAACTTTTACGCCATATCTTTTGGGAGGTTTGCTTGGCTTTTTTGCAGCCGGCTGTGTGGTTGGCGTGGTACGCACCAAGGGAGCGGCTTTCAACTGGGGCTGGTTGGTTGCTCTGCTGGCTTTTGGATTGATTTCCTGTTGGCGGATATGGCAGGCGCGCGAATTGCTGCTGCCTTCATGGGTGGACTCGCTGCATCATGTCCTGATCGTGCGCAAGATGATAGAAGTGGCTGGCTTGCCTGGCAGCCTGGAGCCGTACCTGCCAGGCCCGTTCTACTATCATTTTGCCTTTCATGCGGTTAGCGCGGTATTCAGCGCCTCGAGCCAGCTTGAGCCGGCGCAGGCGGTGTTGCTGCTTGGTCAGTTGATCAACGCCGGGGTAAGTCTTTCAGTTTACGCGCTGGTAAAAACACTTACCAAAGATTGGCGGGCAGCAGCACTGGCAGGGTTGATAGTGACTTTTGCTACCAAGATGCCAGGCTATTACCTTGCCTGGGGACGCTACACCATGCTGATTGGCATGCTAATGCTCCCCCTGGCAATGGCAGAAGCTCTTAGGGTTTACTCGAAACGCAATGGTGCCTGGCGCCTTGTGGAACTTGGTTTGCTCACCTCGGGGGTACTGCTCAGCCATTATGTTGCCGCCTTTTTGTTTGCAGTTTATCTTGTTTTGCTTGGATTAGATTGGGTATTTTGTGCTTTCCGATTAAAAAAGTGGGACTGGAAAGCTGTTCTTTCTGTTACTCTGCCTGTATTGGTTGGGCTGTTGGCGGTTGCGCCCTGGTATCTGCGGGTATTTGAGAATTCTGCTAAGGCGAATTCTCTTTCCATTACGGTCCCTACAAACTTGGAAAACCTGGCTGGACAAGAAAGTCAATGGGAATACTTGGGATATATCTTGGGACCAATCACCGGATACGTGCTGGCAGGTGCGGCATTGATTGGATTGGTTTTGGTGCTCAGTCTGCCTAAA
Organism: uncultured Anaerolineaceae bacterium; assembly: GCA_964455505.1. Classification (GTDB taxonomy): domain Bacteria; phylum Chloroflexota; class Anaerolineae; order Anaerolineales; family Anaerolineaceae; genus Mesolinea. The sequence continues at coordinate 19,934 of CAYVWM010000013.1, forward strand.
CTTCGGCATTTTGGTGTATGGAGTTTGGTGCTTACCCTTTTGGCACTGCCGATTGGATTACAGATTTTTAGTTTTCGCAGCGACTATTTTGGATTGACCCTTTTTGTTGTTATTGCGGCTTTGAGTGCGACAGCATTCGTCGGGCTTGCAGATTGGATTGTTAAGAAAATTAAACACAAAGCACTTGTCTGGACCGCTGCCGGGATTGTTGCACTGACCTTTTTGGCTGTTGGAGGATGGTACACCCATTACAGCACGCACAGTGATACGGTACTGGTCAGGCAGAGCGACATTTCTGCCCTGGAATGGATCGAAGCGCATACACCAAAGGATGCCCGCTTTTTTGTGAACACCACACCATGGGGGTACAACATTTCGCGAGGTGTGGATGGGGGTACCTGGCTGCTGCCCCTGACCGGTAGATGGAGCCTTGCGCCAACCGTTTTTTACGCGTTTGGGGGAGATAAGGAAACTGCTGCATTGTGGCGGGATTGGGGCAACCGCGCTGGCTATATTAACAGCTGTTCGCAAGAATTCTGGGATCTGGTTGAGGAAGCGCAACTGGATTATGTGTATTTGCGCGAAGATGTCGGCAGCCTGAAAGCGAGTGCTTTGCAGGGCTGCCCAGGCTTGAAGTTGCTTTACACTGGCAGAGGGGCGAGTGTCTGGCTGATTGAACGCAACGAGTAATATCTTGTAACCCTTTGTATTTCTGGCTTCGACTAAGCACATGAAATACGTACGGCAACACTTTCATGGGTGAGCGTGTTCATCCGAGTATAATTTCATATCAAATCAAACATCATGCATTTTTGACCGGTAAATATGTTTAATAGAAAAAAAGTTACAACAATTATTGGAATACTTACCCTAATCGTGCTTAGCAGCGCAATTTATTACTCGGGAAAAGCAATTAACCAAAAAACAGAACAGATAGAAATTCAACAGGGGCAACGTGTAGGTCAAACCTTTACTGCAATGCATGCCGGTTTGGACAGTATAACTCTTTACCTAAATGCACCAAGCGAACAGACAGCTGAATTGATTGTTCGGCTGTTTGAAAACTTGCCCGAAAAAAGTCAAAAACTTGAAGTTAGCCACATTGTTGCCAGCGATAGGATGCAAGCGAAGAGCCTATCTTTTCCCGAACAACACGATTCTTACCTAAAAGATTACTATTTTGAAGTGGAATGGACAGGGAAAGACGATCTGATAATTGCATCAGCCCCAGCTGAGAGTTATGACCAAGGGTCGCTTTACGTTGAGGGCAAGCCAGTAGAAGCCCAACTCTTGTTTGAACCGCATTACGACAAATTATTAATGGTTTGGGGACTTATCAAGCAAGGAATGAATTGGTCCTTTCTATTGTTTCTGACCGGCATTGTGTTCATTACACCAGGTTGGGCGTTGCTTGTGACCGTTTGGAAACCATGGTCGGCTTATGATCTCATCACAAAAATTGCTTCCGCCTCGGCTTTATCTTTGGGTATCTACCCATTACTAATGTTGATTACAGATCATGTTAAGTTGTATCCCGGTGAAGTATTTTTTGTTTGGACTGTGTTTGCTGTTTCTGTAGGAATTCTTGTTTTTCATTATAGGAGTTTGATAAAGCAATGTTTCCTTGACCCGCGAAAAATCTGGCGCAAGATTATTTCCGAGTTGCGTAAACGACTTGATTTATTTGGCATTGCAGCATTATTTATTATAGTATTAATCATTTTAGTCCGATTATGGGCTATCCGAACCTTGTCAACACCTATGTGGGGAGATTCTTATCAGCACACAGTCATAACACAATTGATTTTAGATCATGGGGGGTTGTTCAACTCTTGGCAGCCATATGCTCCCTATGAGAGTTTAACAATCCATTTTGGTTTTCATGTTAATTCAGCACTTCTTGCTTGGATTAGTGGCTTGAGTGCAAGTCGGGCTGTTATCTGGATGGGTCAAGTTGTAAATATTTTGGCTGTTATTGCAATATACCCACTGGCAAAACGTGTTTCGGATGACAGCAAATGGTCAGGTGTCATTGCAATGTTAACTGCCGGGCTTTTCTTAAGTTTGCCAAATTTTTATGTAAACTGGGGTAGATATCCTCAATTATGTTCTCAAGCCATGCTTCCAATAATGGTGCTGTTTATACTGGATACACTTTTCCCGAAGGACACAGAAAAAGGCAATTTTCCTGTAACCACCATATTATTAGCGGGAATGTTGTTGTGTTATTACAGGTCTGCTCTCTTTTTGCTTCTTTTCTTTCCCATCATTCTTTACCAGTTATTTATTTGGTCCAAAAGTAGGATACATCACAAGGCATCATGGATTTGGAAAGGGTTCGCAATCGTCTTGCTTGCGATCCTTCTATTATCCCCACTGTATCCCCGATTAATGGAAGGACGACTGGTTACCTTTCTCCCAAGAAATGAACCAACAGAATTTGCCGACAAGTTTATGGGGACTATTAACAGTTGGAGAAACATTACCAGATACTATCCCACAATTACACTTTCCCTTACCGCTGCAGGGATAATTATTAGTCTTTTCCGAAAATCCTGGTCTATTTGTTTACTGCCAATCGGAGTCTTACTGTTACAGGGATATGCGCTTGGTGTTGTGATAGGCCTACCGCTCGCAGAATTTATTGGTGTTTTCTCTGTTTTGATTATTTTGTATATACCAATAGCCATGATTTTAGGTTGGTTTTCTGATCAGGCGTTTAGATGGTTTTTAGAAAAGAATGAGGTCTTGTCCGTTGTTATATTGATGTCTTTGGCGGTGTTGGGTGCGTACAATGCAAAGAATGTTCTGAATAAGTTTGATCACGAGTATGTGACCACAGCGGATCTACGCGCTTTTGATTGGATAAAAATCAACACCGAAGAGAACTCTTTGTTTTTAGTAGATGGGTTTACTACATATAATGGAAACTCGGCTGTAGGAAGCGATGCGGGTTGGTGGATACCCTACTTCACACTGCGGGAAAATACTATGCCGCCGCAATACGCCTTGCTTGACGAAAAACCAGAGGATCCCAATTACACAAAATGGGTTGTGTCAGTATTAGAAAAATTTAGATATGCGGACCCTACCACATCAGAAGGGATTGAAGCTGCCTGTGATTGGGGTATCAGCCATATCTACATCGGCCAAAAACAAGGACTGATGAATCAAAAACAGCCATTATTAGATTGGAAAAACTGGCAAAATACTGAAGCCTGGACACTGATTTATGCAGAAGATCGAGTTAGGTTATTCGAACTTGACCAGGCATTTTGTCAGAAGAAGTAGGCAATTTCCTTTTCTAACCGAGTTAATAAGCGATGGTAGCCTGTAAAAAATAGCTTCTCAGAAGGAGTGTATGCGCTTAGTCATCTGAGAGTATCTTTCTCTTCTGTTCTAATTCGATGCTCTATCTTTATTGCTCAAAACTCGAGCAGCTATTGATTAAATACAATGTACATTGGTTGGTCGAAAATCACTATATCGCCCGAAATATTGACAGGGTTGCCGTAAAGATCAAAGGCCTTATTAATTGTTCCAGGAAGTTGAAAATTGCTCAAATCAATAGTTTTTTGTTCGCCGTCCAGAGAAAATAACACCCACACTCTATAACCCTTGTTGAATTCAAAAATCTTCAGATCAGGATCGGTTGCAGGATCATTATTGGCGTACTCGGCACCATAGAGTGTGTCTGTCATTGTTTGATAGGCAAAGTAGGCAGGAAGTGGTTGGTTGTTAACGTCCAAAAGGCCACTGCCTCTCCAACCGCCTTCATCGATGTGATACCACGTAGTAATGGAAATCCCTTCGGCCCAATTTCGTGTATGTAACCACACAAGATATTCTGCTTTATCTTGTTCATACTGCTCCAGTTGTATACCAGTTGGGGTAGTCGTTCCAATAATTAAGGCTGTTTCTGATAGCATAATAGTTTTTGATGTGATACTGTACTTATTCATTATCTCTCTTAGGTAATCAAGTTTGCCTTCAATTTGCCCTCCTGCCTCCCGCCAACCATCGATATCCTTTTCCTTATATATCGGGCTGTACTTGCTGAAATAGTTATAGGAATGGAAATTGACAACATCAAAAAATGAGCCTCCCTCATTAACAAGTATGCCTTCAAAATATTGAGACATAGCGCAATTAGTATTTATTCTTGGGTCACAATCCAACAGTAAGCCACCAATAACCACTTGCGCTTTTGGGTTTGCATTTTTTACTGCCGGATAAACTGCTTTTAGGACATCCGCATAATCTCCACCCCCAAAATAAGGCTTGGCCGGATCCCCCCAACATCCCCATGGTGTTTTGGAATTAGTTGATAAATCTATAGGAGCATCTTGTTCGTTCCAAATTTCGTAGTAAAGCACGTTATATGGAGGTGCACTATATATTTCTACAACTTTACTCATAAAATTGGCAAAATCCTGAATTTTTGCCGTTTGCATAGGACCACAGATTGACTCCGGATATACTCTTGCCCAGGTTGGCGTTTTGCGAATAACCAAAACCACTTGTTGGTTGTTTTGATTGGCAAGAATTAAATCAGCTTCAAGGTTAGTATCACGTATAAATTGTGATGCGTTCTGGGGTTGATAATCTGACCATAACAATCCATTGTAGCGTAGCCATGCATTATTGGCTTCGTGGGCTCTGGTCATGCTCACTTGATCAATGGATTTTGTTTCAACGCCAAATGCTGATGAAGTCCAATTAGTCTTTATTAGGGGTATATAGGTTACAGATGGTTCTTCAGGAGCAAAAATACCAGGTATGAATAATGTATTCCCATCAGAAACACCAGAACCTGTCGCAGCACAACTCATACCAAGCAATAATAACAAAAAGATGCCTGGGAAAATCTTTTTTCCCAATGTTCACTCCTTCATTTCCAAAAGTAATTATATATACCAAGAATTCCCCAAGTTTGCAATGCAATTGTAAAGAGGATGAACATTGTTGCGCCAAAAAATGTTAAGGTTGTTGCCTTTTTCTTAAGAAAAACAGCAGGCCATTGGTACCATCCCCATACAAGCATTGTGCTTGCCGGGATTATTACAGGAAGAAAATACCGAGCCCTGGGGTAGGTTCGTTGAGAAAACCAAGTAGCTGATCCCCGCATATACACAATGCCCAGTTCCAGAACAATTGCCAGAATAAAGAATAACAAGAGCTTTCTTGGCATTTGTTTCCAACCGAAAATACTACTAATAGCACTGCCTGAAACCGCTAATATTGATAGCACAAGTATCATTTGGTATGTATACATCCCAATGGGATTGATGACTCCCCACTCAAATCCTCCCCAAAAAGAGCGGAATAATATCCAGGATGATGCTCTATAGTACCATGCGCTGGACTCAAGATCAAACAAAGTCAGTAATTTGGACGCATTAAAGTTGCTTGGTGTGCTAATCAGTTTATTAAGTAGATTGGAAAATACAGGCCATGCTGATTCGAATGAGCCATTGCGTACTTGGTTGTTAAACACTTTTCCTTCTAAAGATCCCCACTCTGCAGACTTGGAAGAGAAGTATGGAACTTGCCCCCCCGAAAAATTTCCTGGTATCAGGATCATTCCATCCCAAAAAACCACTCCATTTTTGACTGCTGGAAACTCTAACCAGGCTACGTAATCCCCTTCGGGGAAGTCAACCAAAGTTGTATAAAATTTTGGTTCTTCGTTTATTTCAACTTCTTTCTCATTGAAGATAACGCCCTTCATGTCCAGACGCTCTAATGTTGGCCAATTTATTGTGCGGGGTTGATCAGACCAGATCCAAGCTCCAAAGGTTGCAGTGTTTCCTGCAAGTTCTGACGTTGCATCGTTTGTGAGCATGGTAAAGAAAGGCTGATTGATTTGTTTGAGAATGTAATTTCCTAGAGGCGACTCCGATTTTTCGATGCGTAAAAGGTTGGATTGATTTGCAGTATTGTAAAAGTAGGCTGGTGAGGTCGCTTTCCAGGAAAAACTCAGCAAAATAGCTGAAAGTGTTAACAAGGCCAGAACTAAACCAGTGTATAGAGGCTTTTTTCCTTTCAGGCATGTAAAAATTAACACCAGCACCCCCAGTGGAACTGCCACAAAGGCTGTGCTCTTGGATAAGTAGCAAGCCCCCATTGTCAGCAATAAAAAAACGAGTCTCTTTAGTGTGTAGCCTTGAGTGATTAATATTACACTTGCCCAAACAAAAAGAGAAAAGGCTGCAATGGCACCGACATCATTATTAACTGCACTCATGATGTCCGTGAAACCAGGAAGTGAAACCATGAAAAGTGGCAGCATCCATCGCATTGGGTGGATCGAGCCAAAAATTTGAAAGCTGGTTTTATAGGCTGCCCAGATTGTTATCATGAATAAAAGAAAAGATACAAGCCTACCTATATAGAGCTGAAAGGCGATATCGGTATTTTTTATTAATCGGAGTGGTAAAGAAACAAGCAAGTAATACAAAGGTTGGTCACCGGTTTGTAAGTATAAAATATCAACAGGTTTGGAGACCTCGTTTGGGTTCACCGATACGCCTGTGTAATCCGCAAATCCATGTTCCATCATGGATGCAGCAACCTCGCGGCGCATGTATTGGTTATAGTCACCCTGCTCTGGTAAAGTGTTTTGATTGGCAATCAACCAGGCATATTCAAAATGGCCAGGTTCGTCATGGTGCATCCAAGGGGGAACCATGAATACATAAACAAGTCCTACTACACTTGCCAGTATTAGTATGATAGCAAGGTAGTGCTGCGAGAAAAAACTTTGTATTTTTTGCATTATCTGATTAAAAAGCGCCTTTTCCCCGAATAACAACCAGAATGGTCTTTAGCAAAATTTGGATATCCAACCCCAAGGAATAGTTTTGGATGTAATAAAGGTCATCTTCAGTATTTAGATGCATGGGTTTGTCGCTGCGGCCATTTACTTGCCACCATCCAGATATACCTTGTGGAACAGAAAAACGCTTGCGCTGCCAAGGCTCGTATCGGTCTACCAACTCAGGGAGTTCAGGGCGCGGCCCGATCAAACTCATGTCACCGGTAAGCACGTTGATAAATTGAGGCAATTCGTCCAAACTATATTTGCGCAAGACTCTCCCGATCTTAGTTATACGGGGATCGTCTGGTCTCTTATACGTAAGGACACCGCTCTCATCTACTTTCATTACCTGTTGCAGGTCTTTGTCAGCATCCACCTTCATGGTGCGAAATTTAATCATGCCAAAAATTTCACCATTTTCTTTAATCCGCTTTGATTTATAAAATATCGGTCCGGGAGAATCTGCCGCAATGAGCAGAGCAACTATCAAAAATAGAGGTGACAAAATAATCAACAAAGGAATTGTTACAAAAAGATCAAAGATACGTTTGACCATCCTTTGAAAATGGCTAAGTGCTGGGGCACGAAGATCAATCAAAGGAAATCCAGCAAAGTCCAAGATCTTCGCCTGGCTTAGTGCCTGATGAAAATAGTCCGGGATAACCCATAAACGAACTGGTTTGGAGTGCAATTCAACGACTAAACGGGTTGTTTTCTCGTAGGCGCTTCGAGGCAGGGCGATGATGACATTATCAATCTTGTTTGTTGAAACAACTTGTTGTACTTGCTGAACAGTACCAAGAATTTTGCCAGGGAACTTGTCGTGTAACTTCGAGTTATCATCAACAAATCCTACAACGCTATACCCCAAATTCTTATAAAGCTCAATACGTTCTTTGATTTGCCGCCCAACTGGGCCAGCACCAACAATTAAAACCCGCCGTTCCTGAACAGCCTTCTTTCTACTGATGCGGAATACCAGGCGATAAAGCAACCTATGAGATACACAGAATGTTGTCGAAAAAACAAAGAAGGCTAGAAAGAGTACCCTGGACATTTCGCGGTCAGAAAGATAGAGTGTACCCGCGATAACTACGCCACTGAAGGCGGCACTGCCGATGACGCCGTAAACCTCGTCAACCACCCGCAAATTCTTTTCGGGGTCGTACTGGTTACGAAGCAAAAAAATAGCCATCCATACAACTGCCAGGAGGAAATAAACATAGAGCTTAATCTCACGCGGCGAAGTTAGATCTCGGATAAGATCACTGATTGAAGACATGGAAGGCCTAACGAGGTAAGCAAGTCTGAGGGCAAGCATGACCATCAAGCCATCCAGGATCATACACAATAGGGCGTGATTTGTAGAAAAGCGTTTTAACATTTAATCCAAATTCCTGGCACAATTTTAAGAATCAAATTGCGTGGTGATTGAATTATAACAACGATTTTGCAGATATTCAGGAGATTTTTAGCAAACCCAAACGTTGGAGAAGCACACGTAGAAGAAATAGGGGATTTCCAACAAGGTACCTTTTCCACAGCCGTTTAGGTTCGATTAATAATCTGGCCAGCCATTCCAGACCATGGTCAGTCATCCATTTAGGGCCCCGTTTGAGTTCTCCGGAGATGTAATCAAACACAGCCCCCCCTGTGAGCGTGACTTTAACTTCGATGTCTTGCCAATTTTCCTTAATCCATTTCTCTTGCAGGGGCATTCCAAAACCTACAATCAGTATGTCTGAACATGCTTGATTAATGGCATTTACTACTTCACGATTTTGTTGTGAACTGCGATTTTTTTCAAAATATCCATGATCTGTTCCAGCAATTTTCAGTTTTGGGCATGACTCCAACAACTTTTGTGCGGCTTTTTCACTCACGCCGGGTTTTCCCCCCAGCAGATAGATCGAAAATTGGTTTTGTTCGCAAAATCGTGCAAGTTGCCAAGTCCAATCAGCGTAAGTGATTCTCTCTGGCACTGTAAAACCCAGGATTTTTGCTCCTAAAATCACGCCTGCTCCATCACAGAATGTTAAATCACTGTTGTTTATAAATTCTCTAAACCAAGGATATTTGTAAGCAAGATTAATAGCATGTACATTTACATTAGTAATAATAGACTTTCCATACTGTTGGATGATTCTTTTTATTTCTTCATGAAGAGAATCAACACTGATTGGATTGACCTTGGTGCCAAGTATAAAAAAAGGGTTGGTTAAATTATCCATTTATCTATCACCGAATTAGTTCCTGAGATTCATCAGATATTAATTATCGTAACCAAAGAGTTCAGAAGAATTTTTTTGAGTAACACTAATTAAGTGATCGATTCTTGCATTCCAACTATGGTTTCTCTCTATGTTTTCACGTAATTTTTTTCCCATAATTATCCAAGAATCTCTCTGGTTCAGGGCTTTGATCAAAGTTCTCTTTAATGAGTCTATGTTTGAAGCCTCAAAAAGATACCCGGTTTCTTCTGTTAATAATTGCATGGAATCTTCATTGGCTGAAGCGATAATTGATTTTGCCATGGCACCATATTCATAAAGTTTTAAGGGGGAAAGATACATACGCCCAATTGAATGAATT
>CAYVWM010000013.1:29355-30968 GCA_964455505.1 uncultured Anaerolineaceae bacterium
GGAATAACAAATATCAAAATCTGCAATTTTTGCAGGAATTTGTTCCCAGGGAATACGACCTGTGAAGCTTACAAATTCATTTAGTTTTAGTTGGTCTGCCAATCTTTCAAGATGGCTTCGCTCTGGCCCATCACCTACAATAAGCAACCTGTAAATGAAACCCTCTGTTCTTATTTCTGCAATTGCTTTTATCAAGGTTTCAAGTCCCTGGTATTTCGCCAACAATCCTACAAAACCTAATGTTGGAATGTTGTCCGGTGAAGGTGGAAACGTTTCTCTTGGTGCAAACCGATTAATATCAACAGCATTCGGGAGCACAATAATTTTCTTTTCAGGGAGAGTCACATTTTCAAGGATGGAATTTTTAAGTTCTGTAGAAATGCATACAAGAAAATCGCATTGTTCGTACGCATTTAATTCCATTTTTTTAGCTAATCCTGTTAGTACCATGCTTTTGCGTTCGATGCCTGCTTCTTTAAACAATAATGCATTGGTTTCCAGAATCCATGGGATACCATTCTTTTGAAAAATTCGGCCTAATGCTTGGAATGCGCTGAATCTCTCGTAGACAAATTCCACCTCACCAACCAGACGATAAACCTTTCGATAATTTGTTAACCTAAACCAAAGACGGATTATATCTGCTGCTAATCTTGTAATGATATTGTTACTAATTTTTTTGGCTGATTTTTCGCCAATCCAACTTTCTGGCGCCAAATCTCCTGCAATGAATCGTTTCACCGCAAAACCTTTATTTTCAAATGCGGTGATCACACCGAGAACATGGCTGCGCGGGCCAGTGGCTTCTGCTTCTGGTCGTGTGGAAACCCGGGGAGCTCCTGACAGATAACCCAAAGTTCGCATGTTGGATTAAAACCTCTAACGTTGGTAACCAAATCGGTTCATCAGTACACTGGTCAAGTGCCAGACGTGGTTCTGAATAGCTGAAGGAAACATCTCTCGCCATTTCTCTTCAGGAGAAAAATGAATTTCCTCTCCCTGTCGTATAAACCCATTTCCAATTGTAATATGATATGGTTTCAGTGCTTTGTTTTCTCTGATGCAATCCTTGACCTCGAGCATATCTACACCCGTGAAATTGCTGATGGAGTCTATGGTGGGGAGAGGATCATTGATTAGGTCTTCATAACGTACTCGCATGATACGTTCTTTACCCAGTTGTCTATACAAAGTAATAAATGCAGCATTAATAAAGTTCCAACGCAAAGAAGACACAACCCAATTTCGTTGTTTTGCTCTTTTTTCCTTAGCACTCGAGTATGCTACTGCCCTGGAATCTCTTACAATGTGGATAATCTTATAATCAACTCCTGCGAGTCTGGATAAACTGAGCGCGCGCGAGACACGTTTGGATGTATCGATGATGATTTTTTTATTACTGTCCTCACTAATTGTTATTAGGAGATTTTCGGTCAGAGATAGAAACTTTCTATAACCGCTTGATTGAATATGTTTCTGTAATATCACATAGGGAAAGACAAAATTCTTATCAATTATTTCTGAATTAGCCAACAAGTCAACAGATGCTTTTGTGTTTGTTTCCCAATGCTGTCGGATTGCAGACCATAATTCACACTCAGAAATTTTTTCCC
>CAYVWM010000014.1:0-30670 GCA_964455505.1 uncultured Anaerolineaceae bacterium
ATCAAGCGATAGCGCAAATTGAAGCGCAGACCTATCTCCCAGAGACAGGAAAATCTTATGAGTGGGTAGCGTATCGATCTGATACCAACCAATATTTACTGTGGTTAAAAGATACCGATGGCACTACAAGCATTGTTCGCATGGTGGAAGCTGAAGCTGAAGATCATACGTTGGAAGTAGTACCTGGCGAGAACGGCATTGGTGAGCTTGACGAGGCGGGAGCGCCTGTAAAGATCGAAGGCTATATCCGTCTGAATAAAATTCAGGCAGCAACCGACAAAAACCTGACCAATATCAAATTTGGCGAACCGGAAAACACCATCCAGGTGCGCTCTCCATCTGAAGCCGCCCAACTGGTGCCGTTGTATAAGTATGATCCGGCAGCCAACACGTTTACCGATCAGCAAACTGGTATCGTGTACGAAGATCTTAAAGGCACTTATACCGCAAAGAACGGAACCCAACTTATCCCCGGCTACAGTGCCGTGGTAGGCATGGAAAATTTTGAACAATTCATAACAAGCCCAGGCTTGCGCGGACCCTTGGTGACCATCGTTACCTGGAACTTCCTTTTTGCTTTCTTGAGCCTTTTCCTGACCTTTTCACTTGGGCTGCTCATTTCCATTATCTACAGCGACCCGAATTTCAAAGGCAAAAAAATCCTGCGTTCCCTGCTGCTAATCCCCTATACCATACCCAGCCTGATTACCATCCTTATCTGGCGCGGTATGCTGAATCCCGATCTGGGTATTGTCAACCGGGTGTTGCAGAGCCTGTTCGGCATCTCGCCTGAGTGGACAACGGTGCCGTGGCTGGCAAGAACTGCCATCCTGATCGTTAACACCTGGTTGGGTTATCCGTATTGGATGTTGGTTACCAGCGGGGCACTGCAGTCAATACCCAGCGATATCTACGAAGCTGCTGAAGTGGATGGAGCATCCGGCTTGCAAAAGTTCTGGAGCATCACCCTTCCACTGCTGTTGGTTTCCATCGGACCGCTGATGATTGCCTCGTTCATTTTCAACTTTAATAACTTCAACCTGATATATGCCTTTATCAATGGCGGTCCGCCCATTCCAACGGCAACAACCCAGGCCGGTTATACCGACATTATTATCAGTTATGTATACAACCTGGCTTTCGCAAGCGGGCGCGGTATCCAATACGGGTATGCTTCGGCAATATCGCTGGTGTTGTTCGTAATGATTGCGATAATGTCGCTGGCGCAATTCAGGCTTACCAATATGTGGGAGGAGGTAGGAGAGAATGTCTAAGAAACCGCGATCTGTTACACAGTCAAAACGTGTTGGTCTGATTTTGCGCTGGGCATTAGCAGCGGTGTTGATCCTTTTCAGCATCTTCCCTGTTTTGTGGATTGTCTCGGCTGCTCTCAACCCGGTAAATGACCTGGCAAACCAGCAGTTGATACCTGAAAATGCCGGCTGGGATAATTTCCGCGAACTGACCACCAATCCCATCTTCCCGTTCTTCACCTGGCTGGGGAACTCGTTGAAGGTCTCCATATTGTCAACTCTGCTGACGCTCTCGCTGACTACTATGGCAGCCTTTGCCTTCTCACGTTTCCGGTTTAAAGGACGGCAATCGCTCTTGAAATCCATTCTGTTGATACAGAGCTTCCCGAACCTGCTGGCAATCGTAGCCTTGTTCTCTATTGTGAAGCAAATCGGCGATGTCATCCCGTCTTTCGGCTTGAACACCCACCTGGGCCTGATCCTGGTATATTCCGGCGGTGCCATGGGTATGAACATCTGGCTGATGAAAGGCTACATGGATACCATACCCCGGGATATTGACGAATCCGCGCATGTGGATGGCGCTACCGACTGGCAGGTCTTCAGCAAACTGATCCTGCCGCTGCTGCGCCCTATTCTGACGGTTATCGGCATCCTGAGTTTTATCGGCACCTACGGTGAATTTATTATTGCCCGAACGCTGCTCACCAAACGCGAACTGCAGACGGCTATGGTTGGCCTGCAAATCTTCACGGCAGGGCAGTACACCCAAAACTGGGGTGTATTTGCTGCCGGCGCTTTAATTGCAGCCCTGCCTATCATGATCATTTACCTGATCCTGCAGGATCAGATTGTTGGTGGTCTGACGCAAGGTGCGGTTAAAGGATAATATTCAAGTATTAATCAAGAAGACCTTGAAAAGATAAGATACGGGCTGGTTCTTCCAGCCCGTATTACGTTTTTAAGGGCTTAAAGGCTGCACCGTGATCTGTGCACATACGTGCAGTGTCAATTTTAGTCAAGAAAAACTTGTAATTTCTCACCTTAAGTGATATATTAATGTTGTTCCTCACGTTCAAAATATTAGTATCAGTTCTATACCAGTCCAATTTTGTTCTTTTTCGCTTAACTGTTTCCCCAAAAAAGGCGGAAACCCAAATATGTTCCACATTTCCATCCTAATCGTTTTTGTTGATGTCAAAAGCCTAATATAGAAGAGGAGAAGTATGAAAATCCGACGGTTTGTCTATCTTGGATTAGCAATCTTGTTGTTGGGAACGCTTTCGCTGGAAAGCGTTTCTTCGCAATCTTTTCCAGCTAAAGAACTCTGGGTTAAAGAGCTGGTGGACTGGTTTCCAGGTGCTGAAGTTGGCAGCTATGTTGCCATTGCGCATCACCCCAATTCCGGGAGAATCTACATCAGTTATTACGATGCGGCCGAAACCGCGCTGAAAATGGCGCATGAGGTAACCGCGGGAACTGGCAACTGCGGCAAGTATGATGAGTGGCAATGTGAGACCGTAGACAATGACGGTGATGTAGGAAAATATAGTTCCATCGATGTTGTCTACGTAAAGAAAACCTTGCCTGCCATTTCTTTCACGAAAGTAGGTATTGCATACTATGATAGTACCAGTGGAGCGTTGAAGTATGCAGAATTATCTACATCTCCTTTCTCATCAAGCTGGACTATTCAGGAGGTAGATGACCTCGCCATAATGTTAGCGCCGTCTTATGGCACCTATACTTCCATAAAATTTGGACTTGAAAACAAACCCGTAATTGCATACCACTATCAAAGAGTACTTCCATCAGAAGCGGGAGGTGTTCGGCTTGCTTCGTACACCGGCAGCGGCGGCAGCGGTTGCGGCGGTGCGGACGCAGACGAATGGAATTGCGAGCTTGTAGATTCCGGCAGTGAGACAGGTTATGGCACGCACATCTCGCTTGACTTCAATCATGAGATGGTTATGGGTATTGCTTTCTACAATTCTGTCGGTAATGACCTCCGTTTTGCCCGGTACTGGGGTTTTGGCGGCAGTTGTGCAAACACTGCATGGAACTGTGTGGTGGTAGATAATGGAGGGATATTTGGAAGCGTAGGGGAATTTGTTTCCTACCATGCACCAGACAGTGCTGGCGAACCCAGCCAATTTGTCTATTACGACCGAGGACATCAGAAAATCAAGTATGCCTATAGCGGAACACAATCCGGCACATGTGCGGCGGGGTACGCCTGCTACGCCGTCGATACTGTTGGGGAAATCACAGGCCATCTGGGTCTGTCACTAACTGCAGACACAGAAGGACTGCCCATCATTGCTTACATGGATGCATCGGATGAAATGGGGCATGCGACACTGAATGTAGCCAGACCAGCCCCAGCCTACGGTCTTACTATTGGTAACTGCGGTGATGCGCCCCCAGGATTTTTGTTTATGTACTGGACTTGCAAGGTTGTGGATATTGCCAGCGGGTATACGGAAGAAGCCGCTTATGCTGCTGTAACCGTCCGGCCTAACGGTTTGGGTGTGATCGCCTACAGTGAGTGGAATGACCACGACAGTGAACAATACCTGAAAATAGCGCAGCAAAGATTTACAACCTTTGCCCCGATCATCATCAAGTAAACGGCGGTGCAGATAGGTCAACCCCCAACCAAAATATTAGAGCTCCTTGGGCGCAGATTCATGCTGCGCCCAAGGATTGTGTAAAGGGTATGGGCATGGAGGCATTGAAGGATTATTCTCTCCAGCTTCTGTAATATGCGGGTAAAATTAATCTTGACAACGCAGTTTGCAGACCAGCCTGCATAGATTGAGAAGGAGCAAAATATGTCCAGAAATACTTTGAGCAAATTCCTGATCCTGGTTGGGGTGATCCTGTTTGTAGTCTCCCTGATTGCGGATTACATCAATCCTTTCTATTATCCCGGCTATAACAGTGCCCAAATTGCCGGTATGGCTGTAGGGGTGTTGGCCTTGTTAATTGGTTTGTTGCTGCACCGCTCAGAGAAGACCAAGTAAGTATTCTGAACTGCCGAGTTGCGCAGTCTGGCTTTGTGGTTTAGAAGCAACCTTATGCCGTCAGTAGAAATTGGAATCGTTGGAATTTGCGTTTTTTCACAACTTTAGTGAAACACTTTCCAGGCTGAGGGGAGTTGTCCAAAAGAATCCTGGATCAACAAAAACGATACGAATGATGCAGCCAGGCTCAGCCGGGATGTTTTAGCAGGGGAGAAGCGTGTATCAGATTGTTTCCGTAACTTTTGAGAGTCCTTTAGGGGCATCGGGGTCCAGCCCGCGCGAAAGTGCCATCTGCCAACCCAAGATCTGACCGGGCAGGACATTGACAATGGGGGAGAGCCACTCCGGCACGCCTTGCGGCACTGGCAGCGCCAGGTTGGCCAGCTTATGTATTGCTTCGCTGTCAGAAATGCACAGCAATTCCGCACCGAGGCTTTTGGCTTTCTCGATCAACTCCAGCATGTCTTTGTACATCACCCCCTGGTGGGCAATTGCCAGGACGGGATAACCCGTTTTGAGCGTGGCAATGGGGCCGTGCAGGAAATCTGCAGATGAGTAGGGTACGGTGGTTACACCGGTTAGTTCTTTGACCTTCAGAGCAATTTCAAAGGCAGTGCAGTAGTTATAGCCCCTGCCGATGACCTCACCATGGGTCATGTAGCGGTAGCGGTCCATCCTGAAAATCAGGGGCAAATTCAGTGTGAGGGTGTCCTCCACCCATGCGGGCAGTTTATGGATGGATTCCAGCATTAGCGCGTCTGCGCTGAGGGCATAAGACAGAAGCGCCATTGCAGTGAGTGATGTGGTGTAGGTTTTTGTGGCTGCCACCGCGTTTTCTTTGCCGGCATGCAGATCGATGACGGCGTCGGCAGCGTAGGCAAGTGGAGAATTATTGTCATTGGTCACTGCTATAGTGGGTCGACCTTGCCGATGTGCTTCTGCAACGACAGAGATAATATCTGGAGATTGCCCGGACTGCGAGATGGCGATTACCAGTGCGCCGTCAAGCTTGGGCGCTTGCTGGTAGAGGGAAAAGACGGATGGGGTGGCTAATGCCACAGGGATGCGATTGACAATCTGGAAAAGATATTGGGCATAACGGGCAGCATTATCCGATGTGCCGCGGGCTGCAATCAATACGTAGTTGAATTTTCCCCTGATCAGTGCGGCAAGTTTGCGAATGTCCTCTTTTTCCGCGTCTATAAGGCGGGCAATGGCTGCGGGTTGTTCCAGGATTTCCTGTTCAAGAATGGATTTTTTCATAGTATCTCCAATATTGATCCAGAATCAGTAATTAATTTGAACTTTCAGAGGTGCTTATTGATGCATCCTCAAGCATACCACTGCCCCAGTGCCTTGCCAAGAAACAGCATTCTAACTGTTTTTTTTGTTATTTTAGGATCAGAAGTCGTTTTTTTGTAGTGCGATTGTGTGAAGAATTGCATCCGTCACAAAGGGGGTGTTAATGGGATGGGTTCTCTTCGATCCTCGCCACTGGGGCTCGCCGCGGTTGATCTTTAACCCGATTCATTAGTAAAGCTCCCAGTATGGACAGGCCAACGGATACAGCAAACATAACGTCATAGCCGAAAGATTCAACCAGCCAACCTGCCAGGATGGGGGCAATCAACACGAATACACCGGTCAGCGTCCGCGCCATGCCAAGATATGTTGGCCGCGACGCTTCATCACCAAGTTCCATCACCAATATCGAGTCGCCCAGAATCATGCCGGCAGTGTACAAACCATAAAACAAAAACACGATGTAGTAAATCCAAATAACTGGCGAAAATATTGCGACCATCAATCCTACCGCCCAAATAAGCACAGCAATAATCACAATGCGCTTGGGTCCGGTTTTATCACCGATCAATCCGCCTACCGAATAACCGAAGATTCCGCTGATAAATAGAAGCCCGGTAAATACAGCAGCCTGGGAGTCAGTCAGGTTGTAGCGCTGAATGCCGTAAACTGCCAGGAAACTGCTGCCCATGTTCCCCAGGAACATAATCGAGCGGCTCACAAGGTAATACCGGAAGTTCTTATCCCGCTTGAGGATTGCACCGAAGAGGTTGAAATCGATTATCCTTTGTTTTTGCCCCGGTGTATCGGAATCCGAAGGTGGAGAATCAGTTTGCGGTTCGCGATTCTGTGAATAAATCGCAAAAGAAATCCACTGAGCAGCGACAGCAATTGAAAAGATGAGCGCGTAATTATTGGGGTAAGGTATTCTTGCCAGAATGACCGCGGCAATAGCGGAGCCCAGCACACCAATAAATTGCGCAAACACACGGGAAACCCCAAAAAAGCGGGCACGGTGGCTGATAGGGATGACACTGGCCAGAACTTCCTGCCATGGGAGTGCGACCATGCCGCTGCCAAAGCCGCGCATAATCATGATCAGAAAAAGAATAGCAACAGCCGTTGACCTTTCAACCCGCATTACCATTAAAGCCATCAAGGGCATCAGCAGGTAAGGCACACGCTCAACCATAGCCATTTTCCGGGTAAAGGGTAGTTTGCGCTTCAGGCGTGACACATATCCAGACATAAACATTTGGGGTAGAAACCAACCAAAGTTGACTATGGCTGGAATGAGCCCGATCAGGAGCGGTGAGTCGGTCAGGGAGGCTGCAAAGACGGGCATAATGGTGTTGATGGATACAAAACTGTCGCCAAAAGTGAAAAAAGCCAGGTCGAATGTGTTAACCAGAACATTGTGCCTGAAATGGATACCAACCTGCTCAGGAACGTTATCCTCAGGGCGGATGCGCAGAAAATTGGTTAGCGAAGCTTTGATTTGCATTATTGCACCGTTATTTGACAAGCGCATATTATAAGGGATAAGTTGGTGTGATGCAGTTTAATTAAGCAGGACAGCAATATACAAAAGCCAGGGGAAATAGCTGCCTGGCATTGTTGGGTTTCGGTAGTGTATGTCACTCAATCGCCTTGCAGAACCATGGCACAGCCAGGTGCAAGGGTGAGCATAGAGCGATGGGTTGCGAAGTCTTGACCAGTCAGCAGGTCTGTAAACTTGGAGTCTGTTGGAAATCCAACCTGCTGGGTTGTTGTGGAGAGATTAAGCGCCAGGTATAAAGGCTGGGCAATCTCAATCTGCCAGAGCGCAGTTTGCTTTTCGTCGTTCACGTAGAGCAAGTGCCAGCTTGCATCCGGCAAATCGGGGTTCGCTTCACGCATCGATGAAAGTCTTTTCAGGTGGGGGATTAATGGACTTGAACTGATTGCCTCCCAGTTCATCGGAAGGCGGGATTCATCAAAGCCAATGGATTGGGGATCATGGATGGAACGGGGTTGGGAGAGGGCTGTTTCGGTGCCAAAATAAACAATTGGGGGACCGGGCAAGAGGTATAAGACTGTCAGAGCAATGGTAAGGCTGGCGGGGTCATCATTGGCACTGTAAATGAAGCGGTTCATATCGTGATTGTCAATAAAGGCAGGTCTGCTGAAGGCGTCAGGGAAGTAAGTTTTACTTGCCTCTATGAACCCGGCCAGTCGGGAAAGCGGCCAGTTCTTGAACGCAATGGTTTCGCGCAGCGCCTGGCAGGTGAGAAAGTCCAGTGTGCCGTCCATTCCGCCGCTGTAGGCGCGTTGGGCATCGGCTGGAAGAACCACTTCTCCGAAGGTCCAGCAATTTGGGTTCACTTCGCGGCAAGCGTGGCGGAAATCCACCCAGAAATCTGCTTCTGGTCCGTTGGCATAATCCAGACGGTAGCCATCTACTCCCAGATGCAGCCATTTTTGGGCGCAATCAAGGAGGTGCTCACGCGCAGGTTTTCCGTAAGCGAGGTTAAGGGTAGGCATGTTTGGGACATCGTAAAAACAGCGATAAGCAGGCCAGGCTGGTTCCCAGTAAAACCAGTCGTGATAGGGGCTGTCTTTTTTCTTGAGGGCTGACTGCATTGCGGGGTTTTGGTCAGAAACGTGATTGGCAACAAAATCGAGGATGATTTGGATACCCAGTTTATGGGCCAACTGAATTAACGTCTTTAGGTCTTCCTGATTGCCGAGGCGGGGGTTGATGGCTGTGTAATTGGATGTGTCATACCCATGGTGGGAGGGGCTGGCAAAGATGGGTGTGAGCCAGATGGCATTGAAACCCATTTGGTGTATGTAATCTAACTTCTCGATGACACCCCGTAAGGTTCCGCCAAAAGGCTGTGTCAGGTCGGCGGTCTGTGTCCATTCCTTCCCTTCACCAGGATTGAAACGGTCCAAAAAAATCTGATAGATGCGGGCGTTTTTTACCCAGTGGGGTGGGGCGTCTTTGCCGTACCAGATTGCGTAGGTTGAGGCTTCCTCAGGCGTGGTGGATTGGGCATCCGCGTAACAGCGCGGTGCCTGATGGTGGTCGGCTGGTAACTGCGCATAGATATGATAGCGCAGCATGGTATTAACCGGTTGGGCCGGCAGAGTAACCTGCCATTCCTGCAGCCAACTCCAGGAAAGAGTGTCCCATGTTAGGTCGGATTTGACGAATGGAAGTTCGGCTGCAGTCTTAAAATCATCTGTGGTGTATTCCAGCATCACAGCCTGGATGGGCAGATTGCTGGAGGTAGTGGCAGTGAGGGTCACCTTTTCATCGGGTTTCGGCAGCAGAGGGAATTTGCGGTTGTGGTGATGCACCCCTAAACTGTGCTTTAGCAGGTACGGTGTGCCTTTTTGGGGTGTGTCAAGATCTCCAAAAATGTGGTCAGCCAGTGGGTTGTGTGTGGTTGGCATGCAACAGGATTCCTTAGGGTTAATTGTAGGCAATTTTACGCTAATTTCTCCGATGTTGGGTTTGTTAGCATTAAAAAACTGGCGGGTGTTCCTACCGCCAGTTTTTTACGTTGTAAGGAAATAGCCTGAATATATTAGATGAAGAAATGGGTATTGGAAACTGTTGCATCCGCAGCCATAGTGGCAACCCCGGCAACTTCAATTCCATCCAGCAGTTCTTCACGGCGGATCCCCATCAGATCCATGGACATCTGGCAAGCAAGCAGATGCACGCCATTTTCCTGGGCAGTCTTGAGCATTTCGGGCAGTGAATCGACATTTTTCTTCTTCATGATGCCCTTAATCATGGCGGTACCAGCCCCCAACATATGCATTTGGGAAAGTACGGCCTTTTTGGTGCCGCGCGGCATCATCCATCCAAACATCTTTTCGATCAGGTTCTTCTTAACCTTGGGCGGATTATCCTTGCGCAGCAGGTTCAGACCCCAGAACGTGAAGAAAACGGTCACTTTCTGCCCCATGGAAGCAAAACCATTGGCGATAATGAAAGCGGCAATGGCTTTGTCCATTTCTCCAGAGAACACGACCATGGTCAAATCTTTACCTGGACCTGCCTGTACTGAAGTTGATTGGGCCGTCTCCGGAACCGCCTGGCCGACCCCTTTTTGAACCCGGGCTTTAATCATGCCGCCTTCTGAATCCAGGCTGAGCAGCGTATTACCCGTGCTCCTGGTCCAGGCTTCCACGTCGTTAGCAAAGCCAAAATCTGTCGCTTTGATGTTTACCACGTCTCCGTCCTGCATTTCTTTGACCTGATTGTAAAGTTTGAGGATAGGCCCGGGGCATTGCAGACCACAAGCATCCAGCTGATATTCGCGGGTTTCAGCCCCTGGGGTCAGAGGTGTATTAGATAGCGTGGGTTGAGGAGAAGTCATTGTTTTCGGCTCCATATCGATAAAATTGGATTGTTCGCTGACGGCATGGGAGTAGGTTTTGTAGCCGCCGGACAAATTGTAGGCATCAAATCCATGTTGGCGCAGTATGCGCACAGCAAAGTAGGAACGCTGGCCAGTTTGGCAGTAAATCAGCAGTTTGCGGTCTTTGGGGAGTTTGTCGAGGTTTTCGCGCAGGTGCTGCAGGTCAAGATTTTGACATGCCTGGACTGATCCCAACCCTAATTCTTCGGTAAGGCGGCAGTCGAGGATATTCCACTCATTGCGATCCAACGTATCTACATCTTCCCAGTGTACTAACGGAACATCCCCACGCAGACTGTTTGCTGCTGCAAATCCAACAATATTCACGGGGTCGCGGGAAGAACCGTAGGGCGGAGCATAAGCCAACTCCAGGTTTTCCAGGTCGAATGCCGTCATTTTCCCCTTGATTGCTGTGGCAATGACATCAATCCGTTTATCTACGCCCTCAACGCCAACAGCCTGGGCGCCGTAAATGCGGCCGTCGTCGGGCGCAAAGAGCAGTTTAAGCGACATTTGGGTGGCTCCGGGATAGTATCCGGCGTGGTGGCTGGCATGAATGATAACGCTGTCGAACGGGAGTTTGGCTTGTTCAAGTTGGCGTTGATTCAACCCCGTTCCTGCAACGGTAAGGTCAAATACTTTTACGACAGAAGTACCCTGCACGCCAGGAAAATTTGCAGGTCGTCCAGCAATGGCATCCGCAGCGGTGCGCCCTTCGCGGCTCGCTGGTCCTGCAAGCGCTAAAGCCGTAGGTTCTCCCAATTGGAAGTGTGTAACCTGGGCTGCATCGCCAACCGCATATATGTCCGGATCTGAGGTCTGCATTTGTTCGTTGGTTGCAATAGTCCCGCGAACGCCCAACTCCAAACCCGCAGCCTTTGCGAGTGAGGTCTCTGGCTTGACACCGATAGAAAGCACGACCATATCTGCGGTAATCTGTTTACCGCTGGCAAGTTGAACCTGATAAGAATCCTGCCCAACCTGTTCAATTGCTTTTAACCCATCGCCCAAAACCAATCCAACCTTATGGAAAGCAATGTGATGATGTACCATGGCTGCCATTTCAAAATCCACAGGTGCCATAACCTGGTT
Source organism: uncultured Anaerolineaceae bacterium (assembly GCA_964455505.1). GTDB lineage: Bacteria > Chloroflexota > Anaerolineae > Anaerolineales > Anaerolineaceae > Mesolinea. The sequence goes on from CAYVWM010000014.1 coordinate 11,092, forward strand.
GAGCATTTCTACGACAGTAACCTTTATGCCTTTGTGGACAAGGTTTTCGGCAATCTCAAGGCCAATAAAACCTCCGCCGACCACTACCACACTTTGGGGTTGTTTTTCTGCCAGGTAGTCCTTGATGGCATCCATTTCTGGAATGTTGTGGAGAACAAACACGCCAGGAAGGTCCACACCAGGTAGGGGAGGGACGATGGGTGTTGCACCTGGAGCGAGGACAAGTTTGTCGTAGGTTTCGGTGTATTCACGACCAGTGGCTACTTCACGAATGTTCACAACCTTTTCAGCGCGGTTGATACTTGTTACTTCGCTGCCAGTCCGGGCTTCCACATTAAGCATTTCCTTCATGGTCTGGGGTGTGACAACCAGTAATTGATCGCGTTCTGGTATAACACCGCCGATGTGGTAAGGAAGACCGCAGTTGGCAAAAGAGATATAAGGGCTGCGCTCCAGCATGATGATCTCGGCATGTTCATCCACACGCCGTAGACGGGCCGCTGTGCTGGCTCCACCAGCAACCCCACCAATAATGACGACTTTCATAATTATTTGCTCCTTGAAATGATTATTGAATTGCAGCAGACAGTTGGGATTGGTCTGAAAGCTGTTGATAGAGAACTTGCCTGAGGATATCCATGGCAGCAATGACATCAGGATACTTGAGGGAATAGATTACCGATGTCCCCTGCCGGGTGGGTGTTACCAATTTGCGCTCACGCAGGATGCGCAGGTGACGGGATATTGTTGATTGGGGGCGCTGCAATAAAACAGTAAGCTCGCTGACGTCCTTAGGTCCTTCCTCTAAGAGGTAAAGGATGAGCAGGCGTTTGGGGTCTCCAAGTGCGTAGCAGATCTGTTGATGCAAAAGGGTTAGTTCAGTTTCGAGTGGATTAATATCCATAATTATTCCTTTATCCGCATAAACGAATATATTCTAACACCAAAACGAGGAGTTTTGGCAAGCCAATTAGGAAAAGTTTGCTTGTGGGATATGCTATTTTATGTGGTTTATGATTGCCAGAGCGCCCAATGTAGAAACCGTTCAATGTATTTGTTCCAGAAATACCAGTCGTGCTTGCCTTCGTCTTCAACATACTCGAGGTTGATTTTGTACTCGTGAGTAGCTTTCATAAAGTTACGGTTGAGCTGCAAGAGATCATCGTCGAGGCCGCAAGCTGCATATAGTCTGGGGTATGCATTTGGGTTTGCCGCTGCGCGCTGCAACCATATCTGGCTGTCGTTTTCACTGCCAGGAATCCGGTCAAGGTTACCGAAAATCAATTCGAATTCGTGCATCAGTTCTTTATCCTGGACCTGTTTCTGGGGTGTATTCAGTATGTTTAACGAAACCAGGCCAGATAGACTGCCGGCAGCGAAGTACAATTCCGGATGCAGGAAAGCAGCCTTAAACGCCCCAAAACCGCCCATGGAAAGGCCGGCTATCATGGTGTTTTCGCGATCCAGATTGACCTTTAATATCGCTTTTAGGTATGTTGGCAGTTCTTGGGTCAGATATGTGAAGTATTTTTGCCCATTGTCCATATCTACGTAAAGGCTGCGTCCAGCGCTGGGCATAACCACAACCAGGCCCAAATCCCGGGCAAGATATTCAATATTGGTGTAACGCAGCCATGCGCTGGCGTCATCGCTGAGCCCGTGTAACAGGTAAAGCATTTTATAGTTGGATAAGGGTTTTTCAGCCAATTTTCCGTGCTCAGGCAAAATTATATTAAGGGGGAGGTTTACCTTAACACAGTCAGAAAAATGATCAATTCGAAATAAAGCCATGAGATTTGTTCCTTAGTCGCTTGCGATGGTTTGGTCTCCCCAAGGGGACCATTGCCTAATTATAAATGTACAATCGGTATTTTCATGGATACTGCCAGAGTTATAGGAAATAATGGTTGCTGCACTAAAGTTATTTTTGTTCAAAGTATGCCTTCTTGTTATACTTAATCAAACTCCCGTATCCCGTGTTTATTCCATGCGAGGGAAACATGAAATCCATTCTCAAAATCTTGATTTACATCGTGATTGTGCTGTTTTTTGCCCAGGCTTGCGCTGCTTTTGTGTCCAGTCCAACAGATACTGAAGGAAATGGAATGACAGGGCAAGAGGGCGTTTATCCTGTATCACCAACGCCTGCGCCGAGGTTGGAAAATGCTTTTATGGCTACCGCCTATCCTTTAGGTGAACCGACCCAAACGGAATTTCAGCCTACACCAGTACTTACTGCTGAGGATCTGGAAACATCCAATCAGGCACAGACGATATTATGGGCGGTGGAGGCTACTGCCAGTTCGGTGGGTGGGGATCCGGGCTATCATGCATCCCAGGCATTAAGAGAACCAAACACCCACCTTTGTGGTGATTTTGTGACTGCCTGGAAACCATCAGAAGATGAAGACACGGCCTGGATTTCGCTTTCTTTTTCCTCCTCAATTATGCCGGAAGAAATTCATGTCTATCAGTCTTTCCAGCCCGGGCAAATTCGCCGTATTGAAGTGGAGACACTGGAGGACGAGACCCTGATAGTTTTCGACGCACAGAGCGAAGAACGGGGATTGGCGGGAAGCTGCCCAGCTGAGAATGTTTTCTGGATCGACCAGGTGGAGAGTTATATCAGTACTGTGCACATCAGTATTGAACGTATACATGGAGAGCCCTGGACCCAAATTGATGCTGTCAGTGTGGTCGGCATGGTCAGTGAGGAACCAACTGAAATGGAACCGACCTCATTGGATTTGCCGGATAACCTTCCCAACCCTGCCTTCTTTAGCAATCCCGACCTGGTAGAGCGCATATTGATGGTTGACGGTGAACTTTGGACGGCTGGTCCGGGAGGGGTTACCCGTTGGAATTTGGAAACCTTGCAGGCTAAGGGCTATACGTATTCTGAAGGCCTGCCGGCGAACAGTACGTATGCGCTGACCCATTGCAGCTGGGATGGCGGCACAATTCTTGCGGGCGGGACCCATGGTATCAGTCAACTTTGGTTAGCTGGGGAAGACCAATTTCACCCCATTTTCCATCCGGGCGACACGTTTTTGGGCAGAGTAGAAGCCCTAACTTGTGATGAGGATAAGATGCAAGTCTGGGTTGGCTATGCAGACCATGTGAGCCGATACAATCTGAGCGACCAAACCTGGCAGGAGTATGGCTATGAAGAGGGCGTTCCACTTGCAACTGTCCGTCAGATCCGGGTATTCGACGGTGAGGTTTGGCTGGCCACTTCCAATGGATTGGCAGTCTTAGGAAAGGAGGAGCGTTTCACTCCTGTCATGCCAGTGGTGGATGGAACCCCAATTTACTTTGTGCATGCATTGACAAAAGATACTTCAGGTACTTTGTGGTTGGCAACCTCCAATGGATTGGTTTCCTTTGATGGTGGTAATGCATGGAAATTGTGGCCTATGAACGCAATTGGGGCTGAAAACATGGGGAATGTTTTGCCCAGCTTGGTGGAATTGGATGACGGCACCTTTTGGCTGGCAGATTACTTTGGCGGCCTGTGTCAGTTTGACCCGAATAAAGAGATGTGTGTGCAGGTTCTGGACCCACCCCAAGATATCCTATCGGTAACCAGCCTGTCTGCAGACCGTAGTGGAAAAGTGGTCATCGGCAGCAATACCATTGGCATTTTTTTGTGGTCAGACGGAAAGTGGCAATCCCTTACCAGCAGCAATGGACTGCTCGACAATGAAGTATTAGCCCTGGCTTATACGCCTGACGGGCGTATGTGGGTGGCGGGGAGCAGGCACCTGCAGTACTTTGATGCAAATATGCCCGCTGCAGAGTGGGTGAGGGTAGACCTGCCCAGAAATGGGCGCCCGTTAAGTTTTTTCGTTGCCAATGATGGTTTATGGATTGGGCATAGTGAAGGCGCCCTGTTTTTATTCTACATTGGAGAATTGCGTATAGATTTAGCACGTAAAAGTGGGGTAGGTGAAATAAACGAAGGGGTTACTGCTATCACACGGGACGAAAACGGGTTGCTGTACCTGGGTACCTATAAAGGTCTTTATATTTGGGACGGCGGCCAACTGCGATTTGAAGACCTGAACAGCGGATCTGAGATTGCTCAGGGTGCTCAACCCGCTGCAGTGCACTGTCTCTTAAAAGACGGCCAAAGGATCTGGGTGGGAACGGCCAGGGGATTATATCAGTTCAATGATGGGGTTTTCAGTATGAACTATCAGGAAACGCTCCAAAACCTGACAGGCAACCCTAACGTTAAGGCAATTGCACACATCCCTGCCAGCCAGGACCTGCTTGTTGGAGTATCTAACCGATTGTACCGTTTTGATGGCTCTGAGTTTAGTTTGGAGGCAGAACTGCCATCCGCAGTATGCAGTCTCCAATTTACCGGGCAGGGATTATGGATCGCAACAAGTTCCAATGGTCTGTTTTCGGTGAGTATGGATTATTCCGGATTTTATTGGGAAACCCTGACAGGTGGAATGCAATTTGCTGATAAGTTTGGTCACCAGGCTATCCAGATGCCCGATCCAAATATTCTATGGTTTGCCAGCCGCGATGCGGGTATTGCGCGGTTAATCGGCATGTTTGGGCAGTGAGGGGGAAGATAATACGGTGCCGGGAGTACTGAGAGAAGGTAAAGAAAAAATCAACAAGTTCCATGTGCCAATAGAACCACCCCGACATGCTTGTGGAATTGTCGATTATATTCTTCGCAGGCGGCTGGGGTTTTCAATACCAATAATTCAGGTATGCCTGCATCAATCACCGCTTGCCGCGCTTTCTTGCCAACCTTTAGGGCGCCATTTACGCCATTGCCGATAATAAGCAGGTCAGGTTTGAGTATTAGAGCAGATATAAGCATCTTGGGTTTAAGATCATGCCCCTGGCGTTCAGACCAAGGTCGGACACCTTCCCAATAAAGTAATATATCCTTGCCTGCGCCTTGTTCGGGGCTATGAACCTGTCCATCGATGGTAAAACTTGCCCATTCAAAATGGGTTATTGGTCCTTTGGAGTCGTTAAACATACGTTTTCCTAAAACATTATTTGTATTCAGATTATACAGTCTTGGTCAGCCCAGACAAAATGTTTCCAATGATTACTTTCCCGATTTCTAAGGCATCCTTCTGAAAGAATTCAGAAATAAACGAATCAAATGTAAAAAAAACGGGTGTAATTTTATTTTTCGGTGTATCATTGTACCAATCATAGGGAACGCTTTTCCCTAAATCTATCAGTAGGTAAAGGAGTAAAAATGAAGAAGTTAATTGTTTTGATTTCCATCCTGATGGTTGCCTCGCTGGTTCTAACCGGCTGCGGCGCTAAGGAAGCCGAACTGGGAACCGAAGAAAACCCGATCCAATGGGTATTCGTTCCCTCCGGTGAAATGGAAGATGTTTCTGCAGGAGCCGATAAGGTTGCGGACATGATCTTCGAAGAGACTGGCTTAGTTGTGGAAACCTTTGTTGCCACAGACTACACCGCAGCAATCGAAGCTGAATGTGCCGGGCAAGCCCAGATGGGCTCTTTGGCAACGTTTGCGGCTATCACTGCTGCAGATCGCGGATGCGCTTATCCTGCGTTGGTTGCCACACGCTACGGCAGCCCGACCTACACCGGACAGATCATAGCCGGTGCTGATTCCGGGGTTACCTCCGTTGCAGACATCAAGGGAAAGACCTTCTGCGCAACTGATGAGACCAGCACCAGCGGATGGATCATCCCTATGATCATGATGCGGGCGGCAGGTATCAACACTGAAACAGACATTGAGATCGTTTGGGCTGGTTCCCATGATGCAGCTGTGCTAGGCGTTTACAATGGCGACTGCGATGCGGGCGCCTGCTACGTGGATGCCCGCACCGGTGTGGAAGATGAATTCCCGGATGTCATGGATAAGGTCCTGCAGGTGGAAGTCTCCGTTGAAATCCCGAATGACGGTGTGCAATTCGTGAAGGATTTCCCCGAGGATGTGAAACAACAGCTTGTTGATGCGCTTCTGAAGATTATTGAAACTGAAGAAGGCAAACAAGCCATGGCTGACGCCTATGAATGGGATGGTCTTGAGGTGCACGACAACACCTTCTACGATGCCTTCCGTCAGCTGCTGGATGCCGCAGGAGTCAATGCCGAAGACCTGTAGGCATTTAGTTTGGGAATAACCGAAAAAAACAAGCTGGGGGGACCTTCAGGTCCCCCTTTCCATTAATGATTGGAGAAGCAATCTATGCTTGAGATTCGCCATTTAACGAAGATATATGATGATGGAACTGTAGCACTGCGGGATGTCAGCTTTAAGGTGCCGGAAGGGGAATTCCTGGTTGTTATTGGATTGAGCGGTTCAGGTAAATCCACTCTGCTGCGCTGCATCAATCGCCTTATCGATCCTACGGAGGGTGAAATTCTGTGGGATGGTGTAGACCTGGCCAAGCTTAAAGGCGATGAATTGCGAAATGTCCGTCGCAAGATTGGGATGGTTTTTCAGCAGTTTAATCTGGTCAAACGCTCTACGGTTCTTACTAACGTGATGGCTGGAAGGTTAGGATATAGCCCTACTTGGCGCAGCATTAGCGGACGGTTTGACGAAGAGGATCAGCAGCGGGCTAAGACTGCACTTGAACGCATGGGGATAACCGACCAGGCTAACAAACGGGCAGATGAATTAAGCGGCGGACAACAACAACGGGTGGGTATTGCCCGAGCCCTGATGCAGGAACCTGAGTTGATTCTTGCAGATGAGCCGGTAGCCAGCCTCGATCCCGTGTTGGCACACTCCATTTTGCAGCATTTGGAAAATCTCAATCGAGAAGACAATATAACAGTGATGTGCAGTTTGCACTATCTGGATCTGGTGCAACGCTACGGAACCAGTGTGATTGGTTTGCGTGAAGGCCGATTGGTATATCAGGGCACCCGGGAGCAGATCCGGCGGATGACGGATGCTGAATTCAAGTCCATTTATGGCGAAGAAGCTGAGCGTATGGGCGGGATCACAGGGGACTTGCAGGAAACCGCTGAAGTGGGGCAAGGGACAGGAGTTGAGGAATGAACAGCAAGAAATCAGAACTTGAAGAAAAAAAGAGTCTAGTTCCTCCTGCCATTGCTGCATTGGTATCACTGTTATTGCCAGGGGTGGGTCACATGCTGGCAGGCGCTTTTAGAAAAGGGCTGACGTTATTAATAAGTTTTGCCTCAATTGCGGGTTTATGGATATGGAGGGTGCGTGTTATTGCCCGGCGAGAGCCAAACTTTTTCAGTATGTTTCAAAAATCCATACAACTCCAACCTATTATTCTTGTGATCCTCGTACTTACTGTCTTGATGTACATTTGGATTGCTTATGACGCCTATAGAACAGCAAAAAATGGCAAAGTGCTATCGACCATTTTGTGGTTTTTAGTACTGCTAACCTTTTTTATGCTGGGATGGCAAATTGGCGAAATCAAGCCAGGTGTGCTTATCAGGGAGGGCAGAAAATCTGCGCCGCTGCTAATGAGGGTGCTCTGGCCTTGGGAAAAAGCGCTGCATTATCCAGAAGAACTGTTGATTGGATCTGCAGAAGTAATGATACCCTGTATCGAGGGTGTCGAACACGATGTGCCTGTAAGAGTCGAAGGCGAACCATTTGTAGAAGTCAGCCCAACTTGCGGCGATCTTTCTGAGATTGGTGGAGCCCAGGGGACACTCCTAAAAATGGTGGGTGAGAATTTTGAACCCAATACCGAAACTGAAATCTGGTGGGTGGACCAGACGCGTAACGAATTTCGCTACCGCTATGGGGGCGAGTACGTCAAGTTGACCACAGATAATGAGGGCAAGTTTGCTTTGGATGTTGTCATTCCCTACCGGGTAATCCCGGCCACAAACGAGGAAGGGTATGTTATTTGGAAGGTGGAAGCGCGGCAAGTCGCAGCGATCGGCGAACCAGTAATCAGTGAAGAACTGAAGCTGTCGCTTGAAAAGATGATTGAAACCATCTTTTTAGGGATGATGTCCACCTTTTTTGGAGTCATATTTTCTATACCGATAAGTTTCATTGCCTCTCGAAACCTGATGTCTGTCAATTGGTTTACGAGGTCAATCTATCTCATAGTGCGTACCATCCTAAATCTTGTACGCTCGATTGAATCCTTGGTCTGGGCTGTTATTGCCATCATTGCAGTCGGGCTCGGGCCTTTTGCGGGTATAATCGCGCTCACAATTCACTCCATAGCAGCATTAGGAAAAATGTATTCTGAAGCAATAGAGTCAATTGATCCAGGACCGGTGGAAGCTATTCAGGCGACTGGCGCGAACTGGCTGCAGACCGTTTGGTATGGTGTGGTTCCCCAAATAGTGCCACCGTTTGTATCATTTACCATATACCGCTGGGATATCAATGTAAGGATGTCAACGGTCATCGGTATGGTGGGTGGGGGCGGTATAGGCTACTTGTTGATTCAATGGATTAGACTGCTGGATTACACTTCAGCAGGTATTGCGATTTGGTTCATTGCGATCACGGTTGCGATTTTGGATTACGCCAGTGCAGAGATACGCACACGCTTTGTTTAGAACAAAAAATGTAAAAGTAGCTGCCAGAGGGCAGCTACTTTTGTGTTAAAGAGGTTTTTCTTTTAGATAAATTAACAAAAGGTTAGCGCCCCAAGTTGGGCAGGGTTTAGATTGCTTGGCTGAAAGTGAACCAGGTTCTAAAGAATTATGGGTATAATTGAAGTCGTCACCCAATCAAAGGAGAACATCATGCCTTTAGCAGACAAATTATCACAGATCACAGCACTTGCTTCGTGGAAAGTAAAACAGCAGAGTCAAATTTTTCACCTACAGGGACTGATCAGCGAACTGGAAAGCCAGATTGGCATCCAAAAGACCATCTTAGCGGAACAAACATACAAACTATTTGAAGCCGGCGAAATATCGGCTGAGCCTTTACTGCCAGTTTGTGAAAAGATCAGAGATCTATATATTCAAAAATCAGAAAAACAAAACGAGTTGGAGATTGTACGGGCAGAAAACTCCCCTGAGGATTCAAAACCCTCAGCAAGTGAAAAGCCTATTGCTGAACCACCAGCGCCGCCTCCTTCGACCGAACCACCCATGGAAGAAGCACCAATAGTAATAGAAAAGTTCGATGAGGATGTCCCTTCTGAAGTGAAGGATCCTCCAACCAGCCAGGATGAAACTGGCTGGGTGGAGACAAATTTACCATCCTGACCCTGAAAGTTTAAGAAAAAAGGGGTGAGACTTGGAATCGCAAAATTACTAATAAATCCTGCCAAAGTTCAGGGCGGGATTTATTAAAATTGGTTAGAAAAGGAAATTTTTGGAGAGTACAGAAATAAGTGCTTTCCTATTAAGAAGAAATAATCTCTTGTGCCCAGGCCGCTGCATGTTCCAATTCGCCGTCCAGTAACGGCCCCTCAGCGTCGGACACGATAAACCATGCGGGTGGGGTTACTTGAGTCCCACCTTTGTTTATCAGACTCTTTAGCATAGGTTCGGCTGCATAACCAAAGATTTTCATTAACGTTCGTAGAAAGGCTGGGGTCTTTTCATTGCTCGCAATTCGGGTATCAAATGTGCAAACTTTGATGCCGCTTAGACCCTGAGGTGGAATACTTTTCAAGAATCTTCTGATATTGGGTGAGTATGTGAAAGCACGTGTTGGAGAACCGAGAACTAACAGGTCGATTTCCTTTAATAACGTATTACTGCTATCACTTACTTTTTCAACATTCACCTCTCCTGAAGCCGCTAATACCCTCCCAATCTCGACAGCAATCTTTTTGGTATTGTCAAAAAACGAGTCATAAATAATCAGCGCTTTCATAGCTACTCCTTGCTTGTTTGCGGCTGGACAGGAATTAGAACCAGTGTATTGATTATACGCTGATTAATCAAAAAACATCGATCCCGATTGGTAAAAGCAATTGTGATGTTAGGTTTATTAAGGTCCTCTGCTTGTTTCACTCCTGCAGCTTAATAGTCATTTTGTTGTCCAAACAAAGGGCGAATGGTTTTGAGAACTGAAAAACGCTTGTATTTTTGGTTATTCCACAAATGTTGCCAATTCAGTCCATCGTGAATGTTTGTTTTGCCGATTTCACAGGTCATAATTCTGGTGGCAAGGTATAATAAATTTATGGACATTGCGGTCATTGGGGCGGGTGCTTCGGGGGTAATGGCAGCATTGGAAGCAGCAAAGTCTGGTGGGCGTGTTTGTCTGATAGACCATAACCCAACAATCGGTAAAAAATTGCTCGTTACGGGTAGTGGGCGCTGTAATCTCAGCAATGGTTACCTTACCCCAACGGCATACACATGTGCAGACCCAAATTGGATCAAGCGGTTTCTGGATGCTTTCCCTTTGTCCTCGCTCCTTGAAGTGTTAGAACAGCTTGGGATTCCTGTACATCACACTGACGATGGCTGGTATTATCCACTTTCAGATTCAGCTCATTCTATTGTGAGCATTTTGTCCGAAGCCTTGCATCATCGAGGGATAGAGATGTTGTTATCCACGCAAGTGGTGGATTATTTTCGTGATAATGGTCGGTTTGTTGTCCTTTTCCCTTCAGGGGAGCCTGCCCGCACCCGCAGCTTTGACCGTCTGGTTGTGGCGGCTGGTGGAAAGGCTTACCCTGCTCTTGGCTCTCGGGGGGAATTGTTCCCCAGTGTGCGCCACTTGGGCCACACAGTCATTCCCCTGGTGCCAGCATTAGGCCCTTTGATGCTGAATATGGGCGGATACAAAGCTTTGCAAGGGGTCCGGTTGGATGTGGGCACTGCCATTTATGCAGGTTCTGATTGCTTGGGGCGCAGCAAGGGGAATGTGATTTTCACATCCTGGGGCATTAACGGGCCAGGAGCGATGAACTTAAGTCACCTGGCTGCACGTTGGCTGTCTGAAAACTCCTCTCAAAATGAGAAGGATAATCTGGTCCTGGAATTGGACTTGCTGGCATATTTTGAGGATTTGTTTTTTGCTGAATTAACAAGCCGAAGAAAAAGGGCGACGTCGTTAAGAGGATTTCTGCAAGGCTTCTATATTCCAAAAGTCTCCGATTTTTTGCTTCGTCAAATGGAAATGGAAGCAGATTTACCGATCGCAGATTTGACTGAAGAACAAATGGAGAAGTTGGTTCAGAGCTTGAAAAGGTTGCGCATAGCCATAATAAGTGTGGGTTCATTTGATAAAAGCCAGCTCAGTGCTGGGGGAGTGCCTGTGTTTGAAGTGGAACCGGAAACTTGCCAATCGCTTCGTGTTCCAGGTTTATTTCTGGTGGGGGAGACCCTTGATGTTGTTGGACCGTGCGGGGGTTTTAACCTGCACTTCGCATTTGGCAGCGGCATTTTGGCGGGGCGTCATCTTGCTGCTGAACTGTAATCATAAAAGAGGAGAATAATGACCATTCCATTTATCGAACCGTTTCGCATCAAGATGGTGGAAAAAGTGAAAATGACCACACGAGAAGAACGTCAGGCAGCTCTGGCGAGGGCGCATAACAACCTGTTCAATGTACCTGCAGAAGATGTGATCATCGATATGCTGACTGATAGCGGCACGAATGCGATGAGCGACAACCAGTGGGCAGCAATGCTGCGTGCTGACGAATCCTATGCGGGAGCAAAGAGTTATTTTCGGTTTGAGGAAGCTATTCAGGAAATATTGGGCTTTCCCTATGTACTGCCGACACACCAGGGTAGGGCGGCGGAGGGAATGCTCTTTGCAACCTTAGTTAAAGCCGGACAAACAGTCCCTAACAACCGCCACTTTGACACTACTCAGGCTAACCTGCTTGTGTTGGGCGCTCGTCCGGTTGACCTGACCGTTCCGGAAGGTGATGACCCATTTACTGAACTGCCTTTCAAAGGCAATATGGATTTGGAGAAACTGGAAGCATTTATCCAGCAGGTTGGCGCTGAGAATATTCCTCTGGGCATGACCACGATTACCAATAACTCAGCAGCAGGTCAGCCCGTCTCGATGGAAAATATCCGCCAAACCGGGGAAATTTATCACCGCCACGGCATCCCATTTTTCATTGACGCCTGCCGTTTTGCTGAAAATGCATGGTTCATTAAACTGCGCGATCCTCAATACAAAGATGTACCAGTAAAAGACATCGTCAGAGAAATGTTTTCGTATGCAGATGGCTGCACCATGAGCGCCAAAAAGGATGCTATTGTCAATATTGGTGGATTCATCGCTTTTCGGGATCCGGAATTGAAGCCAAGAATTGCCCAAAACCTGATTGTCCATGAAGGATTTTTAACTTACGGTGGTCTTTCCGGCAGAGATTTGGAAGCAATTGCCGTTGGTTTACATGATGGTGTTGATGAAGACTACCTGAACTATCGTGAAAGTCACACCCGCTATCTTGGTAATGTGCTTTCAGCAGCTGGACTGCCGGTTTACCTGCCCACGGGTGGGCATGCCGTGTATGTGGATGCAGGTAAAGCGCTGCCCCATATCCCGAAAAGTCAGTTTCCCGGTGTGGCGCTTGCGAATGCCATGTATCTTTCTGGGGGGGTGCGTACCAGCGAAATTGGCAGCTTGATGTTTGAGCACTCCGACCCTGTGACCGGAGCCCAGATAATGGCTCCTATGGAATTGGTGCGGTTTGCTATTCCCCGCCGTGTTTATACCCGCAGCCATCTTGATTATGTCGGTGAAGCTGCTGCTGAATGTGTACGCGGGTCCGAAAAGATCAGGGGAATCAGGATAAGCTGGGCTCCGCCCGTATTGCGTCATTTTATGGCACAACTCGATGAGGTATGATCCGTCTTTAACACATTTGAACAAGAGTGAGGTAAAATACGACTCTATCACTGTGGAAATGAAAGGGATTGTTTAAATGCGGGTATTAATTATTGGTACAGGGTATGTTGGACTGAATACGGGGGTGGTTTTATCTTATATTGGACACGACGTAACCTGTCTGGATGTCAATGCAGAGAAGATCAAACAATTACAAGCAGGGATAGCCCCTTTTTTTGAACCTCACTTGGATGAATTGCTGGCTTTGGTTGGCAAACGGATGAAATTTACCACAAGTTATGCCGAGGCCGATATTCCCAGTATGGAAGTGGTCTTTATTGCGGTGGGCACACCTTCATTACCGGATGGCAGTGCCAACCTCGAATATGTTCGGCAAGCAGCAGAAGCCGTCGCTGAATACATGGATGACCAATTCACAGTGGTTGTCAATAAATCGACGGTGCCGATTGGGTCCGGAAACTGGGTTGGCTCTCTTATTAAAGCAGCCTATGAGGAAAAAACCGGCAAAAAGATCAATGGACAATACGCTGTGGTCTCCAACCCCGAGTTTTTGCGTCAGGGCGCTGCGTTACAGGACTCTTTTTACCCGGACCGCATCGTGATCGGTTCAGAAAATGAACATGGTATCCAGTGTTTGACCGAATTGTTCAATCCTTTGCTGACCCAAAATTTCAATCCGCCTGCCTGTTTGCCCAGACCCAATGGTTTGGAGGGAGTCCCCTTGCTGGTTTGCGATCTTGCTTCAGCCGAGGTGATCAAGTATGCCGCGAACTCCTTCCTGGCGTTAAAAATCTCTTACATCAATGAAATAGCCCATCTTGCCCAGAAGGTGGGAGCTGATATAGCGCAGATCGCCAAAGGGATTGGGTTGGACGATCGCATCGGTCCCCGCTTCCTCAATCCGGGAATTGGATGGGGAGGATCTTGTTTTGGTAAAGATACGGCAGCATTGGTTGCTACAGCCCGTGAATATCATCTGGACATGCCCATAGTAAAAGCTGCTCGGGATGTAAATTATAAGCAGCGCACTTGGGTTGTGGATATGCTCCAGGAAGAACTGAAAATCTTAAAAGGCAGAAGAATTGCATTGCTGGGCTACAGTTTCAAGCCAGATACGGATGACCTGCGCGATGCTCCTTCGCTGGATATCTCTCGCCTCTTGGTCCAAAGGGGTGCGGTTGTGCGCGCTCACGATCCGGTAGCGCTGGATAATGCCCTGCGCCAATACCCGGACCTGGGTGTAACCTTTTGTCAGGATGTGTACGATGCCATCGAAGATGCCGAGGCGATTGTTTTGGTAACAGAGTGGCCGATGTACCGTGAATTGGATTGGGAGCAAATCCCTCCTGTTCCAGTCATCGATGGGCGCAACTTCCTCGATCGGGATGTATTGAGAGCACTTGGTTTCACGGTAATCGGTGTGGGAAGATAACGAATACAGTCTGCACAGATTTTTTTATTGGCGAGCGTCTAAAGATGCTCGCTTTCTTTTTAATAAACTTTCGTGATGAGGTTATCGAGAACCAGTTGTGATCATGCTGTTTCAAATGTTACTTAAGTCAGATTAGTTAGTAAATAATTCTTTTATAATAAGGCGTCAAATTGAACTGAACAAGGAGTTGATAGAATGACTGACATGTTTTGTTACCAATGCCAGGAGGCACTAAAAAATATTGGCTGCACACGCAAAGGTGTCTGCGGAAAACCCGCAGAAGTGGATAACCTGCAGGACCTGCTTATCTACTTGCTGAAAGGGATCTCGTTCTGGGGAACGCGGGGCAGGAACATGGGCGTCTCAGACCCAGAGACCGACCTTTTCATCCCACGGGCATTGTTTGCAACCATTACCAATGCCAATTTCGACGCGCAGCGCTTTGTAGACCTGATCAAGGAAGCTGTAGACAAGCGTGAAGCCCTGAGAGAAGCAGCACAGGCGACCTGTCAGGAATTGCACGGCACGCCCTGCAGTGGGAACGGACCTGACTGGGCAGGTTGGAAACCGGTTGATTACGAACTGGATACGCTGCTTGCCAAAGCACGTACCGTGGGCATTATGGCGGATGAAACGCTCGACCCGGACGTTCGTTCTTTGCGCGAGCTGATTGTCATTGGCCTCAAAGGCATGGCAGCCTATGTGGACCATGCTTATCTGGCTGGCGGCGAGGATGAGTCTATCCTGGCGTTCATGCAGGAAGCGCTTGAAGCCACAACCAATAAAAAACTGGGCGTAAACGAACTCCTGGCAGTGGTGCAAAAAACCGGAGAGGTTGGCCTGCAGGCCATGGCCTTGCTGGACAAAGCCAACACCACCCGTTATGGCAATCCAGAACCTACCCAGGTGAATCTAGGCGTGCGGCCAGGGCCTGGAATCCTGGTGAGCGGTCACGACCTGGTTGATTTGGATGAACTGCTCCAGCAGACAGAAGGCACTGGAGTGAATGTGTACACCCACAGCGAAATGCTGCCTACCAACGCCTATCCGGGTCTGAAAAAGTTCCCGCACCTGGTGGGTAACTATGGCGGCTCCTGGTGGCACCAGGGCGAAGAGTTTGATAAATTTGGCGGTGCCATCCTGATGACCACAAACTGCATCATCCCGGTAAAAACCAGCTACCGCGACCGCATTTTTACAACCGGTATGGCGGGTTACCCGGGTGTTCCCCATATTCCCGATCGCGAACCGGGAAAACAAAAAGACTTTTCTACGGTGATTGCCAAGGCAAAGGAGTCCGCTGAACCACAGGAACTGGAGACCGGCACGATCCCGATAGGTTTTGCCCATGCGACTGTTATGTCTGTTGCCGATAAGGTTATTGAAGCCATCAAGGCTGGTGCCATCAAGCGCTTTGTGGTTATGGGCGGTTGCGATGGCCGTCAGAAATCCCGTGAATATTACACCGAGGTAGCCCAGGCGCTGCCCCCGGATACGATTATTCTGACCGCAGGGTGTGCCAAGTACCGCTACAACAAACTGCCGCTGGGCGAGATCGCCGGTATCCCCCGCGTGTTGGACGCAGGCCAGTGCAATGACTCCTATTCTTTGATCGTTATCGCCCAGGCATTGGCCGATGCCTTTGGCGTCACGGTCAACGACCTGCCGCTTTCGTTTGACATTGCCTGGTACGAGCAGAAGGCGGTAATTGTTCTGCTTGCGCTGCTGGCCCTGGGAGTCAAGAAAATCCGTCTTGGCCCGACGCTGCCCGCGTTTTTGTCGCCTAATGTAGTGGATGTGCTGGTGAAAGCCTACGCGCTAAAACCGATTGACAGCGTGGAAGCAGATGTGGCTGCCATGATGATGGGTAATTAGCTTACTACTTGGATAGCGGGGTGGGGCGCCTGAAAAGGCGCCCTTTTTGTATACCGGTTGAGGTTTTAAGACAATGATCCTTGATGCAGCATTATCCCAAATGCTTATGGGTCCTTCTAAAAAACGACGCAGTGATTTTTGATGGAGTGGGGAGGGTAATGAGGACTTTGAAACATTACTTAAGAGAATATCACTTCTCGATAGTAATAAGAGGGGTTAAAGGTCCGATTTAGGGGTATTGGCGGTGGGGACTGCTGATAGTCTAAATCAACCCGTAGTATGGCAGGCTTCAATTTAATGCGCTCTGATGCAGCCTGTGCGGCTCTACCATACGCGCCAGGCAATTAGGGAGATCTGGCTACTATGATGCGGCAGGGAGCGCTGGCAGATCGCTCTGCCCAAAAGGTTCGTCACACCTGAAAATGCACCGACCAATATTTAGGCAGGCAAACCAACAGCGCATATTGGCTGCTTATGCTGCCGGCGGCTGTTAT
This sequence comes from uncultured Anaerolineaceae bacterium, assembly GCA_964455505.1. Taxonomy (GTDB): domain Bacteria; phylum Chloroflexota; class Anaerolineae; order Anaerolineales; family Anaerolineaceae; genus Mesolinea. The sequence goes on from CAYVWM010000014.1 coordinate 27,659, forward strand.
AGCAGGGTAGAACTAAAAAATGCATCAAAAAACACCTATGCGCAGCCTTTGAGCCGCTGTAAAGCCCGCTGTTAAAAAATACTCGACAAAATTGAGAAACCTTACTGTTTTTGTTTGTGTGTTTTGGGATTCTTTGAAAACATTCTTTTTCCAGCTGATTGGGGTCCTCCTTTTCTGCAGATCTGGTTTGTGCCTGACCGGTTTACAGGCATTGTTAATTTCCAATGATGTAGAGTAAATCAAAGTTTGGCTTATCTGGTATGGATCAGAGCATAAAAGACCTGAAGTCAGATGCGTTCCGGGTTGATCATCCAACATTCAAACCCAATCAAAAACATCCGGGTCTCTCCGCCCCACCCCACAGGAGCGCATTGCGTTTATAATTACTTATGAGAATAATTTTTGTGTGAACAACAGAAATGGCCGCTAAACGTAAATCCAAAACACCCCTGCCGCTTCCCGATCTGACCGAAGCACCCCCCTCCCCCACGGAAAGCACAACGCCGGTTCAGGCTTATCTGAATACGCTCAGCCCATCGGGCCGGCGCAGCCAGCACACCGCCCTGAACAACCTGGCTTACATCTATTCTGACGGCCGGATTCAGGAGGCCTTGGCATTCCCCTGGCAGGTTTTGCGGTATGAGCATACCAGTGGCTTGTCTTTTTACCTAGTAGATATTGGCTATGCGAAATCCTCGGTCAACAAACACCTGGTCGCCCTGCGCAGGGTGTTGGAGGAGACCTACCGCATGGGGCTGTACGACAACCACGACGACTACTTCCGGGCGGCTTCCATCAAGAGCTTGCGCACAGAGACCATCCCGCGCGGCAGAACCCTCTCCATGCAGGAGATGGTCGCCCTGATCAAAGCCTGCCTGGCAGACGAACAAAACCCGACCCTGGGCGTACGCGATGCAGCCGTCATCGCTGTCCTCTATGCCGCTGCCATCCGCCGTCAGGAAATTGTGGACCTCAACCTGGCCGACCTGGACCTGCGCGAAGGCAAACTGCGCATCCTGGGCAAGGGTAGCAAAAAACGCCAGGTTTACCTGCAGCAGAGCGCCCTGCAAGCCCTGGAGGACTGGTTAGCCCTGCGCGGCAGGCGCCTGGGGCCGCTTTTTACCCGCGTGACCAAATCCGGCAGGGTTTTGCTGCGCCGGCTCACCCCCCAGGCAATTTACTACCTGCTCAGCCACCGCCAAAAACAAGCCGGCATCGATCCTTTCACCCCGCACGACCTGCGTCGTACGTCCATCACGGATCTGCTCAGCGCTGAAGTGGACGTGCTTACGGTCTCCGCCATCGCAGGGCACGCCAGCACCGATACCACCCGGCGTTACGACCGGCGCAGTGAGGAAAACAAAAAGGCCGCTGCCCAAAGGCTGGCCTCTCCTTACCCGGCTGCTGTCTCAAAAGCCACTCCAGAGGCACCTGACACCTCAGATCAGCCCTGACAAGCAGCCCGCAACCCAAATCACATTCAGCACACAAGCAAGCGCTTATCCGGGCAAAAAAAGGGGGTTTTCTACTAATAACGCACTAATAAAGTAAGGTAAACAGTTCCGCAGCCGTGAAACCCGCAAAATAATCCCCAATCTGCAGGCTCTCCAGGCGTTCTTTGAGTGCGGGTCCGGCGTAGGCGCAGCCGGCCAGGGCGGCCTCAAGCTCGGCCACGTCTCGCTGCCCAAAAAAATCGCCAAAAAACCGAATGTGCGTGATGACGCCTTTGTGCACGTCCAACAGGGCTTCGATGGAGCCGCCGGGGTAGCGCGTTTCACGGCGCAAGTTAAACGCCGGCGAACGCCCGTAGTTCCATTCCCAGGTGTCGTAGCGTTCATTCTTTAGCTGCTCCACAGCTTTCCAGTCTGCCTCGCTGAGGTGATACTGCGGGATTTCCGCACAGCCCTCAAAGGTCTGCTCCAAAATCGCCTGGCGCAGCAGCATGATATCGGGCGGATTGGTGAGAAACTCGGCAATATTGGTAACGCGGCTACGTACGGATTTGATCCCTTTGGATTCAATCTTGGAGGGTTTCACCCGCAGCGCATGCCCCACCATGTCCAGGTCGGATTGGTACAGCAAGGTGCCGTGCGAGACCATGCGCTGACCAGCCACATACTGGGCATTCCCTGAAATCTTACGCCCATCCGCCAGAATGTCATTGCGTCCGCTCAGTTCAGCCGGTACACCCATATTCTGTAAAACGGATATAACCGGCGCGGTGAATTTGCGGAAGTTTTGGAAATTCCCCTGGGTATAAGGCGCAATGAAACTGAAATTCAGATTTCCAAAATCGTGATAAACCGCCCCACCCCCTGAAAGCCGCCGCACCACGTGAATGCCGTGCGCGTGCACATAATCCACATTGATTTCTTCGATGGTATTCTGGTTGCGCCCGATGATAATGGAAGGCTTGTTGATGTAAAAGAGGAGCAGCTCCTCATCAGGCGCAACGGAGCGGATCAGGTATTCTTCCAGCGCCAGGTTGCGGGCAGGGTCTGAGTGGTTGAGATTATCTACAAAGAGCATGAATTTCACCTCTACAATGGATTCAGCAGACGCCGAATTTCCATTATAGCCCGATTCTGAGAATCGTCATCCCAACCGATTGCCAGCAAAACCTGCATAAACTTAGCGGCTTACGAGCCAATCGATCAGGATCTGCTTTTCTTCCTCGTTGATCTTAGCGCCATACCCGATCATACGGTCAATGGTCTTTTCCCATTCCTCACGGGTCTTTTCACGCGAGAGGATGAAATCCAGGGTGTGATCGCTGCCCTGCAGTTTTTCCAACAGGAAGGACTGCATGTCAGAGTCGGATTTTTCGTCGTCAGCGGGTTGGGGTTCGCTTTCGAGTGTCTCCTCAGCCACAACCGCCGGTTCTTCCACCGCTGGCTCCACAGTTGCTGCCGGGCTGCTGCAGGCAGCCAAAACCAGCACGAACACCAGTGCCAGGGAAAGGGTTGCAAAAAGTCGTTTTTTCATTTTTACCTCGTTTCTTATACTCGACCG
>CAYVWM010000015.1:0-28772 GCA_964455505.1 uncultured Anaerolineaceae bacterium
TAAAGCACCCCGTTCAGATGGTCTATCTCGTGTTGAAAGATCCTGGCAAGCCAACCTTTAGCGTTAATTTTTATGGGTTTGCCAAAGCGATTTAGCGCCTTGACTGTAACCTCCTCAAACCGCTCGACCTCACCTGCTAACCCGGGAACTGAAAGACAGCCCTCCAAATCGGTAACAGTGTTTTTTGAAGTTTTAGTAATCTCTGGGTTTACAAGCACGTAAGTTTTGGGTCTTACGTTTTGATTTTCATCATCTGAATATTCAACTACCACCAGCTGCAAAGATTGACCAATTTGAGGTGCTGCTAAACCAACACCGGGTGCTTCCCGCATCGTTTCAAACATATCATCAATGAGGGTTTGTAAGCTTTTGTTGAACTCCCTAACAGGTTTGGATTTCAACAGCAATGAAGGATCGGGAAAGGTCACAATTTCAAGGATTGACATAATTTTCTTATCTTCTTTCTCAAAAAATTCTACCTTAATCCTCGAAATTTCTCAATAATTCTGTATCGTCCCGCCCCAGATTCTCTTCTCTGTACACTTTCAGCCACTGGACGATCCTTTCGCGTTCCTCCTCTGTGAGCCTTTTCTGTTTTTCGTCAGTGTGTTTACCCATCCTGTTAAAGATATCCTGCTGAACATGTGAGGGTTGGTACACATCATTGAAGGTAAGTTGCGTGTTGCCAACCGTAATGAAAACTGTACCAAAATTAAAGAGCATCGGAATAATTCCATTGCGTTCGTATTCTATGCTGAGTATGTTGTCCAGGGGCGCTGAACGGCGTGATTCCCTGCCAAAAGGTTTGCGGTCAATATCGATAATCTGGTTTGGTGTAAGTTGAAATACATCGTTGCGCCAATCCATGTAAACATAAAGCAACCATGAAATTGCAGTAACCAATCCAAGACTGCCCAGTACAAGGGTAGTAGTGTAATCAAAAGCAACAAAATTTCTGGTTAGAACAGCTATGATGAGCGCAGTGAAAAAGAAACTTCCAATCAAAGGCAGAATAATTTTCTTAATCAACACAAACCAGTGTTTTCGGTAAGTAGTAATCCCCCCAACCTCATACCGGATTTTCAAAAAATCCGCAAAAAGCCACTCAAAGAAGCTTGTCTCACGGACTGGCAAAACAGGCAAGGTGTCCATTGTTTTTTTCTGTTCACTTCCTTCAACAACCTCGGTCCCTGTACCAAATTTCTTGCGGAGGGCTTTACGCATTACTTCCGCTTCCTCATCCAGATCAACCAACTTACTCTTAGACCAATACACCTCAATCAATTTTCCAATGGCTCTCGCCTCAGCAACGCGATTGAATCGAATATCACCGATAAACGTCCTCACAATAACATCCGAATAGCCAATAATTGCACCAAATTGGGTGGTTTTTATTCCGACTGAAAGCAAAGTGCCCAAAGGTGCTTCCTGTCTGCTGTCATAAAAACCGGAAATGCGTTCAACCCATACCATACGCTTATTGGTGATGAGATAGTAATCATTCGCCCAATTATGTATGTTCCAGGCAAGCCACAAAATACATAGTCCGAACGCTGCTAATAAGAGAACAAGTCCCATAAATGGATTATTATCTGTAAACAGACTTATCAAAAACATCGCTGCAGCAAATGACAGGATTGGTGTGGCCGTGTTCAGTAACAAAAATACTGGGTGTTTCCGCGTCATCAGGTTGATGCGCTCACCCTCCTGAAGCCAGGGCATGTTTACCCTTACGTGCAAATGACGACTCTGCAGAATTACTTTCAATGTTTTGGCAACTTCAGGTTTAGTTTGAAGGAGAATCTGTACCTGACTGTTCGTCAAGAACAAAACAGAACTCTTTTCATACAAGTAAGCTGAATTTTGTCTGGTGGCAATATTCAATGGTGCTTCTTCACCAAGCATTTCACCAGGATAAACATCTCGGGTCACCTGGGTATTCCCACTACTCCTAAGTGAAGCTTTCCCCTTTACGAGGAAATAAAGTCCGTCTGTTGCACTTCCAGCCTCGTAGAGCGTAGTTGTTTGATCAAAACTTTCAACAACAACTAATTCAGCCAGCCAATCCAGATCACTTTCCGTCAGGCTGCTGAACAGCGGAATCCCATTTAACAATGCTCTGCTTGTTTTACTGTCTCCTGCCATAGCCTTAGTATAAATCAACTTATTTGGATTTCCGCACTCCCAATGATCGCTTACATGCCGAAGTTTTCATCACAACATCATATTTGTCAGAAAAAGCTGCCTAATCGGCAGCTTTTTCATGGTACTTGGGTCAAGCTTTTGTTTCTTCCAGGTCGGCATTGGTTGGATTCTCTTGAGTTGATTCCTTTTCCTGCTTGGTAAATGCTAAAGTTTCATCGGTACTTTTGTCTACCAATATGACATCCCCAGGATGAAACTGACCAGCCAGCATGCTGGTTGAAAGTGGGCTTTCCAGGAATTTTTGTAAAGCGCGTTTCAGCGGTCTTGCGCCCAGTAAGGAATCAAAACCTTGTTCTGCCAACCATGTTTGAGCATCTTCCGTGACTACCATCCTGACATCGTAATCAAGCAATCGTTCTTCGATTTCTTTTAGCTGTAACTTTACAATGCCCATCACATCTTCATGGCTGAGTGGGGAGAACATGATGACATCATCAATCCTATTCAAGAACTCTGGTCTGAATGCGCCTTTTAGCGCCTTCTCTATCTTCTCATGGGATGCTTTGATGTCTTTATCACCCTCGTTTTCCAAGAAACCAAGGGTCCCGCCTTTTTTCACAAATTCAGTCCCCAGGTTGCTTGTCATGATAAGTACGGTGTTGCGGAAATCAACTACGCGCCCCTGACCATCAGTCAGGCGGCCATCATCCAAAATTTGAAGCAGAGCATTCCATACTTCAGGATGGGCTTTTTCGATTTCATCAAATAACACTACACGGTACGGACGGCGGCGGACTGCCTCTGTTAATTGACCGCCTTCTTCATAACCCACATACCCGGGAGGAGCCCCGAATAATCGCGATACAGTATGCTGCTCTCTGTACTCGCTCATGTCTATGCGTACCAGGGCATCCTGGTCATCAAACAGAAATTCTGCAAGCGCTTTGGCTAATTCCGTTTTACCCACACCAGAGGGTCCAATAAAGATAAACGACCCATTTGGGCGGCGGGGATCTTTAAGCCCGGACCGTGCTCGCCTGATGGCATCTGAGATAGCCTTGATGGCCTCATTTTGTCCAATAATCCGATCATGCAATCGGTCTTCCATATGAAGTAACTTCTGTGCTTCGCTTTCCATTAACTGAGTCATTGGGATCCCGGTCCACAGATGAATTACATCGGCTATGTCGTTCATATCGACTACTTCGTCAAGTTTATGCTCAGCTTCCCATTTTTCTCTCTCAATGGTAAATTCCTGTTCAAGACGTAAACGTTCTGCTTTTTTCTTTACAGCCCGCTCGTAATCACGTTCAATACCTGCCTGCTCCTCTTCAGCTGCCAACCTGTCCAACTCACGCTTTTTTTCTTTAAGATCATCCGGCAGAGAGTACAGAGCAACCCGCAATTTTGCGGCTGCCTCATCCATCAAATCGATCGCTTTATCAGGTAATTTTCGATCGGTCATGTACCTGGAAGACAGCTTTGCGGCTGCTACCAGCGCTTCATCAGAAATAGTAACCTTGTGGTGCGCTTCGTATCTATCCCGAAGACTGCGAAGCATATCGATTGTGTCTTCAATATTAGGTTCTTCAACAAATATTGGCGCAAATCGCCTTTCCAGGGCAGCGTCTTTCTCGATATGTTTATGGTATTCATCCAGAGTAGTTGCCCCAATACACTGAAGATCTCCCCTTGCCAGGGCGGGTTTAAGCATGTTTGAAGCATCCATAGCGCCCTGCGCAGCCCCAGCACCTACAACAGTGTGCAGTTCATCTATAAAAAGGATTACCTCACCATCAGAGTTCTGGATTTCTTCGATGCTGGCTTTCAACCTCTCCTCGAATTCACCCCTGAAGCGGGTGCCAGCAATCATTGCGCCTAAGTCAAGCGCGACTACACATTTTCCAGAAAGTATTTCAGGCACATCATCGCTCGAAATTTTCTGAGCAAGTCCTTCGACGATTGCCGTTTTTCCGACACCAGCTTCACCGATCAGTACCGGATTGTTTTTTGTACGGCGGCACAAAATCTGAATAAGACGTAATATTTCTGTCTCGCGGCCAAAGACGGGGTCCAATTTGCCTTCTTTGGCTGCCTGGGTAAGGTTTCTTGAATATTTTTCAAGGGTTTTATATCGCGATTCCATTTTGGATCCGGAAGTCCTTTTCCCACCGCGTAAATCAATAATGGCTTCCATTGCTTTTTGACGATCGAGCCCATACTCGTCCAATAAACGGGCTAATTGGGTGTTTCTTTCTGCAAGAATGGCGAGAAACAAGTGCTCAGTGGAAATATATTCATCACCAAGCCGGTTGGCTTCAGTTTTAGCTAAGTCCACTACCATCTTTACCCTTGGGGTTAAAAATATTTGACCGGAAGGTCCCCCAAAGATGTTCGCTTTTGGTGTGGTTCTCAATATTTGATCCAGCCGTTCAGCAATCACACCGGGGTCGACGTTCAAGGTCTCCATGATCTGACCCACAACGCCCTCTGGCTGTTCGATTAACGCCAGCAGAATGTGTTCCGAATCGATCTGGTTGTGGCCATAACGTTGGATTATTTCTGCAGCGCGCGTTGCTGCATCCTGGGCTCTTTCTGAAAATTTATCAAAACGCATCATTGTTTTTGTCCTCAATCTCTTATTTGTGCTTTACGCAAGTTTTTTAGTTGCAAAACTTGTTCCAACTTCAATAGATTACCGTGTGCATATTAGATTTAAATTAATGTTAAATAATCAACATTGCATCCCCAAACGAAAAGAAACGGTAACCAAATCCCTTGGCAATTTCATATGTTTCCAGAATTTTTTCCCTGCCTGCAAAAGCACTTACCAGCATCAATAATGTGGATTTAGGTAAATGAAAATTGGTAAGCATTGAATCGACAACGTGAAAAGAATAACCCGGCAAAATGAAAAGCTGCGTATCACCAGACCAGGGATGTATCTCTGTGCCCTTATCAAAAAAAGCGGCGCTCTCAAGTGTTCGGACACTGGTTGTACCGACAGCAATAACGCGCCCCCCATTCTCTTTGGTTTTGTTTATCTTATTGGCTGCAGTAATATCAAGTTCACACCATTCCGTATGAATTACATGGGATTCAGGATTGTCTTCTCGTACTGGAGCAAAAGTATCCAATCCGACATGCAGCGTGATATCCGCGAATTGGACACCTTGATTCTGCAAATCCTTGATTAACTCTTCTGTAAAATGCAAGCCAGCAGTAGGTGCCGCTGCGGATCCAGGTATTTTATTAAAAACAGTTTGGTACCGTTCAGGATCTACCTGGGTATTGTGAATATAGGGTGGCAGTGGAACATGTCCAGCATGATTAAAAAAATTCTCTATTGGCTCATCAAAACGAATTAAACGCTTAGCTCCTTCAGGCACAGCAACAACAACAGCCTGGGGACCATTATCTATTTGTAAGCCAGTGCCAGAGAAAACCTTTTTTCCACCCACAAGACATTCCCAAAGCGTATCATCCAACTTTCGCAATAACAACACTTCCACTTTTCCCCCTCCCGGAATTTTTTGACCAAATAGTCGTGCAGGGATTACACGGGTGCGATTGATGACCAATAAATCACCAGCGGAAAGAAAGCGGCCAATCTCGTAAAAATGAGTATGCTCTATGCTCCCATCTTTACGGTTGAGCACAAGTAAACGTGAATGATCACGGGGTTCTGCAGGGGTTTGGGCAATGAAATCCTCCGGCAGATTAAAGTCAAAATCCTCAGTTCTCATGTATTTAGTTCAATTGATGGGGTTTTCAATCCTGGGAGAACAATTTGGGTTGTTCTTTGTCGCCATTGTAGGCTATCCCGAGGTGTTCATATGCCAGTTGAGTTGCAATCCTTCCCTGTGCGGTGCGGTCAAGAAAACCAAGCTGCAGCAAGTAGGGTTCAACAACATCCATAATTGTATCTGATTCTTCACTCACAGACGCAGCTATGGTATTCAGGCCAACCGGTCCTCCGTTATATTTTTCAATGATCGTATAGAGTACCCGACGGTCCAGTTCATCCAGACCTATGCCATCTATGTTGAGCATATTCAGGCTGGCGATTGCTACTTCGGGCGATATGGTGCCATCAGCCCGCACTTCCGCAAAATCCCGTACCCGTCTGAGAATCCGAAGGGCAATCCTCGGTGTACCCCTCGCGCGACGGGCAATTTCATAGACCCCGTCCTCTTCAAAGGGAACATTGAGAAGTTTCGCACCGCGACTGATGATTTCGACCAGTGAGCTTTCATCGTAGTAATCCAGTCGGTAGACCGCTCCAAATCGCGCGCGTAACGGGGCTGTAAGCAAAGCCAATCGCGTTGTCGCGCCAACAACGGTAAAGTGTGGGAGTTTTAGACGCACTGATTTTGCGGCAGGTCCTTTACCTATCACGATATCCAGGGAGAAATCTTCCATCGCAGGATAAAGTATTTCTTCCACCATTCTTCCCAATCGATGCACTTCGTCAATGAAAAGCACATCCCCGGCATGCAGGTTAGTGAGAATTGCAGCAAGATCCCCTGCCCTTTCAATTGCTGGACCAGAGGTGACCTTGATATGCACACCCATCTCTGACGCAAGTATGTGAGCAAGTGTGGTCTTGCCCAAACCAGGGGGGCCATAAAATAGGACATGTTCGAGAGCTTCTCCCCGCTGTTTGGCAGCTTTTATTTGGATCTGTAAATTTTCTTTAACCTGTGTCTGCCCAATTAATTCTATAAGCCGGGTTGGCCGAAGCGCAAGATCAACCGGATCTTCGGGTCTGCGGTTCCCTGCGAGAACGCTATCTTTTTCTTTCTCATTCATTCCGAAAATTATAACCGAGTTTGTATTGCACCTCATTTGCCTTGTAGGTATAATTCGAAAAACAATTTGATACTGTAAGCGCACTTCCAAGCTTGGAGGATTAATGAAATTATCGTTGGTGATTCCCGTATACAACGAAGAAAAAAACCTGCCTGAGCTTTTTTCGCAAATCGAACAAGCCGTCGAACCATTGAATTGTGAATGGGATTCAACCTTCGTGGATGATGGCAGCAAAGACCAGAGTGTCTCGGTCCTGAAACAACTCGCCTCAACGCATCCTGAAAACGTGCGGGTCGTCATCCTCAATCGGAACTACGGCCAAACTGCCGCAATTACTGCCGGAATCGACCACTCCGATGGGGATGTTATTATTTTGATGGATGCAGATTTACAGAACGACCCTGCAGACATACCATTACTCCTCGACGAACTCAACAAAGGGTATGATGTGGTCAGCGGCTGGAGAAAAAACAGACAAGACAATAAATGGACGCGCACACTCCCCTCAAAGATTGCCAATGGGTTGATTTCAAATGTTACTGGTGTACATTTGCATGACTACGGCTGCACACTTAAGGCCTATAGGCGCGAAATATTTGACAAGATCAAACTTTATGGAGAGATGCACCGCTTTATTCCCGTATACGCCAGGGAAGCCGGTGCGAACATCAGTGAGGTTGTCGTCAGACACCACCCCCGCATTCACGGTAAAGCAAACTATGGCCTTGAAAGGATTTTTAAGGTCGTTCTTGACCTGATAACAATAAAATTCCTGCTCAGTTATGCAAGAAAACCCATTTACTTATTTGGCGGGGTTGGTATGGGATTAATGGGAAGCGGTTTTGTTATCTTATTAGCCCTGGCAATACGCCGTTTGGCAGTTGGCATATCCGTGTTGGGTTCGCCATGGTTTCAGGTAGGAATCATGTCTTTCATTCTCGGTTTTCAGTCCATCCTGATGGGCTTGATTGCAGAATTATTGATGCGTACTTACTTTGAAGCTCAAGACAAGCGCACATATGACATCCGCGAGGTCATCCAGCCCACCCTATAACTGTGACCAATCACGGAACCTGCAATTGTTGTAACGCGTGTTTGAGGTCATCGGACCCTTTTGGTATCAGCAAGTTAATATCGCCATTATTCCAAGAAAGCACTGGCTCATACTCTGCCAATAACGGAGTAAGGACATGGTTGACCCAAGCATTATTTTCTTCCCCAAAGGAATGGCTTGAATCCTGAAGTGCAACTGTAACCGGATCGCTAATAATTACATTAAAGGTCTGGTTTTTCAGATCTTGCGTAAAACCATTCAGATAATCCTGGTTATTCCCCATCGCCATCTCCATCAAAAAGACTTTTTCGTAAGCCGGCTCCATTTTAACGTCTTTCAGATTACCAAAGGTTACCAGCTGTCTTTCAGAAATAAACAATGGCTTTCCTGGATAGTCCTCAATAATTTCCATAGCCTGTTGGATTTGGTTCAAAGCTAAATAATCAACCTCATCGTTATCCCAATGCCAGAACCCGGCACGGTGAAAAGCAAAAAAGGTTGGAATTAGAACAGCCAGCAATACTAAAGAATATCTGATCGAGTAGTCTGATTTTTGGGCTAAGTAAGCCAAATTCGGATCCTTTTCCGATACGATTTTGCCTGCCGCCAATTGGGTAGCAATAAAAACCCAAAAGACAAGAAAGCCATCAAGGTTGTGCAGATCTCCGCCGCCGCCAATCTTGAGACTTACTAAAATACCCCCAATTAGAAAAACTAAAAGTATCCCGCCTAATCCAAGCCAGCGCAGCCAATGCAGCTTGAAATCCTCATGTGTCTTGATGTAGTCGAACGCCAACAAAGTAAGGGGGGCGATGACCAGCAGAATTCCAGGGAGAACTCCGAGAAAAAAAGTGGCATTCGGTAGCAGTCTATCCCACAACAATGCTGAAGAAAAAGCGGAATCAAAGAAAGCCGGGTTCTCACCGGACATTATCACATACAGCTCCTTGCTGCCGTAACCGATTCCAAACCCTGTGATAACCCACAAGATCGGTTTTCGCAGATACATGAGAAACTTAGTGTTACCAAACGGAGTTTCCATCAAGAAAAGCGCAACCGCCAACAATGCCGGGACAGGAATCCAATTAATCCTGCTAATACCTCCCCAAATCGAAGCAAGGATTATCCCCACAAATGTCTGCAGCGGTCTCTGTTTGTTGTAGGTGATAAGCACAAGAATCACACATACCATCAGATGGTAATACACAGCTCCTTGAAAAAAGAACAGAAAAAACCAACCAGTTAGCAGCGCAAGGTGGATGCCGAGACCAGTTTTTACCCGCTTTGCCATCAGGTATGCCCCCCATGCAGCCATCCCCAACCAGAGCGCAACCTGCCAGATGCGGTGGAGTAATATTGACCGCACACCCAGCAGGAATGGGAACGCCTGCATCAAATAGCGGGAGGGATGCAATACGGGTAAAGGGAATTTTTCCCCATAGATTTTTTCGGAGAGGAACAATGATGCATTGTAGAACCGGCTGCCCTCAGACCAACCCAGCGAAAACGGACTGCTCTGAATTTCAGGCAAGAATGAAGCAATTCGGTACGAAAGACCTAAAAAAAGCAAAATAAGAGCCAGAAAATAATGCGGTGAACGCTTTCCACCCGATAAATAAAGCAATAACGCCGCAATTCCTCCAAACCCGAATCCGATCAATAGACGCCCGCTGCCAGTCCGGAACAGATCAATATCTAATCGAAAAAATGTGATGAGGAGAACGGCAAATAGAATGAACGAGCTTAACCAAATAAATTTTTCAGGTATTCGCAGAGAATTGATGACAAAATTTTTTCTGCTCCAAAAGACAAGCAAGCCGAATATCCCAACCAATAGCATCCCCCCCGCCACAAGCATAAACCACATATTACGGTTGTGTATGTGCTCGTAAAGGTACCAGGCACCAATCAGCTCAAGGATAAACGCGTAGTGAATTAGATAAGGTTTGATCTTTGAAAATTCCAATTATCCCTCTGATCCTATCTCATTTTTCTGCTGGTTAGTTTTCCCTCCAAGAACATCCGAAAGAAAAAAGGCACCCGGAAGACTGCCAATCATCCAAACTGCCCTGAGGATAACAGCAAGACTAATGCTGCTGGCAGGTGAAATGCCTCCGATAGTTGAAAATAAATTTGTGATGGTTACTTCCTGTAATCCTAAACCGTTGATGGAAATTGGCAATAAGGATATGAAATATGTCAGACTCCACAAGCCAGGTATCTGAGTGAGGGGTATATGTTCTCCCATACCTTCTAAGAGCAGGTTGATGATAAAAAATATCGCCAGCATGTGCACGAATGTAAATCCCAACGCCTGTAATAGGATAACAGGATTTTTTAACCAGTAACTGAATTTTGATAAGAGCTTTTTGAGAAGATGTCTTGCCCTTTCAGAAACTTTTGTAATAAATGCAGCCGAACTCAACATGGCGGTTGTGTTTTCCCTCGCGCGTTGAGCAAAAAACGTGTATAAAAGAGGAATGCCAAATGGGAGCGCCAATGCCATCCCAGTCATTCCGATTAACCGATCCGCTACCAAAGAAGCTGCCGCAAGCGCCCCATCGATACCAAGGCGCACAGCCCCTGCCAATCTGAAAACGTCCCCGCCAATAGTTGTCGGCAGAATGTTAGAAGCAAACAGTCCTGCAAAAGTCAATCGCAAACTATCCTTCCATTCGACCTGGATGTTTTCTACCTGCAGTAAAGTGTGCCACCGTCCAAAAGTTGCTAATCGGGAGACAAAAACCAGCACAAGCACAACGGCTAATCGCCAAAACGCAATCTGTTTGAGAGTGTTCCAGGTTTCATCAATACCTATTTGCTTTATCAGAAAATAAAGGATAATCAACGACAGTAAAGTGCCAGCCCAACGAACGATTAAGTTAATTTGCTTTTTGTTTTCTTTGAACATATGGTTTAGGTTTTGATTATACTTCAGCCAATTTAGAAGGTAGATGCGTTAGAATAAAACACACAAGCAATTTTATCGATAAAGGATAACTATGTCACTTACATCAATTTCCCCATTCGACCTGCTGCTCAGACCCTACCATTTGTTTGACCACCAGTCTCTTGTGCTAACCAGCGGCAGCTTTTCACAAAACAGGTATAACGCGATGGTAATTGGCTGGGGCAGTATGTGTGTGATGTGGAATAAGCCGATCCTCGTTGCACCTGTGAGACCCACCCGGTACACCTTTGAATTTATGGAGGAATATCCCGACTTCACCGTTTGTGCCTTCCCAACATCTTACCGGGATTCAGTCCAATACTTGGGAACCCATTCCGGCAGGCATGAAGATAAAATAGCCGCCACAAACCTGACACCAATCTCAGCCCGGGTTGTGCAATCCCCTGTTTTTGCAGAAGCTGAACTGGTTATTGAATGCCGCACTATTTACCGGGAAGACCTAAATCCTACGAATTTCCTTGCCGCAGATATTGCCAATAACTATGCGCAATATGACTATCATCGACTATATTACGGTCAAATTCTTTCCCTTCGGGGTTCAAACGATTTTATAGCCAGGCACAATGCGGCGTAGTTATTTTTTCATAACGTTGAAAATACCACTCATAAGAACGCAAATTACTTTCTAATAAAGACGATAGAGGTATAATTAGAGGATAATTTGGAGGAAAGCAAATGCCTGAGAAAAAAATCCGAGTTCTGATTGCTAAACCTGGTCTGGATGGGCATGACCGTGGTGCAAAAGTCATCGCCAGAGCTTTACGCGATGACGGCATGGAAGTTATCTACACCGGGTTGAGACAAACACCGGACATGATTGCCGAGGCTGCCCTTCAAGAAGATGTCGATGTGGTTGGTCTATCCATTCTTTCTGGCGCACATAATGTGCTGGTTCCCCAGATTATTCAAAAACTCAAAGCAAATGGACAGGACCAGGTTTATCTTTTCTTGGGCGGAATTATCCCGGAGGTTGATATTCCAGACCTGCTTAACTTAGGTGTCAAGAAAGTTTATGGTCCTGGCACCAATACCTGCACTGTTTGTACTGATATCAGGAATGCCATCGCAGAACGAGATTAGTTTATGCTGAAAGACCTGCTTGAAAAGATAAGGAAGGGCGAGAAACTTGCCCTTTCTCGTGTATTAAGCCAGGTTGAAGCCGATACAGATTCAGGCAGGCAAGCCCTCGAAAATCTTTTCCCACAAACTGGGCAAGCTCATAAAATTGGCATCACCGGTCCTCCAGGGGCAGGAAAAAGCACTCTCGTCAATGCCCTTGCCCGATGCTTGCGCTTATTACCGAACACCCCAAAAGTTGCAATCATCGCAGTTGATCCAACAAGCCCTTTTACGGGCGGCGCTATTCTGGGAGACAGGGTACGCATGCATGACCTCCATGGCGATCCAGGAATTTTTATACGCTCCCTGGCTACAAGAGGCGCCCTTGGTGGTCTCTCTAATGCCACAGAATCCCTGAGTCAGGTTTTTGATGCTGCGGGATATGAATATATCCTGATCGAAACCGTTGGAGCAGGTCAATCTGAGGTTGAAATAGCCAACCTGGCACATACCACTATCGTCGTGGAAACACCAGGTTTGGGAGATGATATTCAGACCATTAAAGCCGGCATCCTCGAAATCGCCGATATCCTGGTAGTGAACAAAGCAGATAAGCAGGGTGTTGAACAAACTGTCCGAAATCTCCGGACAATGCTTGAAATGGGTTATGGAAATTACCAAGAATCCGCTTATAAACACCGCCTACAAAGCAAGCCTGATATTATCTGTGATGAAATACAGGCAAGCAAACCACAAGTTTGGATTCCTCCCGTAATTAAGACCGTAGCACCAGAGTACGAAGGTATTGACGCATTAATAACTGCAATCATCAACCATAAATCGTTTTTAGTCTCATCGGATTTGTGGAACGCAAAAGACCACGCCTCTCTTGTAGACCAAATCAATAAAATGCTGTCTGTGGAGTTGCTGGAAAGTTGGAAAAAGCAGATCCCTGCAAACGTAATTGATGAAACCATTAATGGCGTAATGTTGCGAAAATATCCCCCGCGCAAGGCAGTGGAGGTCTTATTGACGTATAATAGAATTGAAAGTAATTTGTTATCATCGGAGTGATTCATGGAAAGAACATTGGTTAGAGACCTCAAGCAGCATGTTGGACAGCAGGTTAAGTTGCAAGGCTGGCTGCAAACATTGCGTGACCAAAAAAGCATGCAATTTCTTATTGTCCGCGACCGGACAGGACTCGTGCAAGTTGCGCATTGGAAAAAAGGAAATCCAGAACTTGCTAACCAAATCTCGTCCTTAGGAACAGAATCAGCAATTACACTGACAGGCAAAGTTGTTGAGAATGAAATTGTTAAACTTGGGGGCATTGAGATCCAGTTGGAGTCGTTACACGTTGAGAATGGCGCTGAGATCCCCCTGCCTTTTGATCCATTTGGCGATTCGCTACCTGAACAGGATTACCGTATGGATTGGCGTTATTTAGACCTGCGACGTGATCGCAACAGGCTTATTTTTGAGATTCAAACAACCCTCGAAAAGGCGATGCGTGCCTATTGGTTGGAGCATGGTTTCATTGAAATGCACTCCCCCAAGATAATGGGTGCGCCAAGTGAGAGTGGTGCGGAATTGTTCAGCCTGAAGTACTTTGAAACAACTGCGTATCTCGCTCAATCACCTCAATTCTACAAACAGATGGCAATGGCTGCCGGATTTGAAAGGGTATTTGAAATTGGTCCGGTATTCCGTGCAGACCCGTCATTCACATCCCGACACATGACCGAATTTACGGGTGTTGATATGGAAATGTCATGGATTGATAGCCACGATGACGTCATGCGATTCCTTGAAAACTGGTTGGCATACAGCTACAAGGTTGTAAAAGAAGTGCATGGTGAGGCAATCCAAGCTGAATTTGGTTTTGAACTGGAGGTGCCTTCAGTTCCATTCCCACGCATTACCATGACGGATGCCTATCAACTCCTGAAGAACCAGGGATATAAACTTCCTCCTGAAAGAAAGGGCGATCTTGACCCAGGTGCAGAACGCGCTCTCGGTGCGTACGTCAAAGAAACATACGGAAACGACTTCGTATTTGTTATCGATTGGCCTTTCACTGTAAGGCCTTTCTACCATATGGTTCACGAAGACAACCCCCTCCTGACAAAGAGCTTCGACTTATTGGGAAGAGGTTTAGAGGTGACAACTGGAGCACAGAGAGAACATCGCCATGACATTCTTGCTGCCCAAGCATTGCAAAAAGGCCTCACCCTACCCCCAATCCAAAATTACCTTAACTATTTCCGTTATGGCTGCCCACCCCATGGCGGCTTCGGGTTAGGGCTAAGCAGGCTATTGATGATTATGTTGGACCTGACAAGCATCCGCGAGGCCGTTTACCTCTTCCGCGGGCCTAACAGATTGGAACCGTAAGGAGATCGATGCCGCACATTTATGGCAATCGTCTGCGACTTAGGGCTGCAGAACGCAGTGATATTCCTTTGTTTTTGAAATGGATCAACGATCCTGAAGTAACAGAACATTTATTGCTCCGTTTCCCAATGTCTGCTGCTGAAGAGGAAAACTGGTACGAAAATATGATCAGGAGACCAGCTGCAGAGCACGTCCATGTGATTGAAGTGGACCTTGCTGATAAAAAATCTGTAACCCAAAACAGTTGGCGCGCAATCGGCAATACTTATTTTATCGATGTCAACGAAATTGATCGATGCGCAGAAATTGGCATCCTCATTGGTGATAAACAATACTGGAACAAGGGCTATGGCACAGAAACCATGCAAACAATGTTACGGTACGGTTTTGAAACCTTGAATTTCCATCGCATCTGGCTTCAGGTATTTGTAAACAACAAACGTGGAATTAGGGCTTACGAAAAAGCAGGTTTTATACACGAAGGGGTATTTAGGGAAGGTAACTATCAGTCTGGAAAGTACTGTGATGTAATGATCATGAGTGTACTCCGCCAGGAGTGGGATCTAATTACTCAAAAGAAAGGTGAGTGAAATGACATTACCCAACATGCGGCACGACTTGCTTTATGGCAATATTCGCCTTTTTTCAGGCACCGCCTCACCTGAACTTTCAACTGAAATTTCTGAATACCTTGGCACCCCGCTTTGCGGCAGAGACATCACCGAGTTTACCAATGAAAACCTATTTGTAAAATTGCACGCCTCTGTTCGCGGGCAGGATTGCTACATCATTCAAACAACTTCCATCCCAGTACATCGCAACCTGATGGAACTCTTGATATTAACTCAGACGCTTCGCTTGGATTCGGCTGGGCGAATAACGGTTGTTGTTCCTTACATGTGTTACGGGCGCTCTGACCGTAAAGACCAACCGCGCGTTCCGATTACAGCCAGGCTTGTTGCAGACATGATCCAGATTGCAGGTGCGGATCGATACATCACCATGGATTTACATGCAGGCCAAATACAGGGTTTCTTTACAATTCCCGGAGATGTCTTAAGCGCTTACCATATAATAAAACCTTACCTTGTAGATTTGCTTCCAACATTACAGGACCCTGTCATGGTCACTGCCGACCTGGGTTTTGCCAAGCGTGGAAGGCGGTATGCCCAAGCGCTGAACGTTCCTCTGGCTTTCATTGAAAAACGACGCCTTGATAACCTGGACCATACCGAAGCATTGAATGTTATCGGAAAAGTTTCTGGCAGGGACGTGCTTCTGATAGACGACGAGATCGACACAGGCGGCTCTATTTGTGAAGCAGTCAGCATTATCAAGGAAAATGGCGCCAGAAATATTTATGTGGTTTTCATCCACGCTGTTCTTTCCGTGGATTCCGTAGAAAGGCTGACGCGCTTACCCATCAAGCAGTTCATTACAACCAACAGCATACCGATCCCACCCCAAAAGTTAGCCTTGTTTGGTGATCGGATTAAGGTACTGTCAATTGGTCCAATGATCGGGGAAGTAATCCGCCGGGCCAATGAAGGCACAAGTGTTGGTGCGATGTTTAACGAATAACTCCAACCGGTTTACTTATCATAAAAAAAGCCATGCCAGAACTACCTGAAGTAGAGACTATCCTGCGCGGATTAAGACAAGGAAATCAATCAACACCTTCGTTGTTAAATCAAACTATCGTGGGAGCATCGCTTTTCTGGCAGAAAACATTGGCTGAACCAGAGCCCGCAATTTTTTTGTCAAAGATTGCAAACAACAAAATTAACAACATCAGCCGCAGGGGGAAGTTTTGCGTCTTTCACCTGAATCATGATTTTCTATTAATCCACCTCCGCATGAGCGGTGATCTATACCTAAGACCTGATATGGGGCCTTCTTATGATCTAAAACCGAAGCAAGCACACGAAAGACTTTACCTGCACTTGGACTCTGGCTGGGGTTTGGTTTTTTATGATACTCGGAAATTTGGAAGAGTTTGGCTCACATCAAAGCCGGAAAGCATTTTAGGTCAACTGGGACTTGAACCATTGGACCCCCACCTGGATTCTGACCTCTTTTACAGCCTTTTACAGAGCAAATCCAGACAATTAAAACCCTTGCTGATGGATCAAAGATTCCTTGCAGGCTTGGGAAATATATATACAGACGAAGCTCTTTTTGATGCGCGCATTAACCCACTCAGATTGAGCAATACACTCAGCCCCGATGAAGCGGCCGACCTGTTGAATGCGATTCGCAAAATGCTGCTTAGTGGAATACGTGATCACGGAGCAAGTATTGATTGGGTCTATCGTGGCGGCAACTTCCAAAACCATTTTCAAGTTTATCAAAAAACAGGCAGTCCGTGCCCGCGCTGCGGCAACCCGATTAATCGCACAGTTGTGGGCCAACGCAGCACCCATTACTGTCCGTTGTGTCAACCTATGCATAAGTAACAAGGCTTGAGGATGAGCACCAATTAACAGATCCTGGGATCGCTTCTCAGAATTTTCTACCTTTAAACATCGATTCTGATATGCAGTTTTAATAACAATAGGGTTTGGATTGATTAATTCCTAAAACTTGCTCAGGATTTTTTCTGCATCACACTGGAGCGGAGGGATGAAACAGTTCGGTGGATATTTTGAATCCACCACTCCACAGTCTCCTTGATACTGTCCATTAAGCGGCGGGGACTGTAACCCAATTCCTGTTTTGCTTTTTGAGAGGAGATTACTGAATTGCTTCGCAGAGTCTCAACAGAATACCGCGTGAACTTGGGTTTTGTCCTGGTAATTTTATAAAAAAATTCAGCCATGGGTGCAACAAATGCAGCGAAACCGGATAAAAATTTGATTTCAAGTGTATCTACACCGGCATATTGCTGGACGAGGCTTCTCAGTGTGCTGATTTGGATCTGTTCACCGGAGAGTAAGTACGTTTCTCCGCGCCGACCTTTCTCGGCTGCCAGGATATGACCAATGGCAACATCTCGCACATCCACAAAATCGAACTTGCCTTGAATGGAAACGGACGGACTCTTCTTCATCCAGCTCAGCATCATTTCTCCCACCTCGGAACGTTTGAAGTCGTAGGGGCCAATAACACCGGTTGGACATACCACTACTGCATCCAATCCTTCCTTCACCGCCTCTAAAACCCTGAGAGTTGCAAGCGCCTTAGTTCTATCATAGGGACCAGCTGGGTTTTCAGGGTCAAAAGGCATTCGCTCATCTATAACAGTGCCATGGTCAGCCCTGGCAAGAGCGTGGATAGAACTGGTGTATACCAATCTGCGAACGCCACAATCCTTAACCGCCTGGATGACATTCTGAGTACCTTCGATATTTACTCTCTTCATGAGTTCATATTGGTCTTCAGTGATAGCCACAAGAGCGGCCATGTGAAAAACAATATCCACGCCCTTACAGGCACGCTGCAAACTTTCGACGTGGAGGATATTACCCTCTACAATTTCAATATCCAGATCGGTCAACGATGTCAAATCCTCATTAGGCAATACCAAAGCTCGCACTTGATAAGATCTTGCCAACAATTCTCGAACCAGTACATTGCCGAGATGACCAGCCGCCCCGGTTACCAAAATCATGCCTTCCTCCGCAAACCATCCAATATGATCTGCATCCCATCATCCGCAAGTTGTTGCCAGTCACCAGAATCCGGGTTAATGGCTGATTGCAGAAGATATCCCATGGCAAAAGCCAGTAAGAGATGCGCACCTGAGGAGGTAGAAACCTCAGGATCTATAGTGCCTTCTTCTTTCCCCTTGTCAATCGCAGTCTCAAAAAATTTTAGATAGGAAAAATATGGTTGAACAGCTCTTTCCCATATTTCAGGTTCTAACTTTGCTTGCCGCCAAAACTCAACAAGAATAGGAAAACCTTTGGGAGCCGCCGAAAACGCAATATTTGAGCGTTTTGTCATCTCAAACAGATTTGCGGGGATTTTTTCGCCAAAGCGGTCATCCCCTCGCAGATCTTGTTGAACTTTTAGCGCCCACTCTTCCATGAGAGACACAAAAAGGTTCTGTTTCGTTGAAAAATAGTGATAAAAAGCGCCCTTGCTCACCCCAGCTGCAGCACATATTTCTTGAACACTGGTTGCATCGTATCCATACTGACCTATCAGTTGTGCTGCAGTTTCGAGAATTTTTTCTTTGGAACTTGTGCCATTCATAATTTCTGTCCTATTAAACCGACCGGTCGGTTTAATATTAGCTGACACCCTGAAAATTGTCAAGCAAACACCGTTTACCCGTTAGGTGGCATTAACAAAAATACCCATAAAAGTAATAATGCACTCAACCGCCCTCGCAACAATATTTTTCATTTTTACGATCGCAATTAGTTCTAATTAGACTTTTTCAGATCACTCTCGAAAGCAGCACAGGTTTTTTCGGTATAATTTGTTCAACATTACAAAAATTTTGATAAGAGGATTACTTATATGAAAATTGCCATCGGTTGCGACCACGCAGGACTATCATTAAAAGCTGAGATTAAAAACTATCTCGAAAGCAGGATGATCCCTTTTGAGGATTTCGGAACAGATACACCCGAAAGTTGTGACTATCCCCGTATAGCAGAAAAAGTCTGCAAAGCCATTTTATCCGGTCAATTTGATCGGGGAATCCTGATCTGCGGAACTGGGGTAGGCATGTCCATTTCTGCCAATAAATTCCCAACCATACGGGCAGCAGTTTGCAGCGAGCCCTATTCTGCGATATTGTCGCGCCGTCACAACAACAGTAATGTGTTGTGCATGGGCGCACGGGTTGTCGCCTCAGGGTTAGCTTCTTTGATCACCGAAGGTTGGTTGAATGCTGCATACGAAGGAGACCGCCATCAACGCCGGCTCGACATGATCACACGCATTGAACAGCGCAATTTACTTACAAACCCACAAGCGCCAACGGCCGATAGTGAACCCTCGGCTGCTCCAGAAGATACCCAACCTCTTTAGGATATTTTTTCCACTAAGGTAGGACAACAGTTTTGAACCGACACAAATATTGATATACTTTTATAAATTCGCGACCCATTTATAAATTTAAAGAAATCGGAGATACTATGCGCTATAAAATTTTTGGTGACAAATTACCTGCAGTAACCATTCAATTTGACGCGGGTGAAAGTATTTATACCCAGTCCGGCGGCATGACCTGGATGACGGACAATTTCAGCATGGAGACCAACATGAAAGGTGGTCTCATGAAAGGTTTAGGTCGGATGCTCAGCGGAGAGTCCCTCTTTATGGCAACCTACACCGCTCAGGCTTCTGGGGCAGAAATGACACTTGCCTCCTCTTTCCCTGGTGCCATTATTGCATTGGAACTTGATGGAAGAAAGACCTATATCGCCCAAAAATCAGCCTTTCTGTGTGCCACACCAGGCGTTCAACTTTCAGCGTATGTAAGCAAGTTTAAAGCTGGAATTTTCGGTGGAGAAGGTTTTGTTTTACAGAAACTTACTGGTACAGGCATCGTCTTTTTGGAGATGGATGGTTCTATAGTAGAAAAAGACCTTGCCCCTGGTGAACGTTACAAGGTAGATACCGGAAACGTTGCCCTTTTTGAAGAAAACGTGCGCTATGAAGTTGAAACAGTCAAAGGTTTCAAAAACATTTTGTTTGGCGGTGAAGGCTTATTCCTCACCGTACTCGAAGGACCCGGCAAAATTTACCTGCAATCCATAAATGTAAGCAATTTTGCCGCGCGACTGTTACCATATATCCCCCATAAAGATTAATCGTTGAAATTCCAAAAGAGACTGATCCAATAGGTCAGTCTCTTTTAGTTTAAGCAGTAAGAAATTTTGGATAGAGCTAAAGATCCTGTCTGACCATGTTCAAATTAGATCAGGTCAGAGTCTTTACCATGTACAGTTTCCCCATTTCAAAGCCCCGCGTCTGATAGTAATACCTTGTTCCGACCGCGGCAATAACCGCCAGACGGTGAAATCCATTTCGTGAAGCAATTTCCTCTGCTCTTTTAATCAAAGTTGTTCCAATACCGCTGTGTTGGGCTGCACCGGCTTGCTCGGCACCCACTTCCAGCGATTGTCCATAGACATGTACCTCACGAATTATGGCTGCCTGTTCCAGATCTGGCAATTCCAGCACATTGTTTTCATCAGGCAGGCACAATCGTAAGAATCCTGCAATTCCATCTTCTGGTGTATCAAATGAGAGGAAATATTCCTGTGTTCCAGCCCCTTTGTATATGATCTCATGCGGATAGAGATTGGTAGGATCAATCGTTTCCTTACGAACTTCTCTGCAGCGAATACATTGACAGGTCGTTCCTCTTGATTTCATTTCAGTCTGAACATCTTGACGCAAGCTTGTGTTCCTATTGCCCTCAACTACATTGTTTGATGGGATATCCCGTATGACCCTGTTGATCCTGCAGTACCGGGGTACAGAAGGTTTGATGTCTACAAGCAAATCAATCAATTCCTGCTCAGTATAGGGTATGTACTCTCCTGCTTGCCAATAATCAAATAGTTCCGAATTTTTTAACAATTGGCACGGGTATATTTTCAGTTCATCAGGATTGACGCTCCCATCCTTCCAAAGCCGCAAAAAATCCAGACGATCGCTTTCAAGTGTAGCTCCCAAAAGATTCGGCATCCAGTGTGCAACAATTTTGAAACCGCCAGCCCGCAAAAGCCGCACTGCCTCAATCGTTTGATCCACATTGTGACCCCGTTGGTTCTTTTGAAGGACAGCGTCGTCCATACTCTGCACACCAATTTGATATTTGGTTGCACCCAAACTCCGGTCGAATATCAGTTCATCCCGATTGATCAGGTCTGGTCTCGTTTCGATCGTTAGACCAACATTGCGGTGTTTTCCATAGGCATTTCTTGCATGGATTTCCTCCAGAGTACTGGTGTTTTCTGGATCATCTTCAGAGTTCTCCTCGTTTAGTGCCTCAAAACATCGTTTAACGAACCATTTCCGATACTCTCTGGAATAAGCACTCCAACTTCCGCCTAAAATAAGCAGTTCAATTTTGTCTATTGGATGTCCAACTTCGTGTAATGCCCTTAAGCGGGAAGCCACCTGGCGGTACGGATCAAAGAGATTTTCCAAACCCCGCCGGGCTCCAGGCTCATCTGGCAAGTACGATTGGGGCATATCTGCCTCTGTAGGGCAAAACACACACTTCCCAGGGCAAGAACTTGGTTTGGTCAGTACAGTAATCGTCGTCACACCAGACAATGTTCGGATTGGTTTCATGCGAATGGCAGACAAGATGCGGGGGTTCTCATCCCACTCCCCACCTTCTATTCTGCGCCGATACGCTGCCACCAGAGTATGTTTAGCAAGAAACCCTTTCCCATATGGAAGCGGATGTCTCCGAAGTGCTTTTTGAACCGGGATACCCTCAGCAATATCGTCCAAAACCTCATTTGCCAGCAGCAAGTCGGCTTCAGTGTGCCTTCGTTTTCGGATCCATTCCTGTTTGCTGTCCATAAATCAATTTTACCCTGATCAATTTTCGATTGGTAGTCGCCTGCTTTATTCAGGTATACTCAAAATGTGGACAAAAATGTTCAGCAGTATTTGCTTCAAATAAACCACGATTTTTACTCATCTTATGCAGGTTCTTTTTCTTCTACGAGAAAGAGCATACAGCCAGGGGTAAAAAGGATCGTCTCGGAACTTCCTGCAAAAGCATCCATACTGGATTTAGGCTGCGGCAATGGCAACTTGGCGAGGCATCTAACACAACAAAATTTTCAAGGAAATTATCTGGGCGTCGATTCCTCTCCCGAATTGATCAGAGAAGCCACCATAAGCTTATCCTCCACCACAGCAGCTTCAAATTATCGCTTTGTTGTAATAGATCTGAGCAATCTGCACTGGAAGAGCCAGTTTTCAGACCAAGCCTTTACACACATTTTTGCGTTTGCAGTTCTTCACCACTTGCCTGGCAGAGATATTCATCAACAATTTTTTCGTAATGTCACTGATCGCCTTGTTCCAGGTGGACTGTTTAACCTGTCAGTTTGGCAAGTTTACAACAGCCCTCGCTTACATTCCCACATCGTCCCGTGGGAAACGGTTAATCTTCCCGAAACTGGGTTTTCTTCAGCAGATATACTGATGGATTGGCGTGCAGAAAGTGCAAAAGAAACACCTGCACTGCGTTATGTACACGTTTTTTCAGCAGCGGAATTACTGGAATTAGGTAAAACTGCAAACCTCGAGCTTTTAGAGGAATTCTTCTCTGATGGAAAGTCTTGCAATTTGGGTCTCTACCAAGTTTGGCAGAAACCAGCTGAAAATTCGCTATCCTAACGCCACATCCAGTAACATCATAACTGCAAAACCAAGCATTACTCCCATTGTAGGTACATCAGAGTGGTTGTGAGCTTCCCGTTTTGACTCTGGAATCAGTTCTTCTGCAACAACATAGATCATCGCCCCTGCTGCAAATGCCAATGCATAAGGCAGTAAGTTGCGCATCGTCAGAACAGCTACAGTGCCTATAACTGCTGCAATTGGTTCCACAACCCCAGATAGCTGTCCTATAAAAAAGGCTTTCCATCGGCTGATTTTTTCGCGCCTGAGCGGTACAGAGACCGCCAATCCTTCAGGGAAGTTTTGAATTCCAATACCTAAAGCCAGCGCAACCGCAGAACTTATCGACGCACTCTCCAATCCCACAGCCGCCGTTCCAAAAGCAACGCCAACAGCCAATCCTTCTGGAATGTTATGAAGCGTTATAGCAAGTACCAATAGGGCACTGCGCTGCCAGGAACTCTTGACCCCCTCAGGATCATTTTGCCCAGGGTGAAGGTGCGGGAGCAGTTTGTCTACAGCTAATAGGAAAACGCCTCCAAAAATAAAGCCTGTCACTGCTGGAAACCAGACAGGTACTGATAAATGTTCGGATAGATCGATAGCAGGAGCGAGCAGGGAAAAGTAACTTGCAGCGATCATAACGCCCGAGGCAAAACCAAGCATGCCATCCAAAACTTTCCTGCTGATCTCCTTTCCAAGAAATACACCAGCAGCGCCTGCAGCAGTCATTGCCCAGGTAAATGCGGTTCCAAGCAACGCTTGTACGATAGGACTGAGATTGGATAAGAATTCAATCATTTAACACCTTGATTAGGATAAGATAAAATCTTGTCAATTGTACACGATGAGCATCAATTTTTTATACATGTCACAAAATCGTATGGACTCCTTTGAGAAGCGCTTTCACACCTGTTTCGATTTACGCTTGCCAATATTGAGTGCAGGTGAAATACAGGCAGTGCGCTTGTTTAACGGGTTTTATGAAGGCATACCTGGATTAATTGTTGATCTTTACAAAACCACCCTGCTCATATCTAACCACTCACGATCTCCTGAGGAACTGGCAAAACATGAGATTATTGCCAACACTTTTTTTCGGGCTCAATTTCCTGAAATACAAACGGTGTTACTGAAACGAAGGCACGCACCGCAACCTGAACACCGCAAGGGACTTATGATGCACGGAACCAAAGCAGCCAATGAAATTATTGAAAATGGCACACGCTATGCAATTGATCTTTCACTAAACCAGGATACAAGTTTTTACATTGATACGCGCAATTTGCGTACCTGGCTGTACCAAAACTGCAATGGCAAATCAGTCTTGAACACATTTGCTTACACGGGCGCTCTCGGAGTGGCAGCGCTTGCAGGCGGAGCCCATCGCATTATTCAAACTGATCAAAATTCTTTTGCCTTGAAGATCGCAAAAAAATCCGCCGCCCTCAATTCACTAACAGATATGTGTGTCTATTTACCCCTGGATTTTTTTGAGGCTGTCAGCCGTTTCAAAACCAGTGGTGAGCTTTTTGACTGTGTCATACTCGATCCCCCACTGTTTTCTTCAACGCCCAAGGGCAGAGTGAGCCTATTGCAAAATTGGGTCAATCTAATTAATAAGGCCAGGCCATTGGTTGCCCACGAAGGGGCGATTGTAGTAATCAATAACGCCTTATTTTTGTCTGGTCAGGAAGTGATGGACCAGATACACTCTCTTGAGAACTCAGGATACGTGAAACTGGAAACACTGATTCCAGTGCCATCTGATGTAACCGGTTACCCTCAGACGATTACCAGAATGCCACCCGTTCCTACTGCGCCGTTCAACCATCCCACCAAGATTGCCATTCTACGAATTAGCCGAAAAGACCGACGATCTTCATAGTAGATGGCTGCCACCAATCGTTGTTTGATCATGTCCATTTGCCTGGAAAAAAATTTATACCATTTTTATACAATTCCGATAATTTGTGTTATATAAATGACCCGATGGAGTCTTTCTATTAACAGGAGGTTTAATAAATGATAAAAGTAGAGAAATTGACCAAATATTACGGTCAAAACTGTGCAGTAAAAGACCTGTCTTTTCACGCCGCCAAAGGAGAAATCATGGGTTTTTTAGGACCGAACGGAGCAGGAAAAACGACTACCCTGCGCATCCTTACAGGTTATATGCCCCCGAGTTCAGGTACGGTTACTATAGGCGGTTTTGATATTATCGAAAAATCTCTTGAAGTGCGCCGAATCGTTGGGTACCTGCCAGAATCAGTCCCACTGTATCAGGACATGCGGGTCAGTGATTATCTCACTTACATCGCTAAACTCCGCAATCTGGATAATCTCGCCGATAGGGTCGATAAAGTCCTTGAACAAGTAGACATGACCGAACGCGCTCACAGTTACATAGGCAAACTTTCGAAAGGCATGCGCCAGCGTATTGGGCTGGCTCAGGCTCTAATTCACGAACCTGAAGTCCTTATTCTGGATGAGCCTACGATCGGATTGGATCCATCGCAGATCATTGAGATACGTAAATTGATCCAGGAAATTGGCAAGCAAAAAACTGTGATGCTCTCGACACACATCCTTTCCGAGGCACAGCAAATATGTGATCGTGTCCTGATTATTAACCGTGGACAATTGGTCGCCGAGGATACTCCAGAGAATCTACAACAAAGGTTGTCTGGCAAACAGAAGGTAACCGTTCAGGTTTCAGGTGATCCACAGGTTGCTGCAGGCATTCTCCAGCCCTTACCAGAAATAAATTCTGTCACTGTCAATGAACGCGGCCGCTTGATCCTGGAAAGCAGTGGAGAGACAGATATTCGTCCAAAGGTCATCGCTGCTCTTACTGCTGAAAAACAGGAAATATTGGAGATTTATTCTGAATCCGTGAATCTTGAAGATATTTTCCTGCAGTTGATCCACGAAGAATCTGTCCAGGAAGCGCAAAACCAATCGGAGCAGGAAGTTCCAGAGGAAATTTTCTCAATCCAAACCGCCCCAGATGCCCCTCCTCTCGAGAGCAACACAACCGAAGCGAACGACGAAATTTCAGAAGAGAATGGAGGAAACTGAAAATGCAGACGATATGGACTATTGCAGAAAAGGAATACAAGTCATTTTTTCATAGTGCTATTGCTTATGTATTAGGCGTAGTGATATTTTTGTCATTGGGAATTTACTTCTGGGTGCTGTTGAGTTACAGTTTTCAGACCCAAACCTATGTTCCGGAAATTCCTGTCCTCATGGATTGGGTGCTTTTCCCGCTTTTTTTCTTTGGTATACCAATCCTGACGATGCGTTTGATTTCCGATGAAAACCGCAACGGTACTTTAGAGCTCATTCTGACTGCACCGGTTCGCGATTGGGAATTAATAGTAGGTAAGTGGCTGGGGACTTACCTGTTCCTGCTTTCAATTCTTGCGCTTACGTGGGTGTATCCATTAGTTCTTAATCTGATGGTTCAACCAGGCATCGATTTTGGACTGCTTGCCGCCGTATACATCGGCATAGCGCTGATTTCTGCCGCGATGAGCGCTGTAGGTGTGATGATTTCAGCGTTGTTTAAGAATCCTATCCCATCGCTGCTGGCTTCTCTTGGCATGATGATCCTGATGTGGATAATCTCCGCCCCTGCAAGCTACACCTCAGGCTTTCTCTCCAAACTTCTAAAACACTTGAGTGTTACGGACCATTACTTCAACTCGTTTTATTACGGCACGATTGATTTAACTGCAGTAGTGTTTTACCTCAGCCTGACGATATTGGCGCTCTTCCTGGGTACCCGAATCATTGAAACCCGGAGGTGGAAATAATGAAAAACCAAAAACAACAACTGGCGTTCTATGCCTTAATTTTTGCAGGAATAGCAGCACTTGCTTCTGCAGTTCTTGCGATTATCTTTCAGAAATTTAATCTCCCTCTCCAGATCGCCCTGGGCTTACTGGTCATCAGTCTTGGCGCAGCAGTCATTTTATACCCCGAAGCGATCAGCCAATTGCTTTCAGGCAGACAGGTAAAATACGGCACCAATACCGCAATTTTGACAATCGCGGTGGTTGGGATCCTGATTATCCTTAATTTAATCGGTTTTCATAACACGGTACAGTGGGACCTCACGGCAGATAAGACAAATAGTCTTGCTGAAGAAACCGTAGAAGTGCTGGAATCGCTGGAAAATGATGTAACTGCAGAAGCCTATTTTTCTGCCCTAGTGTCACGAGTAAGCGCTGAAAATCTACTGCGCAACTTCAAAGCCAGTTCTAACGGCAATTTCGATTATGCCTTCATTGATCCGAACGAAAACCCCGTAGCCGCTGAAGCGGCAGGAATTACCCGCGATGGAACCGTTGTCCTGACAATGGGAGAAAATCAGGAATTAGTAACTACTATAAGCGAAGAACAAATGGCTTCTGCTGTACTCAGGCTTATCAGTCCTGAAAACAAAGTAATCTATGTTCTGACTGGTCACGGCGAACCGACATTCTCAGGATACGAAGACTACAATTATTATTACGCGGAAAGTGAACTTCAATCAAAGAACTACACCATAAACCAGCTAAATCTGCTGACTTCCCCACAGATTCCTGAAGACGCAAAGGTGCTCATGGTACTCAACCCTGAAAAACCGCTTGCCGAGACCGAAGTGGATCTGATTCGCACATTTGTGGAGGATGGCGGTTCTTTACTGGTTATGGTTGAACCCACGGTAATGACCGATTACGGCGACCAGGAAGACCCCTTTGCAACTTACATTTCTGAAGATTGGAATATTATTTTGGGTGATGACCTCGTAATTGACCTTACAGCTAACCCCGTCAGTCTGGCAGTTGCTGCCAGTTACACCAGCCACCCAATTACTACAGAGCTGGACGGTATGGTTTCAATTCTCCCCACTTCCCGCAGCCTGACATCTGGCGATTCTGCAGAGGTTGTTCCGACATTGCTCGTTTCAACAACCGAAAATTCATGGGCAGAGACCGATTTGGTTTCACTGGCTAACAACGAGGTGTCTTTTGATGAATTGGAAGACACCCCAGGCCCAATCGCCCTTGCTATGGCAGCAGAAAACCCCACCTCTGGGAGCAGGATGGTGATATTTGGCGATGCAGAATTTGCAAACAACGCCCATTACCAATACTATGCCAATTCGGATCTGTTCCTTAATGCAGTGGACTGGGTAAGCGGTCAAGACGATATTATCAGCCTGACAGCCAAATCACAAACTACCCGGACGCTTGTCACTCCCAATCGATATATCCAAAACGCAATTTTACTGGGCGTCGTTGTTTTTATACCCCTGTTAATCATTGTGGCTGCAGTCATCGTATTCGTAAAACGCTACAGGGAGGTCTAAACCATATGGTCAAAAAGAGTACACTGATTGTGCTGGCTGTCTTGGTCATTCTGGCAGGTGTCTATTTATTGCTTCAGAAACAAGATCAATTGGATTTCTTAACCCAGGAAAAAGAACCGTTGGCTACGCCACAGCCAACTTTTTTGAATCTGGATGCGTCACAAATCGTGAGGATTAACTTTTCCAGCCTGGAAGGAGAGGAAATAATTCTCACAAAAAACTCAGAAGATACTTGGCAGGTAAATACCGAAGGCGGGGAAGCCAGCGCTGGGAATATCCAGGAGATCGTCAGTGAATTTAATACCATCAAAACAACCGCGGTTCTCTCTGCAGATATTGAAGGAAAAGCTGCCGGACTTGATAACCCACAATACACATTTAGCATTGATTTGGACTCGGGCGAGCAAAAAACTATTAAAATTGGCAAATTAAACCCAATTGGTACCGGCTACTATGCGCAAGTTGACGTAAAACCTGCGGTTATCATCTCTCAAGGTGGAATTGACAACATCGTTGAGATATTAAAAGGAATTGCCTATCCTCCAACCCCAACGCCTATGTTAACACCAACCTCTTGAGATAAACATAGCCATATCATTTTCACAAAGGCTGTGGCAAGACACAGCCTTTGATGTTCACCT
>CAYVWM010000016.1:0-28711 GCA_964455505.1 uncultured Anaerolineaceae bacterium
TTCCCGACGTATTGCGGGAATCCGGTGCGAAACTCCTCGAAGTAGGCACAACTAACCGCACACACCTGATCGATTTTGAAAGTACCATCCAGGAAGGTGCCGCCCTGGTTTTGGTAGCGCACCACTCCAACTTCCGAATCAGCGGGTTTTCAACCGAACCCAACCTGAAAGACCTGGCAAACCTTGCCCACCGGTTTTCCATTCCGCTGCTCTATGATTTAGGATCCGGCGCGCTTGTGGACACCGCAAAATATGGTCTGGCGCATGAGCCGACCGTTCAGGAAGCCCTTGATGCCGGCTGCGACCTGGTTTGTTTTTCTGGAGACAAACTTCTCGGCGGTCCTCAAGCTGGAATTATTGTTGGCAACAAACTGCTTCTTGCCAAAATACGCAAACATCCTCTTTACAGGGCAATTCGCCCAGACAAACTTTGCCTGGCTGCTCTGACCGCTACCCTTGGGCATTACCAAAAAGGGGACTTTGAAAAGCAAATTCCACTCTACAGAATGCTTTCTTTACCCGCAGAAACCTTGCTGGAACGGGTGAAAATCTGGCAAAACAAACTTGAACTTGGCAGGGTAGTAACCGGGTACTCCACCACCGGGGGCGGCAGTCTGCCAGAGGAAAACTTGCCCACCTGGTTATTGGAACTTGACTTGCCCTCCCCTAACCGTTTTTTAGCACATTTACGCGACCAGGACCCACCCGTCATTGCCAGGATACAGGCTGACGAGGTGGTTTTTGATCCACGAACTGTTTTGCACGAACAACAGGAAGCCTTTATCAACAGCGTCCGAAAAAGCCTAATCCTGCACAAGGAGAAATAATGAAAAACCATCTCGATAACCTGATGAAACAACACAACGCCTCTGCGCTTTGGATTAGCGGGGCAGCCCAACACAACCCTGCTATGGTCTACCTCACAGGCGGCGCTCACCTGACCGGTGCAGACCTGTTCTACCTCCCCGGGCAAACACCGATACTCTGCCACGGTCCCATGGAAAGGGAAGAAGCTGCCAAATCCGGTTTCAAGCTCATCAGTTACGCGAACTATGATTCCAAAGCCTTGCTTGAACAAGCCGGCGGCGACCAAAGTCTTGCTGTTGCACTGAGATACAAACAAATCCTGACCGATATTGGCTTGACCACCGGAAAGGTTGTGCTTTATGGTAACCGGGAATTCGGTCCCTTCTTCGCAATTCTCAAAAAACTCGAAGAACTTATACCGGAACTGGAATTAACTGGCGATGTGGATGATGCCATTTTGATGGAAGCGCGCTCCACCAAAGACGAGCCCGAATTGGAACGCATCCGCGGCATGGCATTAACTACAACAAGAGTGGTCGGCAACACCTTGGATTACCTTGTAGGACACCGGGTAAAGTCAGACACACTCGTCAAACCGGATGACACCCCCCTGACCATTGGAGACGTTAAAGCAAAGATAAACCTATGGCTTGCAGAGTATGGCGCTGAAAACCCTGAAGACACCATCTTTGCGATCGGTCACGATGCCGGTGTGCCCCATAGTTCCGGCACCTTATCCGATCCCATTCAACTCGGTAAGACAATCGTTTTTGATATTTTCCCATGCGAAAAAGGCGGCGGTTATTTTTACGATTTCACACGCACCTGGTGCCTTGGATACGCAACGGAAGATGTCCAGTTGGCTTATGAGCAAGTCTGGGAGGTTTATCAGACAATCCTGAAGGAGTTGACCATCGGGGAAAATCCTTATATCTACCAACAGCGCACTTGTGAATTGTTTGAAGGGATGGGGCACGAAACAGTCCGCACGGACCTCCGCATCACCCAAGGTTACGTACACGGATTGGGGCACGGTGTTGGTTTGGACGTCCACGAAAAACCCTGGTTTTCAAAGCCCAAAGACCCAAGTAACAGACTCCAGATTGGCTCAGTTTTTACCATAGAACCCGGGTTATACTATCCAGAAAAAGGTTTCGGCATCCGCTTGGAAGATACTTATTATGTCAGCGCGGATGAAAAATTCCGGCGATTTGCAGATTTCCCTTATGATCTGGTTATCCCGATGGGAGAAAATTAATGAAAAAAGACAATTTGCGCATTTTAGGGATAGAAACATCCTGTGACGAGACCGCAGCGGCAGTAGTGCTGGACGGCAGGGAAATCATAAGTTCGGTCGTTGCCAGCCAGGTGGATTTGCATGCCCAGTTTGGTGGAGTATACCCGGAAATTGCTTCCAGAGAACATGTGAAAGCCGTTTTCCCGACCGTTACCGAAGCCTTACAGCAAGCTCACCTGGACATCAAAGATCTCGATGGAGTTGCTGTCACCCGTGGTCCGGGATTGGCAGGCTCGCTGGTGATCGGTGTGAACATGGCAAAAGCACTGGCAATGTCTGCTGAACTGCCTATTGTTGGCATAAACCACCTCGAAGCCCACATCTATTCTGCCTGGCTTTTCCCAACAGACTCAAAACCTGGCCCAGAACCAAAATTTCCATTGATCGCTCTGCTCGTTTCCGGCGGTCACACGGAATTGATACTGGTCAGGGACCACCTGGAATACGAGCGCCTCGGCGGAACTGTAGACGATGCCGCTGGCGAAGCCTTCGACAAAGTCGCCCGCTTGCTGGATTTGCCCTACCCGGGTGGTCCATCCATACAGAAAGCAGCTTTAGAGGGCAATAGCAAAGCCTTCAACTTCCCCAAAGCCCGTCTGTCAGAGCCTTACAACTTTTCATTCAGTGGTCTCAAAACCGCAGTGCTGCGTACTGTTGAAGATCTGAAAGCCAATCAGAAGTCCCTGCCAACTGCAGATATTGCTGCAAGTTTTCAGTCGGCAGTCGTTTCAGCGTTATATGAAAAAACTATGGCAGCAGCTCAGGAATATGGTGCCAAAGAATTAATCGTCGCTGGCGGGGTAAGCGCCAATAAGGCCCTGCGGGAAGCTTTCCGCTTGCAGACAAAATTTCGTGTACACATTCCGCACGTGAGCCTTTGTACCGACAACGCGGCTATGGTGGCTGCTGCTGGTTACCGGCACCTGATCAAAAATCGCATGGATGAATTAGACTTTGATGTACAGCCTAATTGGCCGTTGGTCCCTGCGAACCGGTAAAATTACCATCTGCAACAAGCCCGAATTACTGCTGTCATATAAACCATGCTTGTTATTCTGGGCAGAGATGAGTCTATGCAAGAAACGAGCAACAGCAACCAAAATGAGCTGACCCAAAAAGCACAGGATGTATCGGACATGCAAAACAAAATTGGTGAATCTTGTGCGAACACCGTTGGTTTGGCTTTACGACATGGTGAGCCCTGTCCCTATTGCCTGATTGGTCGTGTGGAATATGACAGCTTGTTGAACCTGGTTTGCCAAAATTGCGGAAAAACACAAACTGGTGCTTTCACCTGATAAACAACACAATCCGACCAGTTGGTTGGAACTCAAGGAGAAAAAAATGGATGCAAAGGTAACCTGGCAAGGAGACATGAGTTTTGTAGGTACGGCAGATAGCGGCTGTGAAGTAAAACTGGATTCAAGCGAACTGGTGGGAGGTCACGACGATGGCTTCCGCCCAACAGAACTGCTTGCAATTGGGATAGTAGGCTGCACCGGTATGGATGTTATTTCTATCCTCAGAAAAAAACGTGTTCAAGTCGATGGCTTCGAAGTGCGGGTCCATGTTGAGAAGGCCGAACAACACCCAAAAGTCTTTACCCATCTGAACCTTGAATACATTTTTACAGGAAAAAATTTGAATCCTGCAGACCTTGAGAGGGCTATCCAACTTTCAGAAGAGAAATACTGCCCATCGATGGCAATGTTCCGGCAAATCGCTCAAATTTCCAGAACTGTTACCATCAATGAAGGCTAAAGAATCCTGAAGCATAAAAACTGGTTAAAAATTAATCAGATAGCTGGAAAACAATAATTTGAAAAAATTCGATAGACGTCTGGGAAACATTGTGGAAATTTTTCAATCAAAGGTGCTGAAACCCTTGATTCTGCTCATGCTTCTCGCAATCGCAGCAGGATGTGCGGGCAAACAAGGTGTGCCTTCGGTCACACCAACACCCACACAAACAGCCCTGGCAATTTCACCAACCAGTACTCCGGTACCCTCGCCAACCATTCCAGAGCCCACACCCACCAATGCATACAGTATTCCAGTTGAACCTCCAGCAAACCGCACCCACTACCGGATTGGACTGATACTGAATTACTATACCCACTTTGGAAATGTAAACCAGACCATTACCTATACGAATAAGTCTGCGCAACCATTCTCAGAAGTACTCTTGGCAGTACCGCCGCGATACTATCCAGGCAGCTTTGATTTGCGCACATTGACAAACGAAGAGACCGGTGCAAATTTTACCTGGAGAGATGATGGGGTGAACATGTTCGTCCAGTTTGACCCACCGCTTGAACCAGGGCAAACCACCCGCATCAATATCACTTACAGGTTAAACTTGCCCACGACCGAGGGAACATTTGGCATCTCTGGCAGGCAAACCAACCTGTCGAACTGGTATCCCTACATCCCGCCTTTCGATTCCGAGCAAGGATGGATAACCCACCCCCGCCAAATCGAAAATAACATGCTGGTTGGAGAGTATGTTGTCAACGAAATTTCGGATTTTGATGTGACTCTGCAGTTAACCGATCGGCAGGAATTGATTGAAATCGCTGCCAGCGCCCCAGGGATCGAAGAAAATGGTATCTGGAGCTATCATCTCGAATTAGCGCGGGCATTTGCATTTTCTATCAGCGATAGCTATGTTGAACACGAAATCGAAGTGGATGGGGTAAAAATCCATTCCTATTGTTTTCACGAGCATGTTCCTTCAGGGGAGGCAGTCACAGAATTGGCTGCCAACGCTATCAAACTCTTTGGCGAACTGTATTATCCCTATCCACGCGAGATGCTTTCCATTGTGGTCGCCGATTTTATCCACAACATGGAGATGGATGGTATGGTCATGATCAGTTATGGTGTGTTTGACTTTTACGATCAGACCCCAAAAACCAATCTGACTATTCTCACCCCGCACGAAATTTCACACCAGTGGTTTTACAGCCTGGTTGGTAACGATCAGGCAGCCGAACCCTGGCTCGATGAGGCTTTGGCAACTTACCACGAAGCACTCTATTACCAGCGCTACCACCCAGATCTGGTTCAATGGTGGTGGGATAATCGTATCATCGGCTTTGCTCCTCAGGGGTATGTTAATTCTGACATCTATATCCCGGGAGGGTATCCCAAGTATCGGGATGCCGTATATCTGCGCGGCGCTATGTTCATGCAGGAAATCCGGGACACCATTGGCGATGAAGCTTTCTTTGCTGCTCTCAAGGATTACGCTCTTACCAATACCTACCAACTCGCAAATAGGGAAGCATTTTTCGCTGCGATAGCGCGCCACAGCCAGGCTGATCTTTCCTATTTACTTAACAAGTACTTTGCACAATAGACCAAACTGAGCGCACTCAATCCCAAATAATAACCTTTTTCGCAAATATACCTGACTTGACACCCCCCAGATACTTGGTTATTATGCAAACCTGGAGTACGTATGGCAACAAAAAATAACGAAAACAATGACCAAAACGACCTGAATATCAATTCAGACCTGGAAAAAGCAGAGGAAATCCAACCGACACTACAGGGTGAGCCCTCTGAGCCAATTTTGAAACAACCTGGTATGCGGATTGCGTTGATCCTTGTATTGCTGGCGCTGATTATGTTCAGTGTCTGGTTTTTTAACAAACCGGACGATCAGAACGGGACCACCGAAATTACCCCAACAATTTCAGAGACCTTGAGCCAACCCCTGGTTGCACTCAGTCAGGCAGTTACTTTAGCGCCATCCCCTTTCCCTACACAGACTGCAGAACAAACCATTTTCTTACCCTCACCCACACCTCGCAGCAGTGTAATCACGTACACCATTGCTGAAGGGGAATCCATTTACATTATCGCCGAAAAATTCAATCTCTCGCCCGAGACCATTCTCTGGTCAAATTATTACGAATTAGGAAGCGATCTTCAATCCTATGTTCCTGGTACACCACTGTTTATTCTCCCTGTAGATGGGGTATATCACATGTGGCAGCAGGGTGAAGGACTGAATGGGGTTTCTGAATTTTATGGAGTAACGCCGGATGACATTATTGATTATCCGCTAAATGGTTTGGATCGTGCAGCACTTGGAGACCTGAGCCTCCCCAATATCGCTCCAGGCACACGATTGGTTATTCCTGGCGGCACCAGACCGGAAACCTTATCGCCTGACGGCTTATTAACCTTTGCAGCAAAACAATTGCTCAAACAGCTGCCGGTGGGAACACCTGAAACACATCCTGCGCCCCGCCAACAAATCATTGCTGCCGTTGTCAATGAAGGCGAGACGATCTTTACGCTGGCAGAAAAATTTGGTCTGAAACCGGAAACCGTCCTGTGGGCAAACCGCTACTTGATTGGCGATACACCGGACGGTATCTACATTGGCCAAAAGCTTTTTATATTGCCTTCTGATGGCGTTTTGCACGGTTGGAGTTTTGGTGAAGGCTTAAATGGGGTTTCCGAGTTTTACCAGGTTTCTCCCGAAGCGATACTCGATGAACCATTGAACAACCTGGATGCAGAAAGCATCGGGGAATACAGCCAGCCAAACATCAGAGCGGGCACATTGCTCTTCGTACCTGGCGGAACCCGACCTCCAGCCACCTGGGTTACTACCGTAACACCTGGCGAAGATGGCATAGGAACCCACCCCAATGTTTCCTATTTGGGGGCTTACGCCTGCAACAGCACCGCCAACGCCGTTGGAACAGGCTACTGGCAGTTTCCAACCTCAGAACATTGGATTTCCGGGTATGAATACAATCCGCCAACCCACAACGGGCTGGATTACGCCGGCAGAATGGGGTATGAGCTCTACGCAACCGATACCGGTGTCATCATATATTCAGGATGGTCCACGCGCGGCTATGGCAACACTATCGTGATCGATCACGGTAATGGTTACCTGAGTTTATATGCACACATCATGGATGGCGGTTTCATCCACGGATGCGGCAATGTTGTCTCAGCAGGAGAACTGATTGGTTACATGGGCTCGACAGGGCAATCAACCGGACCACATCTGCATTTCGAAATTCGATATAACGGCAGCCCTGTTAACCCTCACGACCTGGGACTTTGAAGCCACCGATAATCTATAAAGTAAAAGAGTTGAACCGATCGGTTCAACTCTTTTTTCATCTGTATTGATTTATTGGATATGAAAATCAAGACCTTCTATTCAGCGCTAATCATACTGGCACTGTCAGATTTTGTGCTGGCTCTTACCACATCCGACCCCCGTACCAATAAGCCCTGGTAAGCCGCTACGCCTTCGACCGGTATCCATCCCTCCAGATCAAAAGGTATCACGCCTACCGCGGAAATCCACTCCCCATTGTACTTTCGGGCGATGTGAATGTGCGTTCCTGTGGCTTTACCGCCCTCACAAGAAGGATGTCCAATGAGGTCACCCTGCTTAACAACAGCACCTTGTTCCACCCTTCCTTCCTGGGCAACATGCAGGTAAAACATATTCCAACCTGTCCGCTCATCGCCATCTCCGTCCAGGTCGAGCACAACGATCCCGATGCCTGTGCGGGCAATTACACCATCCGCAACGGCAACGGCATAGGCACTTGTAGCAACACACCCTGCGCTGACTGCTGGAGGGGCAAAATCCACTGCTGCCCAGGGTTTAAGCGCTCCCCAGCTGCCATGCGGTCCGCCAGTATAAGACCAGACGGTGTTGTCCTCAAAAGGGAGGATAAATTGAGGTTGGGTCAGGCTGCCAGGGAGGACAATCGTATCCCGTTCCCAGGGATTGCCAAATATATCCTGGTACGTTTTAGCATAACCATCCGGACCTATTGCTCTTCTGTATGCTTCACCATCCAAAAACTGAGAAAAATAAAATTGCAGTGCAACCGTCGCGGCGTTTTGCCATGGATCTATGTTTTCCAATTCCCCATTCAGATGTTCGATTGCCGTTAGTTCGCCCTGTCTGTAGCGGTAATACCCATCATTGAGAATATCGGCAACATAATACAACTGCAGGTAAACACCGGTGTATTGATCGCTGGCAACCAGCAGATTACTTTCTATCGATCGATCGCGAACAGGATTGGTGAGAATGCCCGTTTGATATTCGAGCAGCGCTAATAGCATTTTGGGATTAATACTATAGTTTTCACAGATCCATGTTACCAAACCCACTGCATCTTTATGCTCTTCCTGAATGTAAGTTTCGTAGGTTTTAAACCAGCCTGGGGAATTGTCAAGGAACGTTTTAAGGTCAAAGTCCAAGAGATCTGGACCGTACACAAAAGCGGCATCCGGCAAAATTTGGTAAGCGGTGCCCCATAATGGTTCGTAATAAATGGGCATCTTCATGGGAAATCCCGGAGGCATCGTGGTGGCACTTTCCGGTATTTGGGGATTCGCCCGGATAATTTCCTCTGGGGTTGTCCCAAACCGGATCGCAAGGAGAGAAAGGTTGTCTCCACTTTGGGCAATATAGTCTACGAGTGTACCAGGATCATAAACAGGACGTGCCGGAAATGGGGTGGACGTTGGCAGAAGTTCTTCTACGCCTTCTTGACCGTCTGGCACAATGTAGGTGGGATGGGCTGCACTGCAGCCCGAAACTAACAGTATCAAAACCATGAGGAAGGAAATCCCCAGGTAAAATTTTCGAATTATTTTTGACATAGCTACCGATACCTGCAGGTAATGGTGTTCGCAACTATACCATATCTTACTTAAGTCTTATTCGTA
The DNA here is from genome assembly GCA_964455505.1 of uncultured Anaerolineaceae bacterium. Taxonomy (GTDB): domain Bacteria; phylum Chloroflexota; class Anaerolineae; order Anaerolineales; family Anaerolineaceae; genus Mesolinea. The sequence goes on from CAYVWM010000016.1 coordinate 8,834, forward strand.
GCGTGTAATGTGCGAGATTGAAGAGCCGTAAATGTTATACCGAACAACCTGATCGCCATTTATCAGCCAGCCAGAATTCACGAACGAACCCACTTTTGCCTTCCAGCCGCTCAGCTCAAACGTAAGCGGACCCTCTGCGGGAACCCATTCGCCATTATATTTTCTGGCAATGTGCAAATGTGTGCCTGTTGAAATCCCTCCCTCGCAGGATGGATGCCCAATGCGATCGCCTGTTTCCAACCATGTTCCAACCTTAACCCGCTGGGACGTAGCAACATGTAAGTAAATAATGTTCCAACCTGTTTGTTCCAAACCGTCACCATCCACATCCACCACAACCAATCCATCACCAGACCGTACTACAAGGCCAGGCGTGGAACTCACAACCCAATGATTGCTTGGGACACACCCGGGCGCATCGCCAGGAGGGGCAAAATCAAGTGCAGCCCTGACCTCAGCAGCACCCCATGCTGCATGCGGTCCGCAGGTATAAGACCAGGTGATGCCCATCTCAAATGGCAAAATCATCTCAGGCTGGAGAACATCAGGGGTGAATATGGGTTCATAATTTTGGGAAATCATCCAGGGGTTGCCAAACATGGTTTCGTAGGTGGTCAAAAAACTGTCCTCTGCATAGAGGGATGCAGCCCAATTTTCCAAGTCTTGAGTTTGTGAGAAGAAATACATCAAACCAACTGTGCCGCAATTCAACTCTGCCGCAAGTCTTAGAACACTACCGTTTGGAAACTTTAGTGCAACCAGAGTGCCTTCCCTCCAACCGTAATATCCTGTGCCTATTTTACCTGCTGCAAGAACAAGTTGTTTGTACAATCCCCTTTGTCCTGATTCTTCCAAACCCATCGGATAACTGCGCACGAAATCGTTATACGGCTGCCCAAAAACCCAGCCGCTCTGGTATTCCAATAAGGCTAAGAGCAAACGCGGATGCACTGAGAAGTCCAACGCAACTCTTCTCAGAATCTCTGCCCCACTGATGTATCCTAACGAGTAAACCGTTTCACTGTAAGTAGAAAGATAGCCCCCTGCTTGTTGAACATAGGCATCCACATCAAAATCCAGGGCCGAACGGGAGTTTACCATTTCGGTGTCTGGAAACAATTTCAAGGTTGAGCTGGTCGATTCAAGCCTTGCCGGAATCAATAATAATTGTCCTTCTGGAATAAAGCCTTGCTCCGGCAAAACAGTAGTAGAAGTAATATCACTTACTTCCACACCAAAACGTACAGCCAGAACCCCCAGACTGTCCCCGCTCTGAGAATAATACAAAATGGGCATGTCCTTCTCATAAGCCACAAATTGCGCCTGTGTGGGTAAAACTACTGGAGTAGCTGTAGGTGTGGGTGAATTTGGGGATGTCTCTGAGTTAACTTGCTGCATTAACGATTGCTGAGGTGCTAAAACTGCTTCGACCGGGTCAGGTACCGATTTTTCAATCGTTGCCGTAGCGCTCATCATGGGCGTCACATTTTGGACAGCCTGTTTGGCCTGAGGTGCATGTGTTTTGTGAAAAACGAGAGCGCAGGCAGCTATCGAAATAAATATTGCGGTTAAGACCAAACGTTGACGCCTGCGGCGCCGCATACGTCTGCGAATTCGCAGACGGTCTTCACGCGTATTTTTACCAGCCGATTTGGTTGAAATCGGCACGGCCATTAAAGGCTTCGATTGTCTGTCCATCTTTTACCAAGAATCCGTCATATTCAATGCCTGCACTTGAAGCGATCCAACCGCCCATATTGAATGGGACATCACCATCTGCTGCCATCCAAACGCCGTTGTACTTTCTGGCGACATGCAGATGGGTACCGGTTGAATAACCACCCTCGCATGAGGGATAACCAATAAAGTCTCCTTGCTTTACCTGAGTTCCTGAAGCCACCCGATCTCTGCTCGCAACGTGCATGTAGACAACGCTCCATCCAGTTTGCTCCAGCCCATCCCCATCCAAATCAAGAACAACAACCCCATTTTCTGATCTTACAATCTCACCATCTGCCATTGCAGTCACAGGAGCATCGCTATCGTAACAACCATATTCTTCGCCAGGCGGGGCAAAATCTATCCCAGCCCAGGCAGACCCGGTTCCCCAACCGGGATGCGGTCCACCTGTCAGATACCAGGTATCGCCCGGATTTAAGGGAAGTGTTAACTCTGGCTGCTTCAGATTCTCGGGAATAAGGGGTTCATACGAGAATGCAAATGGGAAGCCAAACAAGTTTTGATATGTGGCAAAAAATCCGGGTTCCGTTACCGCTGATTTCCATTCGCTTTTACCAAGCAGCAAGCCCAGCATATACTGCATCCCTGCAGTAGCACCGTTGATTGTTGCGTCAATCCGGACAACTTCTCCATCTGCCAGAGTCCATACGGCTACAGACTTATCCTCCCAAAGGATGTATCCACGCGTCATTTCATTGGCAGCCCAACTGAGCTGTTTGTATAGACCTTTGCGATTGCTATCCCTTAATCCCAGCGGATAATCTACAGAGGCTTCTGTGGAGATAGTTCCAGTAAGCCAGCCGCTGCGGTACTCAAGAACAGCTAATAAGAGCCGAGGATTAACTGAGAATTCTTCTGCCACTCTCTGGACAACTTCCCCACCGGTCAGTTTGCTGCCGTCCTCCAATTCTTCAGTAAAACCTGCCAATGCCCCGCCAAGTTGCTGCACTACTGCTTCCGTGTCAAAACCGATAGCAGTTGGACTGTATACCAATTCTGAATCTGGCAAAATCTTGAAAGCAGGCGCCAATTCATTTGCACTTGCTGGTGGAATGATGAGTTCCTGACCTGGTTCAATCAGGTTCGGATCTTTGATAGCCTCATTCTCCTTCAAGATTTGGGCTACCGATACCTGGTGGCGGAGCGCAATTCTTGCCAGACTATCACCAGATTGGACGGTATAAATCGTGGTCTCTGCTCTCAGTGTGGGCAAAACAGCAGGTTGATTTGGGGTTGGAGTTGGTCCGCCTGGCGCAGAAGTAAATTGCTTTGCGGGAGTTTTGGTAACTGTAATTGGTTTACTTTCCTCAGTCCCTATTGTTTCCTGATTGACACTATTACCTGATGGCACGCGCCAAGGATCATAGTTGAACGCTGGTTGGTAACAACCACTCAGAAGGAATACAACAGCAATCAATCCCACAACCGCTGCCCACGCAAACCTTTTGGGATTACTTTGACGGTGTTCTTTTTGCAAACCTATTTTCAATCTTTCCATCTAACAAATAGTTGCATTATTTATGCCAGACCAGGCAATCGGAATGGCCAGCAAAATGCCAAATTTAGCTGTTTTGATATTTGCTTCACAGAACCTTCTCAGTTTGTTGACAAATTCATGGGATTGGATACAATATACTCTCCAAGCCGAAGTGGCGGAACTGGCAGACGCGCTACGTTCAGGGCGTAGTGGGCAATGAGCCCGTGAGAGTTCAAATCTCTCCTTCGGCATAAACGCAACCACGAGGTTGCGTTTTTTTTACCAAATTTTTATACTTTCCAAAATTTACAGGAATGGTACAATATTTGCAACTGAACAGGGCATATGCAGTCGTTATTATCAAAAATCAAGCAATTCAAATGGAATGACCGGCGAATTCTGCTGGTTATCGTGATTGTTATCCTCGTTTTCTTAATGATGGATTTCAACAATCGCATGGTCCGCATGCTTGAACTGGAACAACAGGAAAGCATTCTCAACACAAAAATTGCCAATCTGGAATCAACAAAACAAAAAGTTGAAGCCCAAATTCTGTATGCGACCTCTGAACGGGCAGTGGAAGAATGGGCGCGCGAACGCGGCCGGCTGATTCAGGAAGGCGACTACCCCATCATTATCATCCCGCCGCAAACCCAGGTTTTCACACCAACCCCTACACCCGATAAAGAAGTGCCTGTTCTCACCCGTTTCGAAATCTGGAAACAACTCTTTTTTGGCAATTAATAGTATCAAAAACTCCATTTTACCCAATCAACCTGGTATTGAGCTCTGGACCACGGATACGGTGATGTGTCAGGTATAATATTATCTTTATGAACCTCGACGATCTGACTCAAAAAATGCACGGCTTGGTAACTGCCAAAGGTTGGTATAAACCGGATTCGCCCAAACAACAAACCCTGCGCAATCTGGCAATTTCACTGTCACTTGAAGCTGGAGAAGTCCTGGAATATTTCCAGTGGCAGGACGAGACCGCGGATAGCGAAGGGCTCGCTGGAGAATTAGCAGATGTTGCCCTCTATTTATTGCAGCTTTCGAGTATTGCTGGCATTGACCTTGAACAAGCAATCCTGAATAAGATTGATCAAAATTATTCCAGGAATTGGCCAGAACATACCACCTCGCAGGAGCAAGCATGATTATCTCAGTATTTGGAAGCGCCAATACTACACCAGGTGAACCGCTTTACCAGACCGGTTTATTATTGGGAAAATTGCTCGCCCAAAGCGGTTACACGGTTATGACTGGGGGTTACTGTGGAACAATGGAAGCAGTCAGCCGGGGAGCCAGCGAAATCGCAGGGCACACCATTGGCGTCACTTGCCAGGAGATTGAAGCTTTTCGACCCGGCAGCGCCAATCAATGGGTTAAGCAAGAGATTTCTACAAAATCCTTAACTGAAAGGCTTGAAATACTCACACGCAAACCGAATGGGGTAATTGCACTTCCAGGTGGTATTGGTACCCTCGCTGAAATTACACTTGCGCTAAATCTGATGGGCATTGGTGCAGTCCCAGCCAGGCCTTGCATCTTAATGGGCGAGGTTTGGCACGCTACTTTTACTACTTTTTTTAGCCAAAATTCCCATCTGGTTTCCAGAACGGATCAACAACGCCTATTATTTGCTCAGGACCCAACCTCAGCTGTCGCTTTGCTCAACCGACATATCACATCGAAGGAATAAAATGGAACAAAAACTTCCCACACGACAAGAAAACTTTTCTGAGTGGTACAACCAATTGGTTATTCGTGCCGAACTTGCAGATTATGCACCCGTCCGCGGCTGCATGGTTGTCCGGCCTTACGGATGGGCTCTTTGGGAGAATATCCAGAAAGCCCTGGACCAACGTTTTAAAGCCACCGGACATGTCAATGCTGCTTTTCCCATGCTCATACCCCAATCATTCATGTCCAAGGAACAAGAGCATGTTGAAGGATTCTCTCCGGAACTTGCCGTCGTTACACATGGCGGAGGCCAAGAACTTGAAGAACCGCTAGTTGTGAGGCCTACTTCTGAAACAATCATAGGCACAATGTATTCCAAATGGATCCAATCTTATAGGGATCTACCGGTCTTGATCAACCAATGGGCAAATGTCGTACGCTGGGAAATGCGGACCAAACTTTTCCTGCGAACCCTGGAATTCTATTGGCAGGAAGGTCACACCGCCCATGCAACTGAACAGGAAGCAGTGGAAGAAACTGAACGCATGCTTAATGTTTATGCTGATTTTGCCCGCAAAGAGGCTGCAGTTCCTGTCATCCCCGGTATCAAAAGCAATTCTGAAAAATTTGCCGGCGCAGTGCATACCTATTCCATCGAAGCGATGATGGGTGACACAAAAGCGCTCCAGTCAGGCACTTCTCATCTGCTGGGACAAAATTTTGCAAAAGCCTTTGACATAAAATTCCTGGACGAAAATAATCAGCTTCAGTATTGCTGGACCACTTCTTGGGGGCTATCCACCCGCTTTATTGGCGCAATCATCATGACTCACGGTGACGATAAAGGTTTGATCCTTCCGCCCAATCTTGCGCCATACCAAATTGTGATTGTGCCTATCTATCGATCCGATGAAGAAAAATCCCTTGTCATGGAGACCGTTGCCAAAGTTAGCGCGCAACTTCAAGAATTCAGAATAAAAGTAGATGACCGCGATTCCCTTACACCTGGCTTTAAATTCAACGATTGGGAGCTAAAAGGTGTGCCGCTGCGCATTGAAATTGGACCAAAAGATGTGAATAACCACACTGTAATGTTCAGCCGCAGGGATATTCCTGGCAGAGATGGAAAAACCATCGTAAACATGGACGGATTGGAAACAGCGGTCAGAGACATACTTGCGGATATTCAGGAGAGTATGTTGAAAAAGGCAACTGAATTCCGCGACTCGCATATTTTCGAAGCGACCGATTACGAAACTTTTAAAGAAATCGTTTCGAATAAGGGTTGGGCAATAGGTTGGTGGAGCGATGACGCTGAAAATGAAGCCAGAATAAAAGAGGAAACAAAAGCCACCCTGCGCTGTTTTGCGGACAGCACAAATCTGGGCGAAGGAACGTGTTTTTTCAGCGGCAGAAAGACCAAAACTAAAGCCTATTTTGCCAGGGCGTATTAATCAAGTTAAGACTTTTTAATTTTTGATAGACCGACGCTGCCATGACCGCTATAGACCTGAACATATTACGCCAACAGGTTGATACTTTAGCCAGTCATTTGGAGGATCCCCAAACTTTTATTAAAGAGTTCCACGAATTGATGGAAACCTACCATCAGCGCTTTCGAAAGAGGAATCGGGAGAACCTGCCCAAATCCTTCCTGCGAACCTACGATTTACCAATTCAAGTTTTCCCCATCCTTGAAACTGGTTTGAAATCCTACGCTCAAAAGAATCCAGAGCCAGCCATTGTTCTGATCGAAAAATTACGCAAAGATCCGTATTTCGAGGCTCAGGATTTGGCGGCTTTCCTTCTTGGCGTATTACCTGAAACTATATCCCCTTCAAAGGTTGAAATAACCATAAATTGGCTCAAAGAACCGGTAGACAATGCTGTGGTTGAGAGTATTTTTAATAGAGTTACAGGAAACCTCAACCTTACTGCAAACACTGAATGGAAATTTCTGATCAGGCACTTGTTGGAGAGCAATGACCCTCGCATGCAAAATTTGGGGCTGAAAGGACTGGCAGTCATCATTGAAAAACATGATGACGCCGATTTACCCTTTCTTTTTAAACAGATCAGACCTTTTATTCAAACTGCTGAACAGATGCAAAACAACAACCTGCGCAAGGTAATTTCGGTTTTGGCAGAGCGCACACCCTACGAGACCGCATACCTGCTAAAACAAATTCTGGCAGATAGAGAAGGCAAAGAAATAGAAAGGCAGATTCGTTCTTACTTTGACTTCTTTCCAGAAGACATAGTTGAAAGTTTAAAAACAGCAATAAAATCCCATGCATATCTCAACCGTTAGATACTTTTAGCCATTTACTAAACTTCTAAAAATATAAAAAAAAAGAGAGCTGCAAATAGATTGCAACTCTCGTTTGTTTATTAAAGATCGGGTTTAGAACAAATGAAATACTGCAATAATCGGTGCAAACAGTGAGGATACCAGCGACATTACCGTAATCAGTGTATTCAGAGATGGACCAGCCGTATCTTTGAAAGGATCACCGACGGTATCGCCGACAACTGCTGCTTTATGTGCTTCAGATCCCGGTCCACCGTGCTTGCCAGTTTCAATATACTTCTTGGCGTTATCCCATAAACCCCCGGAATTAGCCATCAACAGAGCAAAAATAACGCCGGTAAAAATTGCCCCACCAAGAAAACCTCCCAACGAGTCCGGGCCAAGCAAGAAACCCACCAGCAAGGGCAGACCGACAGCCAGGAATGCTGGCAAAACCAGGGAGGACAGCGCACCGTGCGCAGCAAGCCCAACGCAGCTGTCGTAGTCCGGGTTTTCAGTTCCTGCCAATATCCCAGGTTTTTCACGGAACTGACGGCGTATTTCTTCAATCATATCAAAAGCGTTATGGGTAACGGAGAGCATCAAAAGGGCACTGAAAAGCGGCGGGGTCATTGCTCCTAAAAGTACACCAGCTACCACCATCGGGTCCCGCAAACTAATCTGAATATCCACGCCATTTGCTGTGACCGTTTCAGAATACGCTGCAAATAGCGCCAAAACGGTCAGGGCAGCAGCAGAGATAGAAAAGCCCTTGGTTATAGCTTTAGCCGTGTTGCCAGCGGCGTCCAACACATCAGCCCGGTCGATAACTTCCTGGCCCATACCCGCCATTTCAGCAATACCGCGGGCATTGTCAACAATCGGTCCGTAAGCATCAGCAGAAACAATCATCCCGCTGATTGAAAGCATCCCCACAGCTGCAATTCCAATCCCATAGATACCAGGCAGTCCGTTGGCTTCGGCAACGTTATAAGAAACCAATGTTGCAACTACAACCCCCAAAATTGAAGGGACAATGGAGATCAGCCCATAACTAAAACCTGTGATGATATTAACCGCAGAACCAGAAGTGGATACTCTTGCAGTTTCCTTAATCGGTTTGTAATTTTCATTGGTGAAGAAATCTGAAGTGAACCCAATGACCACCCCAGTAATAATTCCAATCAGGGCAGCCCAGAGTATTCCCATATTCAGTTTTCCAATCAGCACCAGCGCCACCAGCATCACAGCATAGAGAATACAGGTGATAATTGTGCCTCGATTAAGTGCCGGACCGGGCTTACCGCCCTCTTTGACCCGCACAAATTGTATCCCAAGCAGCGATGCAAAAGTTCCGAGTGTACACAGGATTAGCGGAATCACCGTGTATTGATATTGTTCCGTCAGGGCGAATGATCCTCCCAAAAGCATAACAGCAACTGCACTGGCCACGTAACTGTCAAAGATATCTGCGCCCATTCCTGCCACGTCACCTACATTGTCCCCGACGTTGTCGGCGACCACTGCTGGGTTGCGGGGATCATCCTCAGGGATGCCAATTTCCACCTTACCAACAAGATCGGCAGCAATATCTGCTGTCTTGGTGTAGATACCGCCGCCTGCCTTTGCCAGCAGGGCAAGGGTCGAAGCGCCAAAACTAAATCCCAAAACTGCTTGCGAAGATTTGGTAAGCAGGAAAATGACAGACATGCCTATAACGGCCAGGCCAACAATTGCCAACCCTAAAACCGACCCGGCGTAAAATGACAATTTAAAAGCGCTGGAAAGGCTCTTTTTTGAAGCGGTAGCGGTGCGCACATTAGCCTCAACTGCAACACGCATGCCCATGAAACCAGCAATTGCGGAGGAGAGCGCTCCCAAAATAAATGCGATTGCCATAATCAACCCATTGCGCGGCTCAAGGTGTACTCCAGTTGTGCCGATGTGTTCAAAATTGAAACTGAAGATCAGGGCAATTACAACGCCCAAAATAACTGCCAGCGTCGCAAGGGAAGTGTAAAGCTTTTTCAAATATGTGTTTGCGCCATTCCTGATCCAACTTGATACTTCCTGAGCTTTCTCAGTGCCTGGATCCTGCTTCATGACCCAGAAGTATAGATACAAGGCTACCCCGATAGAAATTACACCCCCAATAACACCAACATAAACCCAACTTGTAAAGTTCATTAAGACTCCTATAGTTACAATCCCAAAAAGGGATCAATTTTTACATATTTGCTGAACGGAACCAACGGTAATTATCGTTGCGCAACGTATCCCGAGATGGCATTGGATAATATTTCAATTGCTTGGCGTTGCCAACAAATACTCCATTTTTTATGGTTCGATAAGGAAGACTGGGGGAGTGCACTCGGTCGACCATCTTGGTAGATATATACTTCGTCTTCACATCTGTAAGGCACTGACGCAAGTGGTCGCTGTTTTGATATGGCAAATCGTCCATCAAACCCATTTCAGGGTCAAGTGCCAGTTCTCCCAATTGCAGCTCAGCGAAGGTAATCGCTGGGACAGTAATCAGGGAGCTTGGCGTTTTCACGATCAGCTCATAGAATTCCTGTGGGTTTAGACGGCTGACAATAAGCGGTGTCACTGGTGCAATCTCCTGATAAAGATGGAGTTCCTGGTCATACCGGGGTATATCGTTAGAAGCCTTAAGTCCCAAGGTTCTGCCATCCTGGGTGGTCAGGTAAAGTGCCTGAAGTGCATCCAGATCCATATGTTCCAATACACGGTAAACAGAAACATATATAGAGGATTTGGGCGTTCCATCATCATGCGGTACGCAGCGGGTTAGAGCTTCTTCCATGTGGAAATAGGGATCCCTGAAATTCACATCCACCTCAAAGAACATAGCCTGACCCCGCGATTTTTTGGCGGAACCCACGGCGTAGTAGGTGCCAAATTCCTCAGGGGAGAGCATTGAAACAATTAGGGCTTCTGGAATGAGAGATAAATACAGATGAGTTTCCATAAAAAACCTTTCGTAATAGTTTTTCTTGATTAGGTAACAATCAATTTCGTACCAATATAATTGTATCTGCAATACCCATTTTGGGTAATAATTCGACACCATAACTTTCAGAAGCCTGCAGATAGCACCACCACTGCCTCTTTGGGATTACGCAAAATACATAAAAAAGTAGAGTTTTCTTTATTGAATGGCTGATCTAATTAGGATAACTTCTTAGTACCAGAACAACAAACGCCTGCAATTAAGCCGAATTTTGCCAATCTCAGCTTCTTTTGTAATAAGGCAGCCCTAACCTGCTTTGACCAATTCCACCATTAAATTTTCTAAATCAAAATACCCGGAAATAGCCGCCTTAAACCCCCAGCCCGTCTTCGAGGCTAACCCAAATAATTAGACGCAAGTTAATCTGGAATCAATGCTAACCGTCAGATTTCGCGAAGAAGTAAAAAACCAGTTTTCTTGAAGACATTCATTAGGGCAGTGCAGATATCTCAGTAAAACAAGCTTCTCTGATCGACTCTGCTGTTTCAGCGTTTCGATGACAAATCCTCGCACTGAAAAGCGGATGAACCTTTTCAACTTGTTCAAACATTTGTCTGGCAACCCTACGGATCGAAAAATGGGCATTGAGGTTACAGCGCAGTTTGATGAAATGAAAAGCCTCGCGCAGATTCAATTGACAATACACTCGCCGGTTGTAGCCGTTGGGAACGACATACGAAGCAACTGCCGGATTCCACACAGCCAGCTGTTCATAAAGGTTTGCTGCCAAGCCCATTGCGCGGCGGTAGCGTTCCTCTAAGCCCGCTTCGGTGAACCCCCGTGGAATCGCAAATCCGAGCCTGGTGGTAAGTGTCTGCGGAGTCTGGGTCATCATCCGATGGCGTTTAAATTCAAAGTAGGCCCCCTGATCCATGATTAAGTCAAAACCGTATTGGGTGTATTCCAATTCCCGCAGTGGAACGTCAAAGTCCCCTAATTGATTAAACAAGGCATCCAAAAGTTGGCCTTTTTCTGAGGAGGTTAGCGCTTGGACCTTTTCAAAACACTCACGATAACCAGATTCGCCAAAGCGATACAGAAGTGCAGCTAAGACTTTCGCTTCACCCTCCGGGTCATAGCTCGTGAGTTTACAATCTGCTAAAGGTTCCACACTGGCAATTGCTGAAGCACTCTTGTTGAATACTTCTCTGACCCCATCCATATACGTCATCGGGTTGGCATATTTAACCAGCGTTGGCAACTCCTCAGTAGCCACTTTTTTTACATCAGCACCAATTTGACGTACTTCATCCAATGGGGAGGTCAGCATTTTTTTGATGGCATACTCCAGCGCACGCGCATTGATAGTTACCCCCACATTAGCCATCGACGCCGCAGGAAGCAGGAATCTGGCAATGTCCACAGCTTTTACTCTGGCGCGATTTGCCCAGGCTTTATCGCTTTCCCCCTCTAATCGGGGGGTACTGACTTCACTCCATTCGCGCAGAAGAACCAATGCTTCAGCATATTCGCTAAACAGGCCGTCCATGCCGTCTAGGTACATTCTCTCAAAATCAGTGCCCATAATCTCAGGCGGAACGACATAAGCTTTGGCGTTCCACTCCTGATAGCGTGTGGATTTTTCGGTATAAGAAGCAAGGCGATTAGATTCAATATTTTCAATCGCCAATCGGGATACGTTTTCCAATGCTAAATGAAGTACTGCGTGTTCTGCAACACTTGAATGGCCGTAACCAACGATCCATTTTTCACTGAATCGCGCTGATTTTTGCTCATCTAATTCAGCAGCAATGACATCAAATGGTTCGGGAGAGCGTGAGGTTTTTGCAAAAGTGACCGCAATAGTCTCAGCACTCAGTTGACTGGGGCTAAGTCGATAGATTCTGCGATTCAGGCTCATTGGTTAGGATCCTCCTGGCTTGGATTTTGTCTGATTCAATCTGAGTGATCAATTCGCTTCCAGAGGCAAACTTGCGCTCATTACGGATGCGCTCAATGAAGTTGACCTGCAAATATTCCTGGTAGATATTACCATCGAAGTCAAGCAGCAATGTTTCTATAGTTGGTTGGCTCGCAGTTTCAAAAGTGGGGCGTATGCCTACATTTGTAACCCCAAGGTACCTGTCGCCATTCACCTGGATAACTGTGGCGTAAACCCCGTATTTTGGGAGTAATTTCATCGGATCGACCATAATATTAGCCGTCGGGAAGCCTAATTTTGAGCCAAGCCCTTTACCTCTGATAACGTGATTGGCAACGCTATACGGCCTTCCGAGGAGTCTGCGTGCACTGCTTACGTTTCCGGTTTCCACCAACTCCCTCACCCTTGCAGAAGAGACAATAACGCCATCCATAGATAACGGTTCAACCGTCAAAAATTGCACTCCCAGATCGCTGCAAATTTTTCTGAGAACAGAAGTGGTCCCACTCCCGCCTTTCCCAAGGGAAAAATTCTGTCCTACAACCAGGCCTTCCACATTTAAGTGGTGGGTTAGAGCAGAAAGGAACATTTCTGGTGTTTGTTCGGCTAATTCTTGAACAAAGGGTAAAGTGACAACCAGGTCCAATCCTGTTTTTTTAATCAGAGCCGTTTTTTCCAAGTCTGTCGCCAGATAAAAAGGTGTTGACAAATTTTGAAAGAAAACTTTTGGGTGCGGATTAAATGTTATCAGACCTGCATTGGCACACTTTTCCCTGGCGGTTTGGCAAACACAGTCGATTAAAGACTGATGTCCAAGGTGCATCCCATCAAAATTTCCAATGGTCAACCAAATTGGGGCAGTCCAATTTTCGGGATAACCCGAGAAAAATTGTGTCAAAAAAACCTCATCAGTAACGTTTTTAAAAAAATAACCCTGTTCTGCGGTACGCTGAAGAAGGGTTATCTATCAAATTCAATATGGCTTTACAGGAAGAACACCTTACGCGGCTGCCATTCATTGGTAGCGATGTCATATTCCACCAACGCCACCAGTTCTCCTTCCTCACTTATCGCTCTTGCCCATTTTCCTTCGGGCATTACCTCAGCAGCAGGAATGCGATGGCCGTGACGCACCTCGTCCACCTGTTCCACTGTCAATTCAACGGAGTACCAATCACCCAGAGCTTCTGCTGCAGGGATTAGATAGCGATACCAATCGCCATTGGTAAAGGCTTCCTGGAGTTTTCGCAGCGAAACAGCATCGCGCAAACCAAATTGACCGTTTTTAGTCCGGCGTAATCCGGTCAGGGTAGCACCACAACCCAGCTTTTCACCAAGATCATGCGCCAGGGAACGGACATAAGTTCCCGAAGAGCACTGCACATCGATCACTGCCTCAGGCGGATCCCAATCCAACAGCTCCAACTCGTGCACCTGTACCATACGTGGTTCAAGGTCTACTTCCTCCCCATTACGTGCCATCTCGTAAGCTTTACGGCCTTTCACCTTTATGGCTGAATAAGCAGGCGGTTTTTGCTCAAATTCACCAATGAAGCCTTGCAAAGCTTCTTCGAATTCTTCATAGCTGATTTCTACTGGCGATCGGCTTAGAACAGTACCTTCCATGTCATAGGTGTCAGTCGCGACTCCCAGTTCAATAACTGCCTGGTAGCGTTTGTCCGAAGCCGAAACGAACTCACTTAAGCGGACGGCCGGTCCAAGTAAAACTACCAGTACGCCTGAAGCCCTGGGGTCCAGTGTGCCGGTATGACCAGCTCTGCGGATTCTGGTGCCATTTCTGACAATTTGGACTACGTCATGTGAGGACAAACCCACAGGCTTATCCACTACCAAAACTCCAGAAACATTGCTGGTTACATTGGATGGTTCATCAAAGTTGTTTTCTTGCATGATTTCCGCCTTTAAAATTTAATAAGTTATAGGATCTGATAATTTTCTAATAAGGATCGTGTTTTTTGAAGCACCTGATTACGCACTACTTCTAAACTCCCGGTAATATCTGCCCCCGCCGCAGCCGCATGGCCGCCACCCCCAAACTCAAATGCAATAGTCGAAACATCAATCCCTGAAACTGACCGCCAACTGACTTTTACCCTATCTTCTGCTTGCTGAACAAAAAGAACTGTTATCAGGATACCTGCGATAGAAGATAGTTGATTAATTAAATCTGCGTCATCATTTTCAGGATAACCAGAAGCGATTCTATCATTAAGCGTCAAAGTTGTCCAAAGGATTCCATCCTCATGCTCAATTGAACTCAGTCCCTGCCCCCAATAGCGCATTTCGGCAACCGAGTGGCTGAGCAGGGTCTGATAATAGATGTGCGCTAAATCTGCACCCTTATCCATCAAGTCTGCAGCAATGCGCAGTGCCTGAGAGGAGATATTGGATGTGCGAAAACCGATGGTGTCACCAATGATACCGGTCAACAGACTCTCCGCAACACGTTTGTCAATTTCCAAACCCCAAAGAGGTAAGTGTTCCGCCAACATCGCTGCGGTGGCAACTGCATCTTCCTCCACTAAGTTGTGCTTCCCAAACAGAAGATTGGTCTTATGGTGGTCAATCACCAAATCCGGAGAAGGCCTTCCCTTCAATACTGTGCCGGTGCGTTGGATGTCGCTGCAGTCCACTACGATTAGATAATCGAATGGATCCGTGATTTCTTGTTTTACTGCATCTGCAGATGCCAGATGCAAATACTTTTCCGCCACCCCATCTTGCAGAACGAATTGAACCTTCTTGCCTGCATTCACCAGTGCCTGCCCCAAACCAAGCAGGGACCCTACCGCATCCCCGTCAGGTCTCACATGCGAAACAATCACTACCGATTGGGCTGTTTCAAGTTCAGATCGGATTTCATTATCCAGAGTAACTGTCATCCTGTATTTCCTCCTCTTCGTCCACCTCGCCAAGTGTTTCTTCAGTAGTTTCATCCTGGTGTATCTGTGCTAAGAGCGAGTCTATTCGATCAGCTTTTTCAGGGGTCGGGTCCCAAAAGAAACGCAGTTTTGGCATTACACGCAGGTCTATTTCATTGGCAAGTTCGTATTTTAAATAACCGCGGGCATGATTCAATCCTGCCAGAATTTCTTGTGATTTTTCTCTCCCACTGGGAGTAGAGACGTAAACATTGGCATAATCCAGTTCGCGGTCAACCTTTACGTCTGTAATATACACATCTGCAAGCCGCGGGTCTTCAATTTTTGTCAGCAAGGTAACAGAAAGTATTTCCTTTACCCGGTCGTTTATTCGTTTCATTCTTAATGTTGAGGGCATTTCCAAACTCCAATCTGCATAGTATCTACAGACTATCCACCAAACTTTTCCATGACGAAACATTCAATCGTATCGCCAACCTGGAAATCCTCAAAATTCTTGATAGTTATGCCGCATTCCATGCCTTCGCGTACCTCGCGAACATCATCTTTTTCACGCTTAAGCGCAGCGATATCACCGGTGTGCAGCTCATCCCCTTCCCGCATCACCCTCACATGGGCGTTTCGGCGTATTTCACCGTTCAAAACCCTGCATCCAGCAGCCATCCCGCCCTTGCTCACCTTGAAAGTAGCCAATACAGCAGCTTTGCCTATCAATTTTTCCACAATTTCAGGCTCGAGCAGCCCAACGAGCGCTTTTTCCACATCCTCCAGCAAGCGGTAAATGATCTGATATAAGCGGATGGAGACTCCTTCGTTTTCAGCCAGATGGCGGGTTGCCTGATCAGCATCAACATTAAAGCCTAAAATGATTGCATCTGAAGCCGCTGCTAACATGACGTCGCTTTCGGTTACATTCCCTGTTTCATTGTGCAGAACCTGAATATTGAGATCTTTCTGCTTCTTACCAAGATCATCAAGCGAATTCATGATGGGTTCCAGCGAGCCTTTGACGTCTGCTTTTAGGATCAGGCGTAATTCTTTTGCCTCACCAGACTTGTACTTAGCAAAGAGTTCTTCAAGCGTGACACGTTTGACTTTCTGTTTGGCTTCGTGTTCGGCTTTTCGCTCGGCAACAATCTGTCGGGCTTCCTTTTCTGTCTCAACGACCATAAATAAATCGCCCGCTTCCGGAAGGTTATTCAGCCCCATCACCACTACAGGCGTTGAAGGCAGAGCCCGCTTGATCCGCTGTCGGCGCTGATCAAACATGGCTTTTATCCTGCCGTATCCCTCCCCAGCAATGACCGTATCACCCAGTTTCAGTGTTCCGTTTTGGACCAGCAGGGTTGCCATCGGACCGGTAGTTTTGTCCAGTTTGGCTTCCACGACCGTTCCCATACATTTTCCTTTGGGATTTGCCTTTATTGTAATATTGTCCGCAACCAACAGAATGGTTTCCAATAAGTCTTCAATGCCTTTCTTGGCTTTGGCGGAAACGGGCACAACAAAAGTATCCCCTTCCCAATCATCAGGCTGTAGTCCAATCTCAGCCAGTTGGCGCTTTGCCAGCTCAGGATTGGCGTCTGCTTTATCAATCTTATTGAGAGCAACAATAATCGGCACCTGCGCAGCCTTGGCGTGATTGGTTGCCTCGCGGGTTTGGGGTTGAACGCCGTCATCCGCTGCCACAACAAGCACAACAATATCCGCCCCTTGCGCCCCTCTGGCGCGCATGGACGAAAAAGCAGCATGTCCAGGCGTATCAAGAAAAGTGACCAGACGGTCCTTATGCGTTACCTGGTATGCACCGATGTGTTGGGTAATGCCGCCAGCCTCGCCGCCAGCTACATCCGTGTGGCGGATCGCATCCAACAAGGTGGTCTTACCATGATCTACATGCCCAAGGATAGTGACAACAGGCGGACGATTTTCGAGCAGTTTAGGATTTTCTTCCAGAATAACCCTGCGCCACAGCGGAATCTCCCCCAATTCTTCCAGCACTTCTTCTTCTACTTCAAGTTGCGGCTCAAAGCCCAATTCTGTAGAGACGACCGCAGCAGTATCAAAATCAATCTGTTGATTGATGCTCGCCATAACCCCATTTGCCATCAGGATCTTAATCACCTGCACAGCGCTTGTATCCAGGAAAACTGCAAGTTCCCTTACGCTCATACTGTATGGGAGTATGACGATCTTGTTCCCATTATTGCTCATAATCCACCTCCAAAGTGTTCTCGCATTTGGCAGTTGTTGGCTGCTCTGGACTCTTTTCTGAGCAAGATGGGCAACAGTCTCAGGTAGTCATTTTGCCCTCGCCTGGAAATTTTCCTGACTCGAAGGGTCTTCCTTCGGCAGGCTTTCCATATAAGCAGCTAAACCAACCATTTCTTGCTCAGAGATTTGTGTTCGCAGGGCATTTGCCAAAGAACCTTTCAGACCTTTCTCCCAACATCCTCTCAGATCGTGGAGATACGCTCCTCGTCCTGAAAGTTTACCCGTCGGGTCGATCTTTACCCCGTCCTGTGTGCGCACGATGCGCGTCAGGCTGCGTTTAGGCATTACCGTTCTGCAGCCAACGCAAGTGCGTTGGGGGATATGTTTAGGTTTCCTTGTGCTTTTTGCTGCCACCTTTTCTCTGTTTAATTGTCTAAAAAGCTTTTATTACCATTCCTCCCAATCGTCCTCATTTTTGTGCTTATAGCGGACATATTGGGTATCTTTATCAGGGTCATATTCAACAGTATAACCCTTCTTCTTCTTACCTTTCGATTTCTTACCAGCCTTCAGAGCGTTCATTTCTTCATCTTCCAGGCTTGGTTCCCGGTCGTCTTTGCTCTTCCGGATCGATTCCATGTTAAAGAGTTCCTCAAAACTCTTTTCTTCTCCTTCAGTCTCTTCTTCAGGTTCAGCATCAATAATCTCTTCCACTTCGGCTGCAGGTTCCAGTTCAGCTTCTTCGATCTCAGCAACCTGCTCTACTTCGACTTCGGGTTTCACTTCTTCTATCTGCGGTTCAACAGTTTCGGTTACCACTTCCACAGGCACTTCAACAGATTCCGCTTCCTCTGCAACCTCTTCAACAGCTTCCAGCTCAGGGAATTGGTAACTCTCAATGTACTCCAGAATTTCTTCGTGAGTTTTAGGTCCAATGCCGTTGTAAGAAAGAATTGTGTCCGGATCCGACTTGACCGTTATTATCAGATCTCCGAAAGTTTCCAACCCTGCTTCCTGCAAGATGAAAAGTGTGTGCTCTTTTAAACGAATATCCATGATGGGCATTTCAAAAGCGCGTGGATCGATGCTTTCCTTGATAGAGCGCAAGCGGGCTTGTTTCTCTTCATCCTCCTGCCGTCGGTCTGCTTCCCCACGTTTCTCAATTCTGTCTACAAAACGGGTCATTAAGGCATTATCATCAAGTGACAATGCCCGTCCTTCTTCCTTTTTCTGCAGAATGTCCAAAACACGACCGATGGTATCCGCTTCCTGGATAGCCAGGTCTGCCAAAGTAGGATCTTCACGCAGTTTAACAACGGTTTTCGCAGCAGCTTCAGTCAGGCTCATGATGTCAATTCGCCAACCAGTCAGTTTCGCCGCAAGACGTGCATTCTGACCCTCACGCCCAATTGCCAGACTTAACTGGTCTTCAGGCACAACCACTGTGGCAGTTTTGTTTTCAACACTTGAATAATTCAGGTAAACACCAGAAACGCGAGCCGGGCTGATAGCTTTCGAAATATACACAGCTGGGTCGTTATTCCATTCGATCACATCAATTTTTTCGTCATGAAGTTCGCGAACAATAGCCTGGATGCGTACACCGCGCTGGCCTACACAAGCCCCAACTGGATCGATGCCTTGCTGGGTCGCAGAGACAGCCACCTTTGCTCTCTGGCCGGGCTCCCTGGCAATTGATCGGATTTCAACGATCCCATGATAAATTTCAGGTACTTCGTTTTCCAGCAGCCGGCGTAAAAAGTTGCGGTGAGTGTGGGATAGCAAAATTTGCAGCCCCTTGGGGGTGTCCTTCACTTCATAAACATAAGCCCGGATGCGCTCATGCTGGCGGAAACGTTCGCCAGGGATCATATCTTTGCGCAGCATGGTGCCTTCAGCCTTCATATCCAACCCGATGGTTGCCTGACGGCTGTTCACCGCCTGTACGATTCCGCTGATGATTTCTCCAACCTGGCGTCCGAAAAACTCAAATTGAGCAGCTTTTTCTGCATCCCGAATTTTTTGTTGTATCCCCTGCCGGGCAGTTTGCGCAGCAATCCGACCGAAGTTCTCGGGAGTAGACTCTACCATAACCAGGTCCCCTATCTGGGCTTCCGGGTTATATTGGCGTGCCACTTCCAGAAGTACCTCGGTACGGTCGTCCGCTACCGTTTCAGACACTTCTTTCTCGGCAAACACTTTTACAATGCCCTTCTCCAGGTCAATCTTGACCTGAACTTCCTGGGCGGTGGAAGCGTTTACTGATTTCCGATAGGCAGAGACCATAGCTGACTCAACCGCACTCATGATAATATCGCGCGGCAGTTGCTTCTCTTCCAATACCTCGTTAAAGGCTAATGCAAATTCGCTTTTCATTTTTGCTGCTCCACTAAACAAAAGTTTCCTGATACAAAGAAAAGTGGGGGGCACCCACTTTTCGAACAGAAAAGTATTGCTCAATTAACTTACGAGCAAAGTTTATCATATATTTGATAAAATGCAAGCAATTGTTGATGCAAACCTAATCGCCTTCAGGAATGTCATAACAAAGTTTTTAGTGGATTCATCATAATTTGCATTCCATTAATAGTACTCAGCACAAGTCCTGTATAATTTACCAAGGAGGTCCGCATGACTGAAAACAAATTGTGG
>CAYVWM010000017.1:0-28588 GCA_964455505.1 uncultured Anaerolineaceae bacterium
TTCATCATCCTGAGAGCTGTCATTTTCAAATCTGATTTTTAATCCTGGCTTGACCCTGAGGAATGTAACAAGCTACAATTCCATATCTAAAGACCTGATAAGAATCTGCCTCTTGCTTTTTTTAGCCAGAGGTTTTTCTTATACCCCATACACCCACATAATTTTCATCTGGGTAGGGTTTAAAATCATTTGAAGCATAAGTTTTCGAACTAACAGGCAAAAAATTCAGAGATAAAAATTGCTGTTATAAAATTATCGCTCTGTGAAAACCTGATAACCACTCAAAAATTCGACGTTATTGGCATAAATATGCCATTTTTTGACGGAGAAGTCCTGCCAGTGGCGCTTCTGGCAACCAATTCCACGCTTTAAAAGTCTTTTTCACATCGTTACAGGGTGCTAAACATTCGGCCTCATTACTGTTCAGTATATAATTTATCCGATAGCCTAACTCCTGAAATAATACGAGCCGCACCCAAAGGTAAAGTCATGGAAACAAAAGATAAAAAAAGCATCTCCCCTTTAGCACTTATTTTGGTCATCGTGGGCACTGTCCCGATGATTGTGTTCATTGTTCTGGCAGTTGGCATTTCGAACCAGGTCAGAGAAAGCATCACACCACTTAAAGAAGCGAACAGCAGTTTGCACACCCAGGTTTCACAGCTGCTTCACCCCACTCCCACCATCATACCTGACCCGGTGACGATAATTCACGAAGTACAGTCCCTGGCAAAACTTGAGACTGTCCAGTACTCTGTTGAAAAAGTAATCACGGCAGAGGTTAACCAGGGTGTATTTGGTCCCCTGTTTGGGGATAAGCTACTTTTTATTGCACACGGGTATGTCATTGCTGGGGTAGACCTGGGAGCAATTGACGAAGCTGATTTGCGCCTGAAAGACGGTAAATTAACCGTTAACCTCCCGGATGCTGAAGTATTTGTTGCCACGCTCAACAATGACGATTCCTACGTTTACGACCGCGAAACCGGTTTGCTGCAGTCGGCCAAAAAAGATCTGGAAACAGAAGCCCGTAAGGCTGCGGAAGACGAAATTCTCAGGGCAGCACTGGAAGACGGTATCCTTGCCCAAGCACAGACCAACGCAGAAGCCTACCTCCGCAGTCTTTTCAACGCATTGGGTTATTCCCAGGTCGTGTTCAACTAAAACCGGCACAGTCTTCAGTTGAGTAGACACTCCAGAAAGTCACCTTCCATGAGAGGAGCGCTATGGAATTTATCCAAGCCACAAAAGCCTGGCAGACTACCTACCCCGGTGCGGTCATTGGTATTCTGGCGCTGACTGGTGTCGATAATACCCAAACCAGCCAGGCATTGACCCAACAAAAAAGAGCTGCTGAAGCCCACCTGCGTGCGGTTTTTGCGAGCTGCAGCCGCCAGGACATTCTCAAAGATCCTATCATGGCAGCCTATCACGCTTACTACCGTCATTTCAATAAGACTTATCACGTCCTGCTCCAGGTAGAATCGATTGTTTTCAAAAACAAGCCTTTGCCAGACGTTCTGCCGTTGGTCGATGCTGCTTTTCTTGCTGAAGTCAGCACTTTTTTACTAACTGCCAGCCATGATATTGACAAACTCGGATCCCCTCTCATTATGGACGTTGTCCAGAATGGTGAGAACTTCAGGAGCATGAGCGGGAAGTGGCAGAATCTTTGCGCTGGGGATATGGTGATGCGCGATCCAGAAACCCCCTGCTGTTCGATTTTGTATGGACAGGATGACCGTTCACCGGTAAGTGCTTCAACCAAGAATGTTTTGTATGTTACGTATGCCCCTACTGGAGCCCCCGCCCTTGCAGTGGATGAACATATGAATCAAATAGAGCATAACATCCGGCTTTTTGCTCCGCACGCCCTTGTAGAATTCCGTGGTCTGCTGACGGCTTAAGATTCCACAAAATCGTTCATTGCCATCAAAGCCTATTGGGATTCAATTGGGCTATCACATATATGCGAGTGGAGTGGATTCATAATTGCATTTGGTTCAATAAATCGCTATACTTTTAATAACCAATACCATCTTTCTCATTGACAGTTTTTGTCTCAATTCCATGTAATTGTTCTTTTAAGCAATCATCTGGAAAGTAATTTTTCGAAAATATCTTGAGACAAGGGAGTTACCATGTACAAAAAGACTCTGTGCGTATTCTTGGTTACGCTGATATTTGGCATCCTATTAGGCATACCTGTTCAGTCCAATCCAGTACAAGCGGTACATGTTCTTAGGTATGCCGCCCCGACCAGCAGCGGCACAGGGGACTGCAGCAGTTGGGAAAACGCCTGCACTCTGCAAACAGCCCTGACCTCCGCCAGTGTTGCCACCCAAATCTGGGTTAAAAGCGGCGTGCATTATCCCACAACCGTCCCTTCCACTGACCGTACGGCAACTTTTTCCCTCAAGAATAATGTGGTGATCCTTGGCGGTTTTGCTGGAACAGAAACGAACGTTGCGGATCGCGATTGGCGCACAAACCTGACTATCCTGAGCGGGGATATTGATCTGAACGACAACAACGCCGACCTCAATGGCATCGCAGAAACCTATGAAGATATCCAGGGGGATAATGTCTTCCATGTGGTCACCGGGATAGACATCACTGGTACCGCAGCCCTGGATGGATTGGTCATCACCGCCGGATTGGCATTCAGTACTTCACCACCTGATTACTTCGGAGCGGGCATGTACAATTACATGAGTAGCCCGGTGCTGTCCAATCTGATTATTACTGGAAACTACGCCAACAGCGGCGGCGGTGGTATATACAATACTATCAACAGCAATCCTGCTATCTTCAATACAATATTTGTTGGTAACCGGTCCAACAGAGGTGGAGGCATAGATAACGATTTTAGCTTTCCCACCCTCACCAACGTCATTTTTTCGCATAACACCGCCAACAAAGGCGGGGCGATGGGCGGCTGGGCAAGCGATCCAGTTCTGCTGAACGTCACCATCACTGGCAATACGGGAGTAACCGGGGTAGGTGGGATCTACAATTCCAATTGCAACCCCAAACTTAGCAATGTCATCCTGTGGGGAAATACCTCACCCCTGGCAATGGAAATTGATAATGTCGGTACCAGTACGCCGGATATTTCCTACAGCAATGTCCAGTACTGTGGGGGTACTGCGGCTTGGAATCTTGCCTGCGGACCCTTGGATTTAGGCAACATTGATACCGATCCCCTTTTCGTGGATAGCGACACTGGTGACTTACACCTGCAATTTAACTCCCCCTGTATCGATGCAGGTGATAATCTTGCGGTTCCTATGGAGATAGCAACAGATCTGGACGGCAATCCGCGCATCGCAGACATCCCCACTATTCCGGATACAGGCTTTTACCTGACTCCTCCAGTAGTGGATATGGGCGCTTATGAAGCCCAAGTTCCGCCAGTTCCGGGAGGGTTTAATAAAATCAGCCCCCTCGATGGAGCGGTTGATATTTCCACAAGCCCCACCCTTTCCTGGTCCAGCAGCAGCGATGCCACCCTGTATAAGTATTGCATCGATACAAGCGATGATGATTCATGCACGCCCTGGGTTGAAAATGGGAACGCTACCAGTATTGCGTTGAGTGGGTTGGAAGCAGATACGACCTACTATTGGCAGATTTGGGCAATAAATTACAGCGGCGTTTCTTATGGTGACGGGTCAGGGAAT
Organism: uncultured Anaerolineaceae bacterium; assembly: GCA_964455505.1. GTDB lineage: Bacteria > Chloroflexota > Anaerolineae > Anaerolineales > Anaerolineaceae > Mesolinea. Next base: position 3,684 of record CAYVWM010000017.1, read on the forward strand.
GCATACTGGTCTTTTACCACTGCTGCACCGCCAGAGCATACCCTATATTTGCCCGTGCTTTGCAAGTGAGTGTCCGGCCATAGCACCTGGCAGTATGGAGTAGGGTTGACGGCGGGTCTTTAACGCTTCCCTGATAGACTTTCGCAGTCGGTAAAACAGTCTACCATCCTGAATACAAAGTGGAAAAACTACCTGGCATCCGTGAGGAGGTCGCTCAGGGAAGTTTGTGAGTAGGATTTTGCACTCAACAGGTGCTGTAGCGGCAGGAATAAGGGGCTTGGCAGATTTTTCCAGTCAAACCATCCAATCCGGTCACTTTCTTCTGGTGCACTCAGCAAGATTTCGCCGCCAGGATTTGCAGCCGCCATCCAGATGGTGATGTAATGCTTATTCTCTTCGACGAAAATGTCATTGGTGATGGCCAAGAATTGTGGAGATTCAATCTGCAAACGGGTTTCTTCCCAAACCTCACGGATGGCACAGTTTTCTGGGGTCTCCCCATACTCCAGGTGCCCGCCAGGTGTGGACCAGGTCCCCTGCCCATGAACGAACTTGCGCCTGAGCAATAACACTTCGTCGTCTCTATGAATAATTATTCCAACGCCAACTTGCAGAGATGGTTTTCCCGGATTCTTTGTCATTTTTTTCGCCTTTTGATATCGCGCTTATTGTTCAGACCAGGTCAGTGCGCCCAGCCTCTTTCAGCATGGCTACCACTTTACGAACTTCCTGCACCCGGTCTTTGTGGCAGACCAGGAGCGCATCCGGCGTATCGACGATAATGATGTCGTCCAAACCCACCGCTGCAACAAGGCGTCCGCCCCCCACCACAAAATTGTCATGGCAATCCAGCAGCAGTGTATCCCCTCGGGTGTGGTTTTTATCAGCATCAGCGGGCGTGAGAGATTTCAGGCTGTTCCAATTTCCCACATCCTGCCATTCCATATTTACCGGGATGACTGCAACCTTTCGAGCTTTCTCCATCACGCCGTAATCGATGGTTTCTTTGGGTATGGTTTCCCACTCCGCATGCAGCACTTCCGAATATTTGCTGCTGTCAATGCTTATACCTATACGCATTACACGGTCGTAAACTGCCGGCATGCTGCGCTCAAACTCTGCCAGAATTGCACTGACCTTCCAGATAAACATCCCGCTGTTCCAGGAATAGCCGCCTTCCGCAAGCATGCGCTCTGCCCGGTCAATGCCAGGTTTTTCCACAAATTGCGCAGCCGCATAGACGTCAAAACCGTCTTGCTGACAAACGAACTGTGCTTGCTTGATATATCCGTATTCAGTTGAGGCAAAATGCGGGGTAATCCCTAATGTGACCAGGTAGTCACTTTCTGCAACAGCCAGTCCGGCAGCCACCACCGATCGGAATATCTGCGTATTTCCGATGTGGTGATCTGCAGTTAGCACAGCCATACGCGCATTGGGGTTCCGCTTGTAAAGGTGCACGGCAGCCAGCGCAATCGCAGGGGCAGTACCTCTACCTTCCGGTTCAAGAATGAAATTACTCTCAGGTATTTCTGGTACCTGTGCTGAGAGCACTGCGGCATGCGCAGCTCCGGCCACCACCAACACCCGGTCGGGTGTAAAGAGAGGGGCAAGCCGTTCCACCGCGATCTGAAACATACTCATATCGCTGTATAGACGCAGGGCAGGCTTAGGTAGGGGTTCCCGGCTGAGCGGCCACAACCTGGTGCCAGCTCCTCCCGCCATGATTAAAGCATAGTCCATAGGACCTCCATGAATAGATCACCTTGTTCGGTTATATGCATACGCATGCAATTATACCTTTAGGTTTCAAGCGCCCTGGACGGCACGCCCAGATTAGTTGATTATTGGGTATGGGATATCAGTTTAGGAATTTTAAATTGCCAGATAAGTTCTTATCAGTATTATATTGGGATTTTGACAGGGCCAAGGTAGAGGATAGGCCTGAGCGAGAAAGGGAGAAGGTTATTTTCTGTTTATACAAACTCTTCATGCAAACCAAGACCGTCGCATAAGCGTTTCAGGAGCCGTGAATGCTGACCGGTTTCCCGGGTTGATGTCAGCAGGGTTTGCAGATCTGCTTCACCAGGTTTGTTGATGTAGGATTGTCCCAGATAACCAGCTTCCAACCGCGCGAGCCGTTCCCAAACCAGGCTGGCAAGGTCTTGTGCGGGTAGCAAAGCCAAACGCAGGGCAGCCCCACCAGCGTCGACGTTGGTTTCAAGCGTTCGGCTGATAGCAAAACTCATCGGGCTGTGGATACTCGGCGTCAGGCTGCCTTCAATCAGCCATGAAAGAAATGCCGTAGTTTTGTTTTCTCGATGGATCTTCTCAGCCAGAATGGGGTTTACCCGTGAAAGCAGGGCTGCAAAACTCCAATTTTCAGCATTAAAATACCCAACCAGCCGTCTTTCTTGCTTTTCAACGCCTGATTCAGCAGGCAGTTCTTGTGTATTTGCTGGTTGGGTGTCTTGATTAAAAAAGTGTGTATGTTTGAGTCTTAAAAGTATTTTAAGAATCGTATCAAACTGACAAATATCGGCTGAGACCAAAGTCTCAAAATAACAATTTAAACTGTCTGCAAGCGTATCAAACTGACAAATTTCTTTTCTGTTGAGAGTCTCATTCTGACAAATTCCCATTGCAACCAAAGTCTCAAAATGATAAATTTGGTTCATTTTGTTATTTGCAGCCCGCAGCATTAACGCTGCAAAGGTATTATTGGCAGCAAATGCTTTCAGAACATTAATGGGGAGGTCAGCTGGAGGTTGGAACAAGAAAGCGTAAACAGCCTGCTTGAGCACTTCATCTTGGGCAGTCAACTGGATTTCAGAAACGCGTAATTGCCAATCCTGACCCTGATCACCTTTACGTGTGGCTATCCTGCAAAGGTACTGGCTGGCAAGCTGGCGGTTGGATTCCCGCCAGGAACGAGTGTATTGAGAGTCGGCTTTGATTGCGCCGCTGCGCGGGCGACCGCGGGGGCTGGGCTTGAGTGCTGGAATGCGTTTTGGGAGTGTTTCAGAGCGAATCCATTTTTGGAGGGCAGACAAACCGCCGATTACCCAAAAAGTGTTGCGATCTTTACCGCGGGCCCAGTCAATATAGCAGCAGTTTTTACTCATCAGGTAGAGCATTCCCAGATCGCTGCCAAGTTCAGGGAGCACTTTTTGGAACCAATACCAGGGCACAGCCAGAAAACTTTCAGGGCGGATGAGGTGCGAAGCTACCTGATCGCATAACCCGGCCTGGGTGGGCGTCATCTTTTCAACACCCAATACCGCCTGAAAAACTTCGTGAACTGAAGCCGGTTGATCGAAAACCTGCGTCTCATCTGGATCGGGGGTTCGGTAGGGGAAGGTTAAGATCTGATCGCGGGGGGTTTTGAGCGCAAGCGATAGGGCATCGGTAGGATGACTCGACGCTTGGTGCTGGGTAAACCAGGTATAGAGATCCTGGGCGTCACCAGGCACAAGCACCATTCCTCGGTAGGTGTAAGTATTGGGCTGGCGTGCAATGCGACCATCTTTAAAGCGGTGCACCGGGTCTGCACGTCTTACGAACCAGTCTAAGCTGCCTTCCTTGAAAATGCGGAAAAAAGTAGCCCTGCTGATGACATGACCCAGGGTTGCGAGTAGGGATTCAACGTCAATCATGACCGCGTCGCCCGATTTAGGATAGAGTTGATCGGCGCCGTGTTCTCTCGAAGCGCGGTAAAAGGCCTGGCGCAATGCCGTAGCAATCAACACAGCACTCGATCCATAGTAAGGGACAAAACGCAGCAAATAGGCGGGAATAGCGGCGATGGATTCAGGCGAAATGATCGCTTCCGTAATGTTGGCAGCGCCGACCTCGATCTGAAGGCGCTTCGTTTCTGTGCCCATGGGCACACTTTCGTTGAGAGAGAGATGCAAGTGTTTTCCAGAGACATCCTGCACTACGGTTTCCATCATGGGGTAATAAGGACAAAGCGCGCTATAAACCTCGGGAGGGGCAGAAAGGGTGAAATTTCCGTCGAATGTCAACATGGATTGCCCGAGAAGCGCAATCAAATTGTCATCTGAGCGGTCCAAAAGCGCAGAACGGACTTCCTCATCTGAAATGACAGCGGGGAAGGTTTGCAGCATCAAGCTATTCCCCTTTCTGTAATTATCTGGGGGAGGGTGCAGCGAAAACGCTGTTTATTGATTCGCCAATTTAGATTCCAGATCATCTTTTCAGAATTTACTACTCGTCTAATAAAAGTCTGTTTGTCTCCAACTGTTGGTCGCGTTTAAATGTCCAGTATGGTCAGCTTGGTCTTCTTTTCTTCCAACAAACCATCCAGATAAGCGGCAGCCATTTTCAGGGCTTCGCTGAGTGAACCGCGCGCTTTTTCCGCAATTTCGATGATCGCTTGTTCAGATAGCAGTTTAAGAGGATCAGGGTGACCAGCCATCTTGCAGCGGGAGTACAACAGGTTGGCAATTTCCTGCGCTCCTGGAGCCCGGAAGGGCACGTATAATCCTAAAAATTGGCTGAGACTGCCTATGTTGCTGACTGTGTTGTTCAGGTCCTGCAAAAAGACAAGTGTCTTGATCTTTTTATTGTTTTCAACCGACCACTTTAGCAGTTGGGTCAGGTATTCCTGGTCTACTGGAGGGCCGTCCAGCACCAACAGGAGTTGGTCTTCACTGGCCGACAAATGTTCAAAAATACTATCGATCCGGTTGGCATTGGAACGCGAAGAGGGCAATCCGAGGGTCTCAATCACGGCCATCAGAAAGTGGCGGGGTTCGGTGACCGTATTGGTGTTCATGTAAAGGCCAAGCACAGAAGTGCGGCTGCCAGAAAGGAAACGGGTCTCTGCAAGTTTTAAGGCCAACATGCTCTTACCGCTGCCAACTGCGCCAGCGATAACCCCGAGGTTCTTGGAGGGGTCTTTCTGATCCTGGATGAAGCTGTTTGCTACTTCCAGTACACGCCTTTGTTCGTGGATATGAGGAAAGAAAAAGCGGGTATCGTTGTAGCGTAAAAAGGGGTGTTCCAAAAAGCCGTTTTCAAGAAGGTCCAATATTGTTATCATATTCACACCATGTCCAATTAAGTTGCTCAAAGCGTAGCATGCGCTACCAATTAAGTCAAGTGCTTAATAATATCAGGTTAGTTCAGCAAAGTGAAGGGAAAAAAAGAATCAAAAATAAAGACTAACTTGAAAAAAACGAAAATTAATGTAAAATGAGAAAAGCATGCAAGAATGCCAAATGAACAGCGAGGTATTGTAATGGCAATTATATCCTTGATCAACCGCAAAGGGGGTGTGGGGAAATCCACAATCAGTATCAATTTGGCTGCCGGTCTGGCGACCCATGAGTCGCGCAAGCCGGTCAACAAACCAGTGCTATTGATTGATATGGATGACCAACTCTCTGCGACCATCAGCGCCATGGGGGGTGGTCTGGATGAGCAGTTTGTGCCCATGATCACAGCCGAGCACAATTTCCCTGCCGCCCTCACCAATGGTTATGGCGCTTCGGAATCTCTGATAGCAGACTCTCTGCTTCCTCGCAAACGCAATGAAAAGGTGAAGATATTTAAGACCAACAAGGCGCGCATGGAGGGGTTGGAAGCGGCTCTTAAAACCAGGGAAGAAGCGGCTTACCAACTCACTTATTTTCTCGAACCCATTAAGGACGACTACTCTTACATCATCATTGATAACCCCCCATCTGCTGGGATTGTGCCGATGAATTCCCTGGTTGCAAGCTCGCATGTGCTCATCCCTATTGAACCAGACGGTTTGAGTCTGATAGGATTGGCAGACATCTTACGCATGATCGATTCAGTCCGGAAAACAAGCAATCCCGACCTGGAAATATTAGGAATTATCCCGTCGCGTTTCCGCATGATCCGGCGCCAATCCCGGGATGTAATTGAAGATCTGGAAAGAATGTACGGACACCTTCTGCTGCCTTACATAAAAGACCTGGCAGACATTTCTGCAGCCACAACCGCTGGTTATGATATCCTCTCTTACTGCCCCGAAAAATCTCAGCCGTACCGCTGCCTTTCCAACCTTGTGGATGCAGTATTAGGGAAGTTATCGGGATAAGAGGTGGATTGGATTGAATAAGCACATGTTGGCAAAAAACAGTTTACCTTCAGGAGTACAACAATGACAGAATCCCCAAAAAAGGGCTTTGAGAATTTGATAAACCTGACCAGTGACGCATTTAGCGCTACCTCATCAGAGGATGGGGGAGACTATGATCTTAATGCCCCCAAAATGGTGAATAACCGCCAGAGCGTCTACCGCGTGCCGCTTGCGATGGTAAGACCGGATCGCTTCCAGGCGCGTTTCATGCTGCCCTATGAAATGCGAGCCCCCTTTTATCAGGGCGAAATGACTTGGACTGAGGCTGTACGGCGCTGGATGGAAATGGCGGAAAACGACCGCTTGGTTCGCCGTGAGATGGACGAACTGATCGCCCTCGGAGATTCGTTACACGACACCGGTCAGATCAAACCGGTTACAGGACAGGTAGTCAATCAGAATGGGCGGGATGTTTTCCAGATGCTGACCGGTGAACGTCGTTTTTGGGCAACTGCTGTGCAGGCGGTGAGGCAGGGGCAAACAACCGAGCCTTACGTCCTTGCCCTAATTGACAACCAACCCAGCCTGGAAAAGCAAATCGCTGAAAATATGGCTTATAAAGCCCTCACACCGGTAGGAAAAGCGCGTGCTGCTGCCCGGATGGTGCTGGAGGCGAATGCTATAAAGCCGACACCTGATCAGGATGAATTTGCCTATTTCCGGCAAATTGCGGACATCCGACTGAGCGATGAAACCCGCGACATGCTACAGAAGACACTACAGCTGGAGCGGACCTATTTTGGCCGTCTGATGAAGTTCTTTGAATTGCCTGAAGACCTTTTCGAAATCTGTGACCGGGCTGAAATGCCTGAACGGGTACTGCGCGAAATCCTACAGTACAACCGCTCTTACTGGCCTGCGGCGGTGGCCTACTATGCGGAACACGACGGCCGAACGTATATGGATGTGCACACGTTTTTGGAAAGGCTTTCCGGGCGCGAAAAAGCCCGCTCGGTGCGTTTGCCGGCGGACCCAGCCACCAAATCTGCCCGATCGATCAAGCGGGTCTTTCTGCGGATTGAAGAGCTCCCCCAGGAAGATAAGATTGGTTCCCTGGCAGATGCGATTGTGGGCGAAGCGGATAAACAGGAAGCGATTCAGGTATTGGCACGCATGGAAGCGCTGACCCAAGCGCTTAAGCTTAGGGTGGACAACCTGAGATAAAAAATATTCTTACCTAAGCGGCAGCAAAACGGCTGCCGCTTTTTTGTTCCCTTTGCTAGGACTGTGCCCATGGGCACACCTACGCTCCCTGTTTAGCACAGAATCGCGATTGCGAGCATGATATAAATAAAATTTGTTGTTTTAAGTTACTGGAAACGCACCATAAAAAATGCGTATATATATTGTTTAGATGCGCCATAGTCTCAAAATGACAAATTAATCTGTACGGGCACCTGGGTGATACATCCGCTTATGGATGTGACTGTAATCCTTTAAATGAAATGCGTATAGGTATAATACTGTTAGGAGAGATTGAAGATAGAAAATAGGATTTAATTTGATGGAAACAATCGGTTTTTACTGACTTGACAGCATGTGCACTGTATCCGCCTTCCCACAGCAAGAAATGAACCACCTGGAAAACAGGTGGTTCATTGATGTTGTTGGGGTTAGATGTCAGGTGGCCCTTCAACTTTTTAAAAAAGTGTGGAGCTTACTCCCCATCAGCAGGCTCGGTTTCCTCAATAGGGAAGGGAAGTTCCATAAAACCACCCCGACCGCGTCTTCCAGGATCGCGCATGTTCTCCAACATGGGTGGAACATGCTCTTCGCGATCGAAGCTCATAAAGAAACGGGACACATCCAACGCTTCAATTTTTTCCCAGAGGGCATCAGCCTGTTCCTGGGTAATTGTTCCTGCGGAAACTGCATTCTTAAGTGCTGCCTGATAACCGCTCTTTACATCATCCATAAAGCTACTGGACGCGCTGAGTGCTTCCCGAGCCGATAACAGGTCAGCCTGCTCCTGGGTAAGCCTGCCTTCTTCAATGGCTGCATCCAATTGAACTTGTCTGGCTGCCTGTAGAGCTTCGTTTAACTCTTCAGTACTGAGGCCAAGTTCGTCAGCAAACAGCGCTATAAAATCAATTTGCTCCAGATCGTCTTTGCTTACAAAGCGGATTATTTTTCTAAGCGAAAAATCCTCCTCTGCTTTCAGACTTCCTGCCTGACTTTCAGTGATCAATCCCAGTGAAAGCGCTTCATCTACAGCTTTACCATAAGCAGACAACCGTGCAGATTGCAGCGTTTCAACGCTGATGCCGAGGGCGGCTGCCAGGCTTTCATCATCTATGTGCAGGTCCCAGCCAATTTCATAATTGACTGTTTCTGCAGTAAGGGCGGATGCGGCTACGCTATCCACCACAGAGACTGCCGCCACTCCAATCAAACTGCCTGCAGCAAGCAGTCCCAGAACAACAACTGTAAGTAATATTTTTCTTTTCATTTTGTCTCCTATCTATTTCCGAAGAATTTTCTTCAGGATGACCAGATTAAAGCAGGAATCAAAGCAGCATTGGTTTAGGAATGGTATAGAAATGGAAAATAGAACATCACAATTGATGTCCTGGATCTAACCCAAAGGTAAAACTAAAAAAAGTGAGGATGGCTGAAGCAGCACTGCAATATTTTCAGTCGCGGTGGTTTCTGATGTCATTGTCTTCGGAGCGCTTGAGGCGCGCGTGCAGACGGGCAAGAAACAGGCAGTATGCTCCTAAAAGGCCAAAAATAACCCCGTAGCCGGCCAGAAAGTAAGCAAGTGTTTGCGGCATAGGCTAAACCTCCCAGGTATGGTCAGAAGCTATTTTTTCCATTTTCTCCTGCAGGTGTCTTTCCTGGTTCAGCAAGTGAACGCGGTGGAAAAGCAGCGCTAAAAACAGCACGGTAAAAGCAAACACGCTGAATATCAGTGTTTGGATCATAGGACGGTTGAGATTCATATCAATATTGCCGCCCCCGAAGACAATGGGATGGATGGTGCGCAGCAAGCGGGCAGAGAAAAAGGTCAGGGGTACGCTGACAACGCCTACCAGCGCATAGACTGCCCCAAAATGAGCCCGCCGAACGGGGTCATCCACACCGCGGCGCAGCAAAATCCAGGCTAGATACGTGAAAGCCATAATGGTGACGGTTGTCAATCTCGGGTCCCAGGTCCACCAGGTGTTCCAGGTTGGTCGTGCCCAGACCATACCGCTAAGTATAGTGATGAGTGTAAAGAGCAAACCAATTTCAACGCTGGCTGCAGCGAAGGTGTCCCAGCGCAAGTCTTTGCGGGAGAGGTAAACCACACCGAAAACGGCAGCCAGGATGAAGGCCAGCATACCGACCCAGGCGCTGCTCATGTGAAAGTAAAAGACTTTTTGCACAATACCCATCGTCAATTCAATTGGCGCGTAAAAAAGCACAAGCAGAAAGGCCGCCGCAATAAGCAGAGCAGCAAAAATACTTAGCAGAGTGAGCGTTTTATTCTTTGATGACATATTCAAACACCAGTACAGCGGTAACGGTAAAGATAATATCATAGACGAGCAGCAGATTGAGCCAAGCCCTGTATTCAGACAAAGGGGAACCTGCTAAGACGGCACCGGCTGCTTTGACGACAGCCATATTCACGGGCAGGAGCAGGGGGAAGAGCAAGACCGGCAACAGCAGGTCGCGCATGCGGGTTTGGACGGTCATGGCTGTAATCAGGGTGCCGGCGGCACTATATCCCCACGATCCCAGCAGCAGCACCCCCAAAAAGGCAGAGCTGAACAGAGGCTGGTTATATAAAACCGTGTAGATGGGAATAAGAAGCAGTCCCAGCAAAAGCATAATAAACAAGTTGGTGACAAGTTTAGCAATGTAAATGAGGGAGAGATCCGGAACTGCCATGATTAGTGCATCAAAGCAGCCCTGGTCCTGTTCGGCACTGAAAGAGCGGTTGAGGCCGAGCGTGCCCGCAAAAACCATCACTACCCAGATGATGCCGGAAGCAATTTCAGCCCGGCTGATCGGTGACAGCTCAATAGCATAATTAAAAATAAACAGGGAGAGGATGGCAAATGCCAGCATGGCAGTGAGGATATCCCGGCTGCGCCATTCCTGCAGCAAGTCCTTCCAGACCAGGGTGCGAATGGTGTTAAACCAGGCTTTCACAGCTGCACCTGCCGGATTGAGGTGGGCTTTACCGCAAGCGTCTGGGAATATTGGGTTTGCAGTTTTTCCAGGCTGAGGTTGGTATTGGCAAAGCTGGCCTGGATGCGCCCTTGTGCAAGGACGTCGAAGCGGGTTGCCACCTGTAGTGCAGAAGAAAGTTCGTGAGTGGTGAGGAGGATCAGGCGGTTTTGGGAGCGTTCGTTTTCCAAAAACTGGTTTAGCGCAGCGCAACCCTGCTGGTCGAGCCCGGTGTAGGGCTCATCAAACAACAGAATTTGGGGGTCGTGGATTAGCGCCCTGGCGATCGTGAGCCGCTGCTTCATGCCCCGGGAGTATGAGCGTACCGGAATCGGGCGTACGGTGGCAAGGCCGACCCGCTCAAGCAATGTGTACAGGCCGTCCTCAGGCTTAGGGAGGCTGTAGAGGCGCGCATAAAAACGCAGGTTTTCGATACCGGTGAGATGCTCATACAGGAAAGTTTGATGCAGGATCAAGCCAATCCTGCGGCGGGTAAGGGCATCGTTGAAGTCCAATACGGCACCATCCAGAGTGAGCTTACCGCTAATGGGTCTGAGCAGTCCGCTCAGGATGCGGATCAAGGTTGTTTTGCCGGCCCCATTTTGTCCAAGCAGGCAAACGATCTGCCCGTCCGAGATAGAAAGATCAAGATCCTTCAGAACATGCAGCGTGCCGTAGCGCTTGGATAACCTGCAGGCTTCAAGAATCAAGCGCTTCCTCTTCTTCCTGGCCATTACCGTGTGAAACGGTAAGCGCCAGAGCCCCCCCTGCAACAAGCAAACCGCCGCCTATCCACATGAAGTTGACCAAAGGATTATCCATCAACCGGATGGTTGCGTAGGGAATACTGCGGTCGTGACCCAAAAGAATGGCATAGACATCACCCCGCAGGGTGCTATGCACGGCTGGAATAGTAGTGTATAGCTGTCGGTCCATGTAAATATGCTGACCGGGGGTCAGTTCCTGTAGTTTGACCCCATTTTTGTAAAGGATAGCATGCACACTGAGGTTCAAATATTCAGGGGTGTCGAAGGATGTGTTGATATCCACAAATTCAATTTCGTAATTGCCCAGAGGCATCCGCTCGCCCGGGAGCATGGTGCCTTCAATGGACGTGGAAAGCGTTTCTACACCCACAATTCCCAGTGCAATCAGCAAGATGCCCGCATGCACGAACCAGGCACCGTAGCGGGCGCGCTGTGCCCACCACAATCGCGGGAATTTACCGAATCCAGCGGCAAAGGCATCGCGCAGTGTGAGTGAGACCAGCGCGGCAAGTCCAAGTGTCACAATAGAGATGACCAGGAGCGCAATCCAGGATTGGATACCGCCAACAAACGCTGAAAGCAAGACAACGACCACTGACAGCAGTAAAGGTACACCGATTTTTTTACCAAGCCGTGTGACTGATGCGGCTGTCCAACCCACAAGAGGGCAAATACCCATCAGGAGCACCAGCAGGATGAAAAGCGGCAGGGTGCTGCGGTCGTAGAAACCGCGGTCAAAGGTTATCTGGGTTCCAGTAAAGAGGTTGGAAATGAGGGGAAAAAGCAAACCCCACAGACAGACCAGCATCAACCCCAGCAGAATAACATTCGTATAGAGAAAAAAGGCTTCGCGGCTGAAGAGAGACCCAATTTCCCACTGACTGCCGAGTTGCTTCCAGCGCCATGCGAGCAAGGCTGCAGAAAGCAAAAACCACCCAAGCATGTGGGCTAAAAGTGGGTAGATGATGTTGCTCTCGCCGAAGGCATGCACAGAACTGATGATCCCCGATCGGGTGGTAAAAATGCTGAAAGCAATCAAAAGAAACGTGAGCAGAATAAGCACTAAATTGAAGCGGCGGAATATCCCACGTTTTATTTGCATCAGAAGGCTGTGGATGAGCGCAGTTGCAGTGAACCAAGGGAGCAGAGAGGCTGTCTCAACCGGATCCCAGGCCCAGTACCCACCCCAACCGAGTACGTCATAAGACCACCAGGAACCGAGCACAACACCCGCAGTAAGAAATATCCAGGCAGATAGGCTCCATCCCCGGATCTGGTCCATGAATCCATCCTTGAAATCGGAGCGAATGAGTTGGGATACGGCAACAGCAAAAGGCACCAGAAACAGCGCCATGCCCAGATACAGTATGGGGGGATGGATGATCATTCCCGGGTGGCGCAGGAGCGGGTTCAGCCCCACGCCGGTGAGCATAGAGTAAATTTGTGCGCCAGCTGCGGGAGAAAACAGACTTGAAGTAAGCGTATTGTCCGTTAATAGCCAGATACGGTTGAACGGATTATCAGAAAAAAGGTTGATACTGGCGAATAACAGAACGTTGGCTGCAATAACAAGAAAGGACCAGGCGTCCAGCTTCCGACGGTGGAGAAGGAGGGCGATAAAGAGGCACAAATTGAGAATCCAGGTCCAGAAAAAGAGCGAGCCTGCCTGTCCACCCCAAAGGGCAGTGATCCGCAAAGTGGTTGTCAGAGTAGGATTTATCACTGCGTTAACGTAAGCAAGCGAGTAATCTTCTGTGATAAGCAAGTAAAGTAGGGATAGAAGTGAGAGCGTGTTGAGCCCAAAGGAGAGCTTGCCAAGCAAAGTAGAAATAGGCGGCAATGACGTTTGTTTGCGTCTCAAGCCATTTACTGCTGGCAAACAAGCGCCGACGAGGGCGATAAATGCAAGGATGAAGGTGGTGAGTCCAAAAAAAATCATGCTGTCCTATCTGTAGCGATATTCCCGATGTGTGTTAGCCTCGACAACTTATTTAAAGAGACCAGCCTACTATCTATTCTTCGCATCAAATATTTTACATACAATCAGCATCAGGGTTATATCAGTATGTTAATGCGTTCGTCAGCAAATAAACGGGCACCCTGTCTGCGGTGGGAGTTGATTATAACGGATATTCAAAGCCTATTGGATAAGGCTTTCTACTCCTCTGGTCGATTGGTGGCCTAAACAGCAAGAATGTTATAATCGTGGAAGTGTTGTGTTGTTCCCCTAAAAACCTCAACCAAATGGAGGCTTAAAATGAAGAACAATCAGCGTTTGATCCTGCTTCTGATTTGCACCAGCCTGTTATATGGGATCTACCTGGCTGCATGCAATGATTTACCAGAGAACATTATCTCTTTAGAACAAAGCCAAAGTGCCTCAACCGCAATAGAAGAGCCTTTTGAAGCAGCCACTATTTTGCCAGATTCAGCAACGGTGACGCAAGAGATAGAAACTGAAATCCCATCTGAAACCTCCACACAAACACCCGTTGCGGTTGCACCAACACAGACCTTAGAGGAGGTTTGGCAGCCCGCCCAGGGCGGACCGTTTGCCTCTTTCGTAACAGCAGATTTTTCCGGACCGAGCATATGCACAACCTGCCATATTGGCTTGCGCGACCGCACCGGTACTGATGTTTCCATGCCCACAGATTGGCGCTCCTCCATGATGGCCAACGCTGCCGTAGACCCGGTCTGGCAGGCCAAGGTGAGCTCTGAAGTTGCCCGCAATCCTGAACTGCAAGCTGTAATCGAGAAGAAATGCACCACCTGCCACATGCCCATGGCAGAAACCCAGGCGGTAGTCGAAGGCTTGCCGGTAACTGCGCTGGGTGATGGGTTTTACAGTACCGCCAATCCGCTCCACGCTGCAGCTATAGATGGTGTTTCCTGCACCCTCTGCCACCAGGTCAGTGATCAGAACCTGGGGGAGATGGCCAGCTTTAGCGGCGGTTATGTTATTGATACCAGCACTGTAGCTCCTAACCGCCTGATCTACGGTCCTTACCAGCAGCCGGTAGCCCAGCAGATGCGCAACCAGAGCGGTTATACCCCCACCTACGGTGAGCATATGCTCTCTGCCGAACACTGCGGCACCTGCCACAACCTATACACCCCCTACATTGACGCCCAGGGCACCGTGCTGGGTGAGTTCCCTGAGCAGACGCCCTATACCGAATGGCGCTACAGCCAGTTTGGCTCGGAGGCAGAATCCTGCCAGAGCTGCCACATGCCTGTGGTGGATGGCGGAGTGGTGATTTCGTTGCGCCCAGGCCGCCTGGCACCCCGCGAGCCGTTTTTCCAGCATTACTTTGTGGGCGGCAACGCCTTTATGCTGCAGATTCTCAAGGACTGGGGTGCAGAATTGGAGGTAACCGCAAACCAGTCAGAGCTGTCCACCACCCAGAGCCGCATCGTAACCCAGGTCGGCAGCCAAACAGCCAATCTGACCCTTCTGGAAGGCAGTTTAGCAGGGGAGACGCTCACCCTTGATTTTCAGGTGGAAGCGCTCACCGGGCATAAATTCCCCACCAGTTTTCCCTCACGCCGTGCCTGGCTGCACGTAACGGTGGTGGATGCCGCCGGCCAGACAGTCTTTGAGTCTGGAAAGCCCAACCCGGATGGCACCATCACTGGAAATGCCGCCGATTTTGACCCCACAGCCTATGAACCTCATTATGACATTATCTCCCAATCTGACCAGGTGCAGATTTACGAAGCGATCATGGGGAATACCGATAGCGAGGTCACCTATACCCTCCTGCGAGCTGCTGAGTACCTAAAAGACAACCGCCTGCTGCCTGCAGGTGCAGATAAAGACCTACTGCCGGTGGATATCGCTGTGTACGGCCTCGCCGCGCAGGATGCCAGCTTTGTGGGCGGCAGCGATCAGGTGCGCTACGAGGTGAACCTGGCAGGCGCTCAAGGACCTTTCACGGTATCTGCTGAGCTGCTATATGAGACCCTTTCCTACCGCTTTGTCCAGGATCTCCTCGCCGACGCAACTTCCCTCACAGAACGTTTTGGGGTCTACTATACCTATGCCGATAAAACTCCGCTGCTGGCAGCATCCATTCCGCCGACCCAGATACAGTAAACCCTGCTGAAGTAATTAACAGCAAAAACGGAGTATAAGAGACATTAATTAAGAATGTAGGTTGAATTTGGGGTTAGTCTGCCTGGTTCGGGAGTTCTGATTCGTACCGCGAAGGGCATTTAAGCAGCAGCTCGCTTGCCTGAAAAACGCCATTGGAATCCAGAGAACCGGTAAGAATGGCCTGGGCTTCATCCTGCAGCAGATCCGGTCGGGCGCCCTTGTAGTGCACCTGCAAGGTGGGCAGGCTCGGGTCGTTTGCGGCTTCTGCTAATACTTTTGCCATCCCCCCCATCTGCTGGATCAGTTTATGGTCGCCAGGAATTTGCGCCACGCTGAAGTTCAAGTCCAACGTCTGCAGGTCGTAAGTAATCGTTTCCCCCAGCACCACTCCGGACATACGCACGTTTTTTTGTGCAAGAGTTGGGTCATTAAGGAGTTCTTCAACCGTCAGGAAATAGCGCGCCTGTGAGATGGTGGAGGATATGACCAGGTATAAAAGCGCAGCGGCAATGATGCCGATACCGATGATGAGTTTCAGGTTGGGTTTCTTTTTCAATGTCAAATCGCTGTAATTTTTACGGTTATTGTATCTGATTCCCATTGTGTTTGGGCAAGTTGTCCAGTCTTGTGAGTGTACTGGACAATGCAGAGAAGTAAGGTTATCAATATCAATTAATACTAACCGCTTTGTTTTGCTTTCACCTTTATTCCGGAAACCGTAAGTGTCAGTCCCCTTTTAGAGACTGATTGCCTGCTTCAGATCATCCCGATAGGTGTAGACTTTTTAATTGTTAACAATTTCACAATCTGCGCATATTTATCCTTAAACTGATAATTAATCCGTTATAATCTGGTAATTGCTTTTCAGCGCGACACCTCGCAATCTTAAAAGGAGAAAATTATGAAAAAAGGTCCCCTGTTTTTTTTGTTGATTGTCCTCGCAGCCGCGCTGGTTGTTTGGGTGGGTTGCACCACTCAACAAGCGGTTGAGGAACCTGCCGATCAAACCTCGGCTCTGAACGTGATATCAGCTAAGTGGGCTGGCTCTGCCCATGCCGATGCGTCCTCTGAGGCATTTATGCATTGGAACGAAGATGATCCGGCTGAAATACCCCCGACTTGCGCCAAGTGCCACAGTGCCACCGGCTTCCAGGATTATATTGGGGCGGATGGCTCGGCAGTCGGCAGCGTGGAAGCTGCCGGTCCGATTGTGGATCCCATTAACTGTGCAGCCTGTCATAATGACGCCGCTGACCTGATGGAACAGGCCGTTCTCCCTAACGGTACTGTCCTGGAGGATATCGGCCGCAATGCCTTGTGTTCCACCTGCCACAGTGGTATGGGCTCCTCGGCAGCCGTACAGAATGTGGTCGCCGACCAGGCTGAGGACGAAGTGTTGCCCGATCAGGGTATCATGGGCGCCCACTACCTGTTGGCTGCTTCCGTGCACGCCGGCGCCGATGGTGGGGTTGGTTTTGAATACGAAGGCATGTCCTATGCGGGCAAGTTCTTCCATGCCGAAGCCGTGAACTCCTGCCTGGAATGTCACGATCCCCACTCGCTGCGCACCCAAAAACCGGAGAACACCGATGCCAATCTCTGTTCCACCTGCCATTCGGATGTGACCAGTTACCAGGACTACAAAAGTATCAGCATGTGCCCCACTGATTATGATGGGGACGGCACCAAGGAAAGCACCTATGAAGAGCTGGAAGGCCTCAAAGCCAAGTTGATCGAAGCCATGCGCGGCTATTCCAATGCCAAATCGGGCGTTACCTTCGGCTTCTACAAAGACGCCTATCCCTACGCCTTTATTGATACGAACAATGACGGCGCAATCAGCGAAGACGAAGCGGCTTTTCCCAACCAATTCAAAGCCTTTACCCCGCGCTTGCTCAAGGCTGCCTTTAACCTGATGTTTGTAGCCAAGGACCCGGCCGCTTATGTGCACAACCCGGATTATGCTTTCCAACTGCTCTACGATTCCATTGAAGATCTTTCGGAATTCAGCGGCGTCAGCACCCAGGGCCTCGTCCGACCCTGATCGGGTTGTGACCAGGCAGGAAACATAACGGGTATTATCATGACAAAACAAGCAAAGAAAATTCTCTTTTTCACCATCTACATTGGTCTCTGTCTGCTGCCCATGCTCATTTTGGTGACTTCCAGCCATTTTGGAATTCTAACGGTGAGGGATATTTCGGTGGCACTGGGCTTTCTTGGTTTCACGATTGCCGGCATGCAATTTTTGCCGGTCTCGCGCATGCCCTGGCTCTCAGATGTGATTGACCTGGACAAGATGTACAAATACCACCACCTCATTTCTGCATCTTCCGTGGTATTGGTTGCTATTCACCCCACTATCCTGCTGCTCACCGGCCCGCTCAGCCGCTCCGGCTGGACGCTCAATTCCGGTTGGTTAGGGCTGGCAGGGCTGGTTCTGATTGCCCTCACCTCCATATTCCGCCGCAAGCTGAACATGGATTACACCCACTGGCTGCTCCTGCACGACATGCTGACCTTGGGGCTGCTCACCTTTGGGCTGATCCATATGTTCAGGGTCAACTACTTCATGCGCTTTAGCGCCATGACTGCAGCCTGGATTGCATTGCTCGTCCTCTGGATCGGGATCGGAATTTACATGCGCCTGGTCAGGCCGCTCCACTTGGGGCGCAAACCCTACAAGGTGGCCAGAGTGGTGGCAGAAACAGAAGACACCTATTCCATCTACCTCAAAGCGGAAGGCTTCAAGCGTGCGGATTTTCGCGCCGGGCAGGTTGCCTGGATCAATCACGGCCCTTCGCCGTTTACCATCAGCCGCAATCCCTTTTCCTATTCAGGAAGTACAGCATGGGACGAAATTCGCTTTTCGATCAAAAAAGCGGGTGACTTTACCAAGACCATCCCCCACCTCAACGTGGGAGACACCATGTTTGTGGATGGCCCCTACGGCACCTTCGACCTGGCTAACCCGCGCATGCAGAAAGGTTTGGTGCTGATTGGCGGCGGCATTGGGATCGCACCGGTGATGAGCATCGTCAACACCCTGGCAGATACGGGCGACCAAAGGCCGGTATTTGTTTTCTACGGTGACTACAACGAGAAGACCGAATTGTTTGATGAAGAATTAGAGTCTCTCAAGTCTCGTATGAATCTGACCGTGGTGAAGGTGCTGGAGAAGCCGCTCGATCCGGAAAAATGTGAGCACAAAGGCTATATCACCAAAGACCTGATGGAAGCCATCCTTGGCGATAAGGCTGGGGAGTTGTTCTACTTCATGTGCGGGCCGCTGCCGATGATGTTTGCCATGAACCGTACTCTGACGCACATGGGCATCGATCACAAACAGATAACCACTGAAAACTACGTAATGGCTTAGCCCATTGGATTAGACACTAAAAGACCTCCCGGCAGGGAGGTCTTTTGTGTGTGTATTTTATTAATTGCTTTGAGGATTAGTTGGGCAGCAGGACGGTATCGATCACATGGATGACGCCGTTGCTGGTCTCGATATCGGTGATGATGACTTCGGACTCATTGATGTAGACCTTGCCATCTTCCACTTTGATGGAGACATTCTGGCCAAGTACAGTTTCGGCTTCTGTCAGTTCGACGACGTCGGCAGCCATGACCTTACCAGCGACCACATGGTAGAGCAGGATGTCGGTGAGCTGCTGCTTGTTCTCAGGCAGGAGCAGGGATTCGAGGGTACCTTCGGGCAGTTTGGCAAAAGCATCGTCGGTTGGGGCGAAGACCGTGAAGGGACCTTCGCCTTTGAGGGTATCCACCAGGTCTGCAGCACTGAGGGCAGTGACCAGTGTGGAGAAATCGGCGTTGCCAACAGCGATGTCAACAATGGTGTTGGGTTGTACCTCAGTCGGCTCCTCAGTGGGGACCGGCGTCGGTTCTACGATTGGCATTTCAGTGGGCGCAACTGGGGTAGCTGCGGGCGCACAGGCAGCGAGGGCGAGTGCAAAGACGACAAGTAATCCTAATAATCGGTAAGTTTTCATATTTCTCCTATAGTTTCCAATAATTTGGTTTGTTGATTACGTGCAGTATATACACTATACAAAGCATTTACAAGATCTGTAACAAGTTTGTATAAGGTTTAGGGAAAACTAGAAATGATTTCCTTTTTTTATTGATGTGCTGTAAAATTGGGCGATGAAGACTTAACGATTGGTAGTTGGTAAATTTACTCCAATCCAAGCCCGATTTGCCAACTTTGCAAACCTGTGAAATATTGGTGGAAGTTATGAGAAATCACACAAACGAAGAACACATCCCAAGCAAGGTGATTAACCGCAAACTGAACGCTATTTTGTTTTTGTTGGTGTTGTTGCTTTTAGCTTTTGTTGGGTTTCTTATTTTGAACCTGGTGTCTTTATAAAATTAGCAGGGTAGATTTGTTCGCTTAAGGCACAGCGTATCACAAGACGTTCCTCTCGGCTGAGGTGGTTTTCTAATATTATTTTGTCAATAAATTCTTTGGCTTTTTTTCCCTTTTTGATAATTTAGACTGTCTGGCATTGAAATTGCAACGTAGGATGTGGATATTCCTGTGTTCAGGTGGACAACCCCAGGTGGTTTGCTGCAAATGGCCTGAGCATATCGGGATTGGAGGAAGGCATGACGAGAGCGTTTGGTTTGGACATCAGCAAGTATCAGAGCAGCGCTGATGGGACCAAACTAATGGATTTCAATGCAGTTACAGCCCACACTGAAGAGGTGGTATTCATCGCTGCCAGGGCGGGGGTTTCG
Source organism: uncultured Anaerolineaceae bacterium (assembly GCA_964455505.1). Taxonomy (GTDB): domain Bacteria; phylum Chloroflexota; class Anaerolineae; order Anaerolineales; family Anaerolineaceae; genus Mesolinea. Next base: position 23,605 of record CAYVWM010000017.1, read on the forward strand.
TGGAGCTATAAAGATCCCCGGTTTGATTACTATTGGGCGGAAATGGCGCGCATCAAGGTTTGCAGGATGGCCTATTTTGTGCCGTACTTTGGTGAGAGCGCTCTCTCACAAATGGATGCCTTATTTAAAATCCTGGAGGGAAAAGTCAACTGGAATTATGATCGTTTGGTGTTGGATTTGGAAGTGCCAGGGATCAACCCGCGTGAACGCATTACCGCCACCACGTTGAAGTGTTTGGACATTTGCAGGTCGCGTACCGGAAGATACCCGGTGATCTACTCACGGGCAAGCTGGGTCAATACCTATTTAAATATCAGTCAACTGCCCACTCTGGATTGGTGGTTTGCCCAATATAAACCTTCCCTGCTTTGGCCGCTCTATACCCCCGAGCATCCTGGCCCCCCCGATCTGCCCAAGGGGGTGAGTACTTACCTGATGCACCAGACCGGTGACAAATGTAAAGGCATTGGCACGGTCAGTTATTATATGGATTACGACCGATGGAACGGCACCAAGCAGGACGTGCTGCGTTATTTTGGGAACAAGGTGGAAGCTTCGCCAGAACCTCCGACGGTGCTGTTCAAAGTCAAGTGCATTGTCTCGGCGTTGTACCTGCGCAGCGGTCCCGGATCCAGTTACTCGGTGGTAGGTTCGCTCAGCCTTGGTGATGTGGTCAGTGTCTATGAAGTAAAGGAAGACTGGTACCGCATCTCTGCAACCAACCAAATCTGGTGTTCTGGGCAGTCCAAGTATGTACAGCAGCTGGATCCTCTGCAACCCCCTGCCAATGAGCCCGTATTGTTCCAGGCCAAGTGCATCGTAAGCGCGCTCTATACCCGCAGCGGACCCGGACCGGAATACTCCGCGGTGAGCTACCTGGAAAAAGATGATATTGTCAATGTGTATGAGGAGCAAAACAACTGGTTCCGGATCGTGACAGGAGGACAGGAATGGTGTTCCGGTTACCCCCAGTATATGCAGAAGCTTTGAGCAGTTTGTTCATCAGATAGAGTTCAAAAAAAAGCCGCCAAACAAGGCGGCTTTTTGGTCTGATAGGATCCGTATAAGGTGAATAGGTCAGGCTAGCCAGCAGAGGCGCGGGATTTTCTTGAGCAGGTAAATAAAGCCTGCGCTGAGTGCAAACACCAGTAGGGTCAGGATCGGTATGGATACAATGGGATGGAATGAGGTGACTGAAAGATTAAGGCCGCGGTCCAGCAGGAAAATTACCAGGGGGTGTACCAGAAACACACCAAGCGTCAGGCGTGAGACGGTGATGATGAATTCTCTGCCTTTTTGAGAAATGCGTTCCTCCGGTATGGCTGTTCTGAAAAACAGGAAAAGGGCAATTGCCTGGAGCATGGCCATCAGAGAAAGCCGGTCCGAGAAGCGCTGATCGGAAACGCCGCTGCGCCTTGAGACTAAGGCGGTCAGCGCTATAGCAGCCAGCGCTGAAGCGCCTCCCAGCAGATAGGCAATTCCCACTTGGCTGTGTGTCAGGCTGAAAACGTACGTAAGCGCATATCCCAGCAAAAAATACCCCAGGAACAGAAAAAATGTGCCCAGGGGGAATTTGCCTGCCAGAATTGCCAGTTCACCCGTGAACGGCAGCAGTTCGCCAGCGGATAACAGGGTGTGTACAATGGTGCCAAGCAGGAAAAGCGCCAATGCGTAAGGAACCAACACATCCGGGCTGTGTCTCAGCATGGCATGCAGGAAGGGCGCCATCAGGTAAAGCCCAATCAGCACGGGCAGGAACCAAAGATGATAGTGGCTGCTGAGTGTGAGGGGAATAAGGTCTTTCAGCGTTCCGCCGGTGGTTAGCAGAGTGAAGACAGCATAAATCAGCGACCAAACCGCATAAATGATCACAATGCGCCGTACTGGTTTGGCAAACAGGCGCTTTAAGGGCATTGCCTTGCGTATATCCAGAAAAAGCACACTGCTGAGCATGGTGAAGAGCAGGGTGGCTGGCCTGGCAAGGGCTGCATATGCACTGATGGACTGCCAATAGGGGTGGGAGACCGCCATTTTCGGCAGCAAAGGGGCGGAAAGGTTGAGCATCACTATCAGCATGGACGCAAAGATGCGCAGCAGGTCAAGCCAGACAAGGCGCGTTTTGGCGGTTGGAGGTGTAGGGTCGACAGTCATTTTATCCATAGCGCATGATAGTTTATATGAATTATTCCAGTATGTTGCCTCACATTGTACACCGGACGTTTACAGCTGTTAAGATTCATTTACTTCCTATACATTCCGGATTAAAAGAGGTAAAATTATTCCATTAATTAGTTAAGAAAGCCTTAATATCCTCTTGACAAAACTGCTGAATTCCATAGAATAGTTGAGGTGTGTACTATTACTGATACAGGCAGATAATGGAAAAACAAAGCATGTCATTTTATGAATTGCTTAAAGCTATTTTCCTTCATATTGATAATCATGAGAAAGCATTTCTGAGCCAATATGGCCTGTCTTTGCCCCGATTCTTTACGATGTACCACATTTCCACACACCCCGGTATCAACTATATCGATTTGAGTGATCTAATGCTTTGTACTAAAAGCAACACCACCCGCATTGTTCAATCTATGCAAAAGGATGGACTGGTAACCCGGAATAGCCACCCTCAGGATGGGCGCAGTTTCCAGTTATTTCTTACCGAAAACGGGAAGGCCCTGCTCAATCGGGTTTATCCGGAATATCAAGCGCTGGTAGACGAACTGATGTCCTCCTTTACGGAGGAAGAACTTCATCGTTATTCAATCGCCAGCAAACACATTGAAAACACCCTGGCTCCCCTGGCAGTCAGACAAAAACAAGCAGTACAAGTTGTACAGCTCAAAACCGCTTAGGAGAGGCCGGGATGTTAGAACAAACCGCTGGTAGGTTTGCCAGCAAAAATTCACAAGTTTCAAAGGAGAAACATATGAAGAAAAGTATTTTGTTTGTAGCAATCCTGTTGATTGTAAGCATGGTGCTCGGCGCCTGCGCCCAGACGCCAGTCGTGGAAGAACCCACTGAAGCACCAGCGGTGGAAGAACCCACCGAAGAGCCCGTAGTGGAAGAACCCACCGAAGAACCCGTGGTGGAAGAACCCACGGAAGCCCCAACCGAAGAACCGGTTGTTGAAGAACCAGCTGAAACCCTGCGTATCTGGGCGGACGAGCAGCGCGCTCCCGTTCTGACTGCTCTGGGTGAACAGTTTAAGGCTGAATACAACGTGGAAGTCGTGGTGGAAAATATTTCCGGTATCCGCGATCAATTCATGGTTGCTGCCCCCGCTGGTGAAGGTCCCGACATAATCGTTATCGCCCACGACCAAATGCCCGCCCTCGTAGCGAGCGGTCTGGCTGCTGAGATCGACCTTGGAGCAAAGACCTCTGATTTTGTGGAATCCTCCATTAAAGCCTTCACCTATGCAGGTAAGCTCTACGGCATGCCCTACGCACAGGAAAACCTTGGCTTCTTCTACAATACCGAACTGGTTGAGACCCCTCCGACCACCTGGCAGGAAGTCTATGACATCAGCAAAACCCTGATCGAAGAGGGCAAGATTGAATATGGCATAGTCCTGGCTGGTACCTCCTACGATGCCTATCCCTGGATGACCTCTCAGGGCGGCTACATCTTCGGTGTGGACGCCAATGGCGACTACAACCCGCAGGATTTGGGCGTGGGCGGCGAAGGCATGATTAAGTTTGGCGAGATGGCTCTGCAGTGGAAGGAAGACGGCATTTTGTCTGACAACCTCGACGGCACAACTGCCAAATCCATGTTCAAAGATGGCAATGTTGCTTTCTTTATGAACGGTCCATGGGAAATCAAGAACCTGCGCGAAGCTGGCACACCCTTTGCAATCACCAAGTTCCCCGATGGCGGTACGCCCTTCCTTGGCGTTCAGGGTTTTGTTGTGAACGCCTTCAGCGAGAATATCCTCCTGGCACAGGCTTTCCTGACCGAATTCGTTGCTACCGAAGAAGCCATGCTGGCCTTCTATGAAGCAGACCCCCGCGGACCAGCCTTTATCCCCGCCCTTGAGATGGTGGATGACGCTGACCTGCTCGCGATTGCGGAAGCTGGCGAAGGCGCACTGCCTATGCCCGCCATCCCCGAAATGGGTGCGGTTTGGTCGGACTGGGGCAATGCTCTGACCTTCATCTTTGACGGTTCCAAGACCCCTGAACAGGCTTACGCCGATGCCGCTGCGAACATTGGCATCGCGATTGCTTCAAAGGGTATGGTTAATGTACCTGGTTCCTATCAGGCCCAAGTTGGTTGTGCGTCCGATTGGATGCCCTACTGTGCCCAGTCTGCTCTGACCTTGGGCGAAGATGGCAAGTACACTGCAACCCACACACTGACCGCTGGCGATTACGAATGCAAGGTCGCTATGGATGGCGGATGGGCTAACTCGTACGGTGACGGTGAGAACAACTACAAATTCACCGTTGCTGCTGATGGCGAAGTCACCTTTATTGCTGATCCTGAAGCAAAGACGCTCGAGATCGTACTACCTTAAGTTCGTCAACTAAACACGAGGAGACCAGTTTTAACTGGTCTCCTCATTACAAGTTAATAGAAAGGAGACGCAGGGCATGAATCAAATGACCGATTCAACGGCTGCATTTGCCAAGAAGACCATAACCAATCTGTCCTCTATCATCACAACTGTGATTGTGCTCCTGGTTGATGTCGGGTTGGCGTATTTTGCCTTTCGCCTGGCAAAATTAGGCTATATTCCCCTGACGATTGTTTTTGTACTGATTATCGCGATCATCTCGCTCTCGTTCTTACTCCCTAATGCCAAACAATTCCGCTGGATGGCAGTTGGGCTGTCCGCCTGGCTGTTGTTTTCTATCTTTCCTATCGTGTACACCATCTACAACGCCTTTACCAATTACGGTGACGGTCATCTGATCGCCCAGAATCAAGCGATAGCGCAAATTGAAGCGCAGACCTATCTCCCAGAGACAGGAAAATC
>CAYVWM010000018.1:0-28439 GCA_964455505.1 uncultured Anaerolineaceae bacterium
ATATTTTCAGCAACGGTAAGGCTTGGAACCAACATGAAGTGTTGGTGGACCATGCCAATACCCTTTGATATAGCAACCGTAGGCGAGCTTAAGTTTACTTCTTCCCCGTTAACAATAATTTGCCCAGTGGTTGGCTGTTCCAAACCAAAGAGCATTTTCATCAGTGTGGACTTTCCTGCTCCATTTTCCCCCATCAATGCGTGAATTTCTCCCTTTCGGACAGAAAAATCAACGTTTCTGTTTGCAGCAATTCCGTTGGGATAAACCTTGCTGATCCCAATCATCTGGACGACAATGTTTTCTTGTTCCATATGCGGGTTCCCATGTATTTGATTGAAATCGGGGGGAGCAGGATCTGCTCCCCTCGATATGTAACCGCACGCGTGAATGCGTGCTGTGTCTATGAACTAAGGCTGCAGAGAGTCACGCAGAGTCACAACCGCATTGCTTTCATCACCAATGGCGGTCGGAACGGTGATTTCTCCCTTTACAATTGCTTCTTGAGCGGCGAGAACGACATCCTGCACACTCTGTGGAGCAACTTTTGCAAAGTTCTTGTCAGTAACAACGCCAACACCGCCTTCGCTAATACCCAAGCGAACTTCTTCTCCCCAGTATGTACGGCCTGCATCCAATTCATCAAAGAACCAAACGATGGATTGACCAACATTTTTGAGGCCAGAGGTAAGAGTCCTGGCTGCCTGGTCTGCGGGCAGTGTTAGTTCCTGGTCGGAGTCAACGCCGATAAACCATGCTTTTCCGCTTTCGAGTGCAGCTTCAGCAGCACCGTTGCCAGAAAGACCTGCAACACCCCAAATGATATCTGCTTGTTTGTCATTTATCATAGACAGAGCCATTTCCTTGGCAGTTGCGGTATCAACATAGCTGTTGACGTAGCGGGTGTCCACCTTAATGTCAGGGTTGGTTGCCTGAGCTCCAACAAGGAAACCGTAAAGGAAGTCGTTGATGACGGGGCTGTCAACGCCGCCCACAAAACCAACAACTGCTTCAGGGTTGATATTGGCGACAGAAGTCTCTGTAGTCATTGCGGCTGCAAAGACACCGATGAGATATCCCATGTCATTCTGTTTGTAGGTGATATTGACGACATTTTGGTTGTTGCCAACGTAGGTGTTGTCGTCATAAATCAGAAATTTCTGATCGGGATAGGCTGTGGCAGCTTCCTTCAGGTAGTCAGGCATCTGGTAGGTACCAACGATTACCAGATCGTATTCTCCAGAACTGGCAACTTCGTTGAGTGTTTCCAACCACTTGGGTTGATCTTCATCCGTTCCACCCATTTCAATCGTCTTGTAGGTGATCCGGCCAGCATCTGCCAGTTGTTTTAGACCAGATTCTGCGGAATCAAAGAAGGATTTGTCTCCGAGGTTACCATTAACCAGGCTGACAACATTATAAACTTTGGCGGTTTCGACTTCTTCAGCAGGTTCCTGAACTACGGGTTCTTCGACTGCAGGTGTTTGGGCACAGGCTCCAAGCACCATGCTGGCAATCAATAAGATTGCAACAAACAAAATACTTTTCTTCATATGTTTCTCCTTTAAAAAACTATGTTTAGTTAGGATTTCTTTAAATCCATTGTTAGATTTTAGCTGTTCAAACAACTTGTGTCAATGCAAATTGCGGACTTAAATTAGCAAATCTTCCAAACAATTCTCTTCTTAATCAAATTTTCTTGACATTAAGCTCAATATTAATAATTTGAAACAGTGGGGAGGGGGCAAGAAGATCTCTTTATATATACTCGTCAAGAAACAATGCGCGTGGAAAAGAATCAATCTGCTTCACATACATTTATTAGACAAACGAAAACAGATTTACTCCCCCACCGCTGCGCTCGAAGATAATAGGTTGTGATAATAATACTTATCGTAACCATAAGCACGTTTACTACCATAAACCCCCACCCACCACCTCGCAATGTAAACAAAGTAGTGATTATTATTTATCCTGATTGGAAAATATCTCCCAGGCACCTAACCATGGCTCGCCTATTCTGCTTTTTTCTGAAACCTGTACACGGCTGAGATTTTGCCCGACCTGGATGAATTCAGCTGCAGCTTTATCCCAACATTGCTCAATGAGCGCTTCTCTCAGATTTTCTATACTCATATTCAGCCAGTCCCATTCCTGGCGAAAGTGATCCGCTTTGATCCAATAATCGCGTTTTTCCCAGGCAACAGCAGTCTGGTCCACTGACTCCCGCATTTTTTCCAGCGCCAACACAACGTATGCCCCCAGGTCTTTACTCAAACCGTCTGGGCTTCCTTGTTTCATTAATTTCCGGATTGCTAATACCACTGACTTGGCAAGCCTGTTTCGGTATGTTGTACCGCTCTCATTGTTTTTCAGTGTCATACGGCCTCGTTAAATCAAGATCGGGCGCAATTATACTCAACTCCCCTACCCTTGTATTCTCTTACACTATGCACGCAATAATTCGCTCTTTTGTTCTAAATAATCTCTTGACATAGAACAAATATTCTATATAATTAAGGTATGACAACAGAAACTGCACTCGCCCCATTTGCGATACCGCTTCCTGCACAGTTGCTCTTGGTACTCGGGCAGCATGCCGTCTCAGAAAAAATGCTTGAATTGGTTGCTATGCTCAGCTTGCGTCAGCGTGTCACCGTGTTGGACTGCGGTAATCGCTCCAACATGTATGCGGTTGCCAGACTGATCCGTCCCCACACCGCTGACCCTGTGCGGGCAATGAACAACATCCGCCTTTCGCGCGCCTTTACCTGTTACCAGGTGTTGGCAATGTTGGAAGCGGTTTCTGGCACGCCGAAAGAGAACCCGCTGGTGATCCTGGATCTGCTTGCAACTTTTCTGGACGAAGATGTAGAACTCAAGGAGTGTGAGCGCTTGCTTTCCCGCAGCATTCTCTGCTTGAAGAAACTCAGTCAATTTGCCCCAGTGATCATAAGCGCGAGGCCTGTGCCTGCCATTTCGGAAGCGCGCAACGGGCTGCTGGAGCAATTACGCGCCAGCGCCAGTGCTACCTGGGAAGAACCCATTCCGCTTCCATCCGGGTTTGGCCTGCAGCCGGCGCTTTTTCAGTAAGAAAGATAGCATGGGACGCACTATTGCCTCTATTACACAAACCTGGCAGCAGGAAGAAGCCGCGCTAAAACGCTTTCAGCGCGCACTGCGCAAAGAAGACCAGATCTTGTTGGACGAATTGCTGGCGCTTTCCCGCTTGCACCTGGCAGAGGCATCTTATGCTTCGAATCTCTACCCGATGGACATGTATTTGATTGCCATCCTGATGGAGGTATACAAGCAAGTCAAGGTACTGCAAAAGCAGCTCCGTCAGACTGTCGACCCACAAATGCAATTAAATTCTGGCAAAGAAGAGGCATTCATCCAACTTCTTAACGAAACCGTGTCGGTCTTTATGCCTAACCTTAATTTAGAAAACGCACTTCCTGCCCATGAAGAGCCTGATCCGGCCGACCAGACCTGTTATGCAGAATTTGAAGAAGCGCCATGAGCAGTGTTTTATTCAAGGGCTGGCTGCTGGACCTGTACCTCAACCAGCAGGATGGCATAACACTCTGGTTCATTTCAGAAGCCGACGACCAACGTGCTTGCTTTACGCAAACTTTCCCGGTAAGTTTTTATGCTGCAGGCCCAAGCCAGGATTTACGCCAGTTATGGAAAAAACTCCAGGGACGCCGACACGTGCTTGCGCTGCAGCGCCTGTTTAAGCAGGATGTATTTGTGGCTGATCCAGTGGAGGTAATGGAGATCACCGTAGACAGTCCCGCATTGCAGGCCGACCTTTTCCGCGAATTGGAAGAGCAATTCCCTGATCTGACCTGGTACGACGCAGATGTGACGATAAGTACGCGTTACATTGCCAGATACGGTGCATTTCCAATGGCCTTTTGCCAACTGGAAGCAGATGAACAAAACCAAATTCAGTCCATTCAGGTATTAAACAGCCGTTGGGACTTGCTGCCTGAACTGCCGCCCCTGCGCGTGCTGGAACTCTCCCCTGACACGGACCCAACCCACAATCAGGTTCACGCCCTGCATATGCAATCCGACCGATTGCATACAGTCATGCCGCTCGACCCGAAGGGCAATTACCTGCATACCATTAACAATGCACTGCTGGAATACGATCCGGATATCCTGATTACAGATTGGGGTGACGGCTGGCTCCTGCCCTTCCTGTTGAAAGAAAGCGAGAATTTATCTATTCCCCTGGCATTAAACCGCGATCCTAATCGACCCGTGCGCTGGCAAAAAGAAATAACCTACTTTTCCTACGGGCACATCATCTACCGCCCCGAAGAAGCCCATCTGTTTGGACGCTGCCACATTGACAGGAAATCAGCCATCATGTGGTCGGATTACAGCCTTGCAGGCACGCTTGAAATGGCACGGGTAACCACACTTCCCATCGAAAAAGCAGCCCGAGTATCTCCTGGACAGGGCATTTCTGCCATGCAGGTTATCACTGCATTGGAAAAAGGTATTCTGGTACCTTACCAGAAACGTCAGGTTGAGGAATTCAAGTCTGGCATGCAATTGATTCAGGCAGATAGAGGCGGCATGATTTACCAACCTAAAGTAGGCTTGCACTACGATGTTGCCCAGGTGGATTTTGTTTCCATGTACCCGGCAATCATCATTCGCGGCAACATTTCACCAGAAGTACCACTGCCGGATGTACTGACTCCTGCCCAGGATGAATTGGGTGTTGTGCCATTAACTCTTAAGCCCATCTATGAGAAACGGGTAGCACTCAAGACAAAAACACGCTCCTACCCTCCGGAACACCCCATGGCTAAGACCCTCAAAGCCCGTTCGTCTGCGCTCAAGTGGCTGCTCGTGGTTTGTTTTGGTTTTCTGGGTTACAAAAATGCCCGGTATGGCCGCATTGAAGCGCATGAAGCGGTTACGCGAGGCGGTCGCGAAGTGCTGCTGCGGGCAAAAGAGGTGGCGGAAGCGGAAGGCTTTGAGGTGCTGCATATGTACGTGGATGCGCTGTGGCTGAAAAAAGGGGGCTGCAGCAAACCGGAACACTTTGACCAGGTTATGCAGAAAATTGTCGAGCATACTGGTCTGGCTATTTCGCTTGACGGGGTTTACCGATGGGTTGCATTCTTGCCCTCTAAAACAGATGCGCGTATTCCCGTTGCCAACCGGTATTTTGGCGTATTCCAAAGCGGTGAGATGAAAGTTCGGGGTCTTGAAAGCCGCCGCAGAGACACCCCGCGCTGGATTGGGCAGGTTCAAAAGCGAATGATTGACTGCATCGGCAAGGCAAAGAAGCGCTCCGAGTTAAAAACGCAGATTCAGCAAGCTTTCAGCGAGTACCGTCAGGCGCTTGCGATGCTGAAAGAAGGGCGCGTGCCGCTGGACCAATTGGTGGTTAACGGCAAAGTCAGTTATGCGTTGGATGCCTATAAAAGTAGCACACCATCCGTCAGAGCTGCAAGGCAGATGGAAGCAGCCGGCATATCTGTTCGACCAGGGCAGCGGATCCGCTTTTTGTATATTCAACCAGATCCAGGTGTTATCGCGTGGGAGTTGGGAGATCCAATCGATGTTGCTTTATTGGATATACGCAAATACACAGAATTGTTGGCGAAAGCCGGCGGAAGTATTCTGCTTCCATTTGGGGTAGACCCGGAATTACTGATAGAATGGTCAATGACTGGCAGTGTCCAATTGCCCCTTGGAATTGATGAATTTTATAGTAACCTGGAAAATACTGCAGTTAGCAAAATTCCTTAGACCTGGAGGACAAAGAAAACAGCAGGCATGTCTTTTTTTAAACATGCAATTGTGATGACCAATTCCTGAATCAACTATCAACCCGCTCGATGTATTCCTTTTTTGTTGACGCGTCCATCTCTCTCGCTTATAATCTCTTTTTTGAGGGGAAGTGCTGGAATTGGCAGACAGGCATGACTTAGGATCATGTGCGGCAACGCGTGAGAGTTCGAGCCTCTCCTTCCCCACTGGCATAATAATGAAATGATGAGAGGTTTATTTTGAAAATTGATAAAGTGTTTACTGATGATAATCAGGTAAAGGTAACAGCAGAATTTGAGCCTGAACTCCTTGAACAGTTCATGCGAAAAGCAGCGCGAAAGATTGCCCAGCGTACACGCATCCCTGGATTTCGGCCTGGTAAAGCACCTTACGCCATGGTCTTGAATCATGTGGGTGAGGCAGCCATTAAAGAGGAAGCCATTGAATTAATGCTGGACAAAGTGTATCCTGAGGTTCTCGCAGAAGGCGAAATTAATCCTTATGGTCCGGGGAGTTTGGATGCAATCAAGAGTGAGAACCCGCCGATCTTTGAATTCACAATCCCATTGGAATCCTCTGTTGAATTAGGTGATTTGGATTCGCTGCACGAGGAATATGCTCCAGAAAAAGTTCAGGATACTGAGGTAGAAGAATTCATCACCCATACACGCCGGCGCGCAAGTACGATTGTTCCTGTTGAAACTCCTGCAGAAGAAGGTAGTTTGGTTTATATCACAGTTGAAGAAATTGACTTGAACCCTTCTGAAGACTCCGATCCGATCATGTCCAAAGAGCAACCCCAGCAATTAATGATACCCACAGAAACAGAAGAAAATGAAAACGAATTCCCATTTAAGGGATTCTCACGTTCATTAATTGGACATGGTGCTGGGGAAGTAGTCGAGCTTGAGCATGAATTCCCCGCAGATTACCCCGACGAAGCCTATCAGGGTAAAAAAGTACTTTTCAAAGTTGCCCTCCAGTCCGTAAAAGCATTGGAACTCCCTGAAATGAATGAGGAATTTCTCAAAGACATGGGAGATTTTGGTTCAGTAGAAGATTTTGAGAAAGCGGTAAGGGATCGTTTGCAAGCTGACGCTGATGCCGACTACGATCAAGCATACTATACGGGGCTTGTAGACAAGATCCGTGAGCGGTCACAGATCAAATATCCTCCTCAGATGTTAGAGGAGGAGGAAAAGCAGGTGCTGGACCGCTTTGAACACGAACTTTCTCATCAGCACTTGGATTTGGATGTTTACTTAAAATTGCGAAAAACCGATGAAGAGGCATTCATTGCAGAAGAAGTCCGACCTACAGCTATTAACCGTCTTGAACGTTCATTGGTTATGGAAGCACTTACTAAAAAATTTGAGATCAAAATTGAAGAGAAACAATTAGAACAGGAAATTTCCACTATATTAGGAGAACTTGTGTCCAGCGGCGAACTTATGGAACTGCAAAAAGAATTGGGAGAGAAAAAATTCGCCAATGTAATTTCAATGGAAGCTGCAAACAGGGCAATAGAAAAGTCAATCCGTTCGCGAATCCGTGCCATCGCAAGCCCTGAGTCAGTGCCTGCTGAAGATTCCACCATAGGACAACCGGATAATGAAACCGTTGAAGAAAAAGAGGCTCAATCCGCTGAATAAGCTGGTGAACCAAGAATTGCGTAAAGGTCAATTAGATTTACAATTTTCTAACATTTAGACATTACGCTGTTTGTAATCGATTACAAGAGGAAAATATGGAAAAGAAACCATTTGAATCAGTTATCCCCATGGTGGTTGAATCCACAGGAAGCGGTGAGAGGGCTTATGACATCTACTCATTGCTTCTAAAAGAACGCATCATTTTTGTTGGATCAGCTATCAACGATCAGGTTGCAAATATTGTTGTTGCCCAGTTGCTGTATCTCAGCAGGGAAGATCCTGACAAAACCATTCAGATGTACATCAATTCTCCGGGCGGTTCTATCTATTCAGGGCTTGCCATCTTAGATACCATGCAAATGATTCCAAACAAAATCAGCACTGTCGCCGTAGGTGTCACTGCCAGTTTTGGAACGGTTCTGCTTGCTGGGGGTGCCAAAGGTCAGCGTTACGCACTCCCTCATGCAACTATTCACCTGCATCAACCGCTCGGTGGTGCCGAAGGACAGGCAACGGATATCGAGATCATGGCGCATGAAATAATGCGGCTTAAAAATGACCTCAACCAATTCTTTGCTTCAGTTACCGGTCAACCCATTGATGTAATAAAGAAGGATACCGATCGAGACTTCTTTATGACCGCAGAGCAAGCAGTTACCTACGGCATTGTCGATAAAGTACTCCAACCGCCTCAAAAGTAAAAAACAATTATGTTGACGGATCGATACCCCCAGATCAAGGGGCTAATTCTGGACATGGACGGAGTTCTTTGGCACGACTCTGAACCAATCGGGAATTTGCCGAAGCTTTTTGAAACATTAAACCAAGATGGATTGAAAGTGGTTTTTGCCACAAATAATGCAACCAGGACCATTGATGAGTACCTTGAAAAAATGGCAAATTTTGGTATTCAAGTAAACCCAAACCAGATTATTACCTCTGCTGAGACAACTGCCATTTATATTGTGGAAAAATTTGAAGGTAAGAAATCCGCATATGTTGTAGGGACTGATTCTCTGAAAGAAATATTACGGAGCAAAGGAATAGAGGTTGTTTCAGAAGATAATTTTCGTGACGCAAATATGGTTGTTGTTGGGATGGACATCGGCATCAATTACGAAAAGATCCGTAATGCGGCTTTGCTGGTTCGAGCCGGTGCCGAATTTATTGCCACTAATACAGATGCCACCTACCCCACACCCGAGGGGTTATTTCCAGGTGCCGGCGCAATGGTTGCGGCAATTCAAACTACATCCGGACGCTCCCCGTTGATTATTGGCAAACCTTCAACACTTATGTATGAACAAGCCTTCAGGCGGCTTGGCACGAAACCATCGGAAACACTCGGAATAGGTGACAGGCTCGAAACTGACATAGCCAGTGCTCAATCTGCAGGTTGCCTATCGGGATTTGTTTTATCCGGTGTGAGTACGCTCGAACAATTATCTGGCTGGACACCAAAACCTGACATTATTGCTTCTGATCTCACTACAATTATCAATGGTTAAACAAAATATCTACGATCTGGATAAGGATGATCTGGAAAGCTGGTTGACAGAGTCAGGCGAGCCTCGTTTTCGCAAAAGTCAATTGCTTGATGGTTTATATAAAAAACTTTACGATGATTTTTTTCAATTCGCGGCTTTACCTAACCCATTGCGAGAAACCCTTCGGAATAGTTTTGAAATAAACCCCTTAATCCCAACACTTACACAAAAATCAAAAGATGGCTTAACTGAAAAGAGCCTCCTCGAATTGAGAGATGGCCAGGCAGTAGAAACTGTTTTGATGAGGTACGAAAAACGAAACTCGTTGTGTATCTCTACCCAGGTTGGCTGTGCTATGGACTGCGTGTTTTGTGCAACAGGACAAATGGGATTTAAGCGCCAATTGTCCTCCGGTGAAATCTTAGGTCAAATCATCTACTATCAACGGAGACTCAGGGAGGAAGGGGAAACTCTGACTAACATTGTCTATATGGGGATGGGAGAGCCTTTTCTAAATTACGAACAGACGATGAAATCAATCAAATGTCTTACCGACTCAGATTGCTTGGGGTTTGGTTCAAGGCGGATAACTGTGAGCACTGTCGGAATTATCCCGAAAATTGCCCGATTTGCGGAAGATACTCCACAGGTGAACCTCGCCGTCAGTCTACACTCAGCTGACAGCAATTTGCGATCTCAATTAGTACCTGCTAATCGAATCTACCCTCTGGATGCTCTAATCAAAGCCTGCCAGATGTACATTATAAAAACACATCGAAGGGTTACCTTTGAGTATGCCCTTATCGAGGAGGTAAACGACTCCACACAAGCGGCTCGGGAATTGGCAAATTTACTGTCTGGGATGCTGTGTCATGTCAATCTTATTGCTCTAAATCCCAGCAGCAAGTATCCTCTACGAGGTTCAAGTCGCGAAAGAGTAACAGCTTTTCAAGAAGAGCTCATCAGACAAGGCATCCCAACGACGGTACGATTAAGGCGGGGCATAGAAATAAACGCGGGTTGTGGTCAGTTAGCCAGCAGTCACAATTCAGAATGATATAATTTTTCAGCTATGAGTGATCTATTGAAAAAATGGCGTGACAGCCTTTCCAAAACGCGCGATGTCACGTTCGGTAAAATCTCTACGTTTTTTGGTGTCACCCAAATTGACGAAAACAGTTGGGATAACCTTGAAGAATTGTTAATTCAGGCAGATGTCGGTGTGGACACTACCCTCCTTATCATCAACAACTGCCAGGAGCAGGTCGACAGGCAAGGCCTTACCCGAACAGAGCAACTCTATTCACTCGTCAAGCAAGAACTTACCAACTTGCTGGACCAACCTTCAGAGCCAGATCTTCTTTTTAACCCTACTGTGATCATGGTAGCGGGTGTGAATGGATCCGGCAAAACAACATCAATAGCAAAATTGGCAGCGCGTTATAAAAATATGGGGAAAAAAGTAATGCTTGTTGCTGCAGACACCTATCGAGCTGCAGCAATTGACCAACTTGAAATTTGGAGCGAGCGAGTGCATGTTCCGATTATTACCAGCCAACAGAATAGCGATCCAGGTGCAGTGACCTATGACGGCATAAAAGCTGCAATCTCACGCGGTATGGATGTTGTTCTTATTGATACTGCTGGCAGATTGCACACGCGCTACAACCTGATGGAAGAAATTAAGAAGGTATACCGCGTTTCCTCAAAAGCGCTGCCTGGTGCCCCTCACCATTCCTGGATTGTGCTCGACACAACCACAGGACAGAACGCCCTCCAACAAGCATCTGCCTTTGGCAAAGCAGTCCATCTTAATGGTGCAATTCTGGCAAAATTAGATACATCCGCAAAAGGCGGCATGGCTTTTGCCATAAAACGTCAACTAAACCTGCCAATTTTATATGCAGGCTTGGGGGAAAAAATTGAAGATTTACAACTTTTCGATCGGGATGCATTCGTAAATGGCATCCTCGAGAGTTAAACTTGGAGCAATAATGTCTGATATTTCTGATCGTCTCGAGTTACTACGTACCCAATGCAATGCACTCCAGGAGCATCTTTGACCTGAATGAAAAGCAGCAAGAATTACTCCAATTGAAAACGCAAACGGAGGAACCTGATTTCTGGAGCAATCCTGAAAGTGCTCAGCAGGTCATGAAACAGATCGCCAATCTCAATGTTGTCATTGAAGAATGGCAGGGGTTATGCAGCCAAATAAATGACCTTGTGTCCCTTGACGAACTCGATGACGGCTCATTCAGCACTGAAATTGAGAACCAGGTAAAAGGCCTTGAAAAGACACTTTCAGAAAAGGAAACTGAATTACTTTTATCTGGAAGGTACGACCATGGCAATGCACTTCTTGCCATTCATGCTGGGGCTGGTGGAACCGAAGCACAGGATTGGGCTGCAATGCTTGAGCGCATGTTTCTGAGGTGGGCAGAACGGAAAAGATTCAAAACAGAAACGCTTGACAGGACCATGGGAGAAGAGGCTGGCATTAAATCTGTCACAATTTCCATTGCGGGAAATCTCGCTTATGGAAATCTAAAATCAGAAAAAGGCGTCCACCGCCTTGTGCGGCTCTCACCTTTCGACGCAGCACACCGACGACATACCTCATTTGCGTTGGTCGAAGTGCTGCCAGAGCTGGAAGACAATGATGAAGTAATAATCAGACCTGAAGACATTCAAGTGGAAACGTATAAATCCTCTGGCGCTGGTGGCCAAAACGTCCAAAAGAATATGACTGCAGTCCGCATAATTCATCTGGAAACTGGCTTGGTCGTCACCTGCCAGAATGAAAGATCGCTCACGCAAAATCGGGAAAATGCACTAAAAGTGCTGCGCGCCCGTTTGTTCGAGCTTAATCAACAAGCACGCGATGAGGAGGTTTCAGAGCTCAAAGGGGAGTTTAAAAAAGTGGAATGGGGAAGCCAAATTCGCTCCTATGTTCTCCATCCTTATCAGATGGTGAAAGACCACCGCACTGAATATGAAACCGCCAATACCCAAGGTGTACTTGACGGGGATATTGACGGTTTTATTGAAGCTTTTCTAAAATTCAGAGAGGGTTAGTCAAGCATTTTTGCCAGACGTACCATTTCAGGATTAATTCCTTTTGTTTTTCCGACGATTTCTTCCAGTGGGGTCGTTCTGATTTCATTGGCAATTTGACCAACCAAAACGCCAAATTCACCGCGCTCAATCGCTTCTACAGCTCCCAGGCCTAAACGGCTTGCGAGTATGCGATCATAAGCACCAGGTGCTCCACCCCGTTGAACATGACCTAAAATGGTACTGCGCACGCTGAAACCGAGACGCTCTCTATTCGACCTGAAAAATTCTTCGAGTTTGGCAGCGTTGTATTCTGCACCCTCAGCCGCAACAATAATGGCATGCGACTTGCCGTGTTCATAAGCACGTTGTAGGCTTACGGCTAACTCTTCAGGATCAATCGGGACTTCAGGCAGGGTGATAGCCTCAGCGCCGCCAGCAATACCTGCCATTAGGGCAATATAACCACATTTTCGACCCATAACCTCAATAATAAATGCCCGCTGATGAGAAGAAGCAGTGACTTTCAGGCGGTCAATTGCTTCCAGTGCGATATTTAAAGCTGTATCAACACCAATTGTGATATCCGATCCAACCAGGTCGTTATCTATTGTAGAGGCAATACCAACCACAGGAAAATTCATCTTGTGAAGTTCGTATGAACCAGTTTGTGTGCCATTGCCACCAATTACAACCAAAGTATCCAGACCGAATTGGTACATATTGCGAATAGCAAGCTTCCGCCCCTCAACAGTCATAAACTCTGGGCTGCGTGCACTACCCAAAACTGTGCCTCCCTTTTGTAAAATGCCACCGACATCCCTGGTGCTAAGGTGATGGATGTTTCCAGAGATGAGACCTTTGTATCCATTATGAACACCAAACATCTCCCACCCCCTGCTCACGCCACATCGTACAACAGAGCGGATGGCAGCATTCATGCCAGGTGCATCTCCGCCGCTTGTTAGAACTGCAACTTTTTTCGCCATATTACTCCTTTTCTGATAAGAACGAATGAGAACTCTTTGCTATTATAATTCAAGATATTAACAATTTGGGATGATAGAGGACGAATGGCTAAAGATATTTTGGTCGGGATTGTTAGCAACGATTTATTCTCCAGAAATTGGATGTCACTTTTATTGGTACGTGACTGGCGTACACGGGTTGTTTCTGAATTCAAAGATGACTTCGAACTCCGCTCTGCAGATTTTACTGAGTCTCCACGCATAGATATACTGATTGTGGATGTGGATTCTTTACAGAAAAATCCAGGCATGATAGAAGCACTCAACACACTTCATGCGAAAATGCCGAATACTGCAAAGGTTTTATGTATTGGGACGCAAGTAGAACCAAAAGTTTTTTTGCGTTTGAACTCTGAAATTTTGGGCGGCTATCTCTTGAAAGACGAGATACAGTTTTCTCTTGGATGGGCGATTACTTTCATATCTGATAAAAAGAAAGTGCTTACACCAGGCGTTTTAGACAAAGCTTATTCATCGTGTTTCCAAGTGCCATCAGATCATATTGTGATAAGAGGCAGATCTTTTCCGGGACTAACAGACCGCCAGGAAGAAATTGCACGCTTGGCAATTATTTTCTCAATAGGAAGACGAGATCTTGCGGATGAATTGAAGATTTCAGACCAATGGAGTTATGGCATGGTCAGCGAACTTTATGGAAAATTAGGCTTGAATGATATTTTTGATAATGGCATTGACCCCTACCAGGTTGTCATAAACGACCCTATAATTCAAAATCATGTGGAAGAGATCATCACGCAATTGGGTGATTCAAAAAAGGCAAGGGATCTTGAAACGCTTGCATTTCACTTGCTCACAATGCCTTACATTGAGAAATAAGTCTATAATGGCTATGCGCAATGCTTGCTAATGTTCGAGGTCTATCAAAATAGCTCGGCTTGGTGAGGCTTCTCTGCCGTCTAATTTTATCGGTAAGCAGACCAATTGATACAAACCCGGCTCAACGTCGCTTAAATTAATCCCTTCCAAAATAACGATTTCCCGCTCTAATAGGATCTTATGGATTTCCTGTGAATTGTCGTATGGTGCAATAGACAGATAATCTATCCCAACCAACTCAACCCCATTCTCAACCAAATAACGCGCAGCGCAAGCATCCAAACTAACATAATCCGCACTGAATTCATTTTTTCTCTGCGTCCATAATCCTGAATTACTCGTCTTAAACAATAGCCGTTTTTCTGTAATAGGCTTTATAGATCTCAGCAATTCTAACGTGATAAATTTTACCTCTTCTGGGATTTCCACCACTTGAGCAGGACCAATGAGTTTCTTGAGTTCTATTTGGTCAATAGATTTACCCTCTTGGATATAATGTAATGGAGCATCGATGTGTGTGCCTGTATGAACTCCGAGACAAAGATTTGTTAGGTTAATTTCACAATCTGAAGCAATCTCCGAGAACCAACTGATGCTGACTGCAGGATCACCTGGCCAAATTGGCAAGTCTTCTGAAATGGGTATACTAATATCAATTATCTTCATCTCATCTCCAAAATTATCTAGAGCATTCTACCCGTCAAACTTGATAGTACTGGATAGGTTTGTTACATAAAATAATAATCGAATTACTTATTTTGGGTCACACAATGAACAATCTATATATTGCAGGTATCGGACAGGTCCCAGTTTCAGAAAAATGGGACAAATCGCTCAAAGAGTTAGCGGGCGAGGCGGGTATGGCAGCAATACAGGATGCAGCTCTCGGATACCCTGACGGTATCTTCATTGGGAACATGATGTCAGGTTCTGCCAATCGTCAACTCCAATTGGGTGCAATAATTTCAGACTGGCTTGGACATCACCACAAAGAAAGTGTCGCTATTGAAGCTGCATGTGCGTCCGGAGCGAGTGCTTTTCGAGCTGCGCTTATGGCTGTTGCCTCTGGGGAAATGACAACCGCTCTGGTCATTGGTGTGGAAAAAATGACTGACTCACCTACCTCTGAGACCACTGCCAGTCTCGCCTCAGCCGCTGACAATGAATTGGAGGGCGATTTTGGCATTTCATTTGTAGCGCTCAATGCATTTCTGATGCGCAGGTACATGCATGAATTTGGTTGGACTACGGGTGATTTTTCAGGATTTTCAATCAATGCCCACGCCAATGCTGTAAGTAATCCTTTTGCCCGTTTTCAAAAAGCAATAACCAGAAAGGATTTTGACAGGGCAGGCATGGTATGCGATCCCATTAACCTCATGGATGCCTCCCCCATTGGTGATGGAGCTGCCGCCATCCTGATTACCAACCATCGTCCGAGTACGTCTAAACACGTTGTGAAGGTTATTGCTTCAGCTTCAGCGACAGATACACTTTCTTTACAACACAGAAAAAATCTCCTAAAACTCGCTGCAGCAGAGAAGGCAGCAATGTGTGCTTATAGCCAAGCGGGTATAACACCTAAGGAAATAGGCGTATTCGAATATCATGATGCTTTTTCCATAATGGCTGCATTATGCCTTGAGGCGTGTGGATTCTGCGATCCAGGAAAAGCTCCCAGCCTTGCAATTGAAGGAGATATAACGTTTAACAAGAAAATTCCAGTTGCCACGAAGGGCGGACTAAAAGCGAGAGGTCATCCGGTTGGCGCAACAGGGATCTATGAACTCGTGGAAGTAACCCAACAACTGAGGGAAGAAGCGGGTCAGACACAAGTTCTGAATCCAAAGTACGGACTGACGATAAATATTGGTGGTTCTGGATCAAATATTACAGCGCACATATTAGCCCAAGAATGATAAAATTCATCAGAGCCGCTCACGGACTCAACAATGCTAAGAAAGAGAGTTAGGATCATGGAATTCCACATTTCCCGTAAATCACGCGATAAATATGCTTTCGATCAACTGCTTTTCTCACTTGACGGAAATATCATTTTTGCAAATTTTCAGGCGGCGCGGCAGTTTGCAGAAAAAATTAACGCTGAACAGAAGCGTGCCACTACTGAAACAGGTTTCATCAGTGCAGGCCAGATTAATGCATTAGGCTTGATTGATGAAATTTTCCATTTAATTATCTCGGAATATTTGCGTGAATATGGGAAGGAAATCCGCACTGCACTTTTTTCTGATCTAAGGGTTAAATTGGGTGAAAAGCAACTTAATGACACCCTTGAAAAGTTTACTGATCAATTTCCGCCCGTTTCTGTGTATCAAGGAAAAACCAGCGCAAAAGAATACCTTGAAAGCGCAACCGATGGAATACCTAACCCTGAACTCGTGGTGGAGGAAATGCTGATGCTCTGGCTGACCAACGCTAATCCAGCCACATTCCCTTTCCAGGAACTTTTCGACGATAGTGACCTAACTACGAACACAGCATTTAACAAGGTCATTGACGGAATAAAAGTTTTTTTCAAGTCCCAACCTGTTTACGGCCCAGAAAATCAAGACTTGGTCAGCATGCTCAGAACTCCTTCAGTTATGGTTCCACAGTCTTTGAGTGGACAACTGGAATACATTCGAACGCATTGGTCTAAGTACCTGGGCAAATTCCTATATAAATTGTTGGGTGGGCTTGATATGCTAAAAGAAGAACAACGGATGGTCTTTGCCGGCCCTGGCCCAACCATTGTCCCTGACTACGCTTCCTCCGGCCTGTCTGAAGTCGAAAGATTCAGCCCGGATAGCGACTGGATGCCGAAAGTTGTAATGCTTGCTAAGAACAGTTTTGTTTGGTTGAATCAACTTTCCAGACAATATCAAAGTACAATTGAAAGGCTTGATCAGATACCCGACGAAACACTGGATCAACTTGCCCGTTGGGGTTTTACCGGCTTGTGGTTAATTGGCTTGTGGGAACGCAGTGATGCTTCCAGACAAATAAAACAAATGTGCGGCAATCCAGATGCAGTCTCTTCCGCCTATTCATTATCCAGATATCAGATAGCCCAGCGCCTTGGGGGAGAAGAAGCCTACCAAAACCTTAGCTATCGATGTGGTTTGCGAGGTATTCGTTTAGCAAGTGATATGGTGCCCAACCATATGGGCATTGATTCTGACTGGGTGTACGACCATCCAGACTGGTTTGTAGGCCAGGACTATAGCCCCTTCCCCAGTTACTCGTTCGGGGGAGCAGACCTATCTCAAAATCCAGATGTAAGTATCAACCTTGAAGACCATTACTATTCCCGGTCCGATGCTGCAGTGGTCTTTAAACGTTACGATCACCGCAGTGGTAGAGATTTATTTATTTATCACGGCAATGACGGCACAAGCATGCCTTGGAATGATACTGCCCAACTGAATTATCTTAAACCTGAAGTGCGCGAAGCTGTTATCCAAACAATTCTGTCGGTAGCACGTAAGTTTCCGATAATTCGTTTTGATGCAGCCATGACATTAACCAAAAAGCACTACCAACGCCTATGGTTTCCACAGCCGGGTACCGGCGGAGATATTCCCTCACGCGCCGAGCATGCAATGACCAAAGAGGCATTTGATCAGGCTATGCCAGAAGAATTCTGGCGTGAGGTGGTTGAGCGAGTGGCTGCTGAAGTGCCGGACACCCTTTTATTGGCTGAAGCTTTTTGGTTGATGGAAGGCTACTTTGTGCGAACATTAGGCATGCATAGGGTTTACAACAGCGCTTTCATGAACATGTTAAGGAATGAAGAAAATGAAAAATACCGCCAGCTGATTAAGAACACGCTGGTATATGATCCTCAAATCCTGAAACGTTACGTTAATTTCATGAATAACCCCGACGAAAAAACAGCTGTTGAGCAATTCGGAAAAGGGGATAAATACTTTGGGATTTGTACAGTAATGACTACGATGCCAGGATTACCGATGTATGGACACGGTCAGGTTGAGGGCTTTGCGGAAAAATACGGTATGGAATATTACCGGCCTTATTGGGACGAAACTCCCGATCCTTACCTGGTTCACCGACATGAAACAGACATTTTTCCAGTTGTTCATAGGCGATACATGTTCGCTAACGTAGAAAACTTCAGGCTTTATGACTTCAACTTGCCATTTGGCGGAGTGGATGAAAATGTTTATGCCTACTCCAACGTTAGTGGAAGCCATAGTGCACTCGTACTCTACCACAACCACTTTGGCTCAACGTCAGGATGGATTAAGACCTCGTCGCAATACCTTGTCAAATCCGGAGAAAACTCTTATCTCGAAACACAAAACGTCGATCAGGGGTTACAGTTGAAGGGTGGACCGAGCACTTTCGTGATATTCAAAGACTACATCAGTAAGCTCGAATATATCCGGTCTGTACAGGAAATAAGAGAAAAGGGATTGCACTTCTCACTCGAAGCATATACCCACAAGGTCTTCATGGACTTCAGAGAAGTAGTAGGTTCTGAATACGAACAACTCAATGTATATCTTAATGGACGTGGTGTGCCCAGCCTGGATCAAACAAAAAAGGAACTGACATTAGCGCCAATCCTCGACCCGTTCAATAAACTCATCAATGTAGAAAACATTCTTGCACTATCACAGGCAAGTAAAGACACAGAAGACCCTCAAGATTTCCATGAATTAATCAACAACAATCATCAATGGATACTTCAGGCATCTAACGCTGCTAAATCCATTTTCCAGGATAACAACTGCGTAGATATGGTTGACTTAAGTAGCCTTTCAGCTGCAATAAAACGAAGCAGTAATCTTGAAAAACTGCCAAATTTTTCGGCCGCTGAATCTGTCACTGGTTTATTGAATGATTCCACTAATGACCAAAACACAGTCGCTGAGAAAGATCCGCGCCGGGAATGCGTGATGATTATCTGGAGCATAGTTTCAAATATTGTTGGTCCTGCTTTTGGTCAAAGTTGCGTTGAAACATCCCGGAAACTATTAAACGAAGAGCCTGTCTCACGTGTTGTCACAGAAACCTTAAAAGGTCTGGGCTATGGTGATTATGAAGCATATAAATTCAATCAGGCTATCAAGTGGATGCTGACCAATACAGATTGGCTACAACTGAAGCCTCTACCAAAAGCATCCGCCCTTTTGAAGGAGTGGCTCGAAGATGACCAGTTTGCGGAGTACATCGAATTAAATGAGTACAACGGGATAAGATGGTTCAATCAGGAAAAGTTCGAAACGATGCTTTTCTTGATGAGGACTGCCACAATTTTGCGTGCAGCCATGCGACCTGAATTAACCGAATCCGAACAGATGGAAAAAATATTAGCCACTGAGCCGCTGTTCACAAAGTTACGTAAAGCTTACCTAATATCAGAATTTCAGATTGACAAACTGCTGGAAAACCTAAGTTAGTTTTCAAATTCAGATTGAGCTCTAAGCAAGGTCTGAGAGTAGATTACATCTCCTCTCAGACCTGTTTTTTGACTTCGTACATTCCGCAATAATTCCATAGCTTCGCTTCCAAAATCCAAACCGGTCGCTTCTTTGATCAACCAGATGGCTTTCGCAGCGTATGCGATATTGTTTTGTGGCTCAATACGGTGGAATTCATCAAAGAAAAAACCACATGATGTAAACATTCGCTGTTTTTCGTATTGTGCCTGTAACAATAAGTCAATCTTTGGCGTGTCCTCTGTTTTCAACGGTCTAACTGCCATTTCCTGGCACAGCGCCTCCACTGAACATTTACCAAGTAACACATCAATATACCTGTGGCGTAATTCCCAAGGATCGTCAAAAATACCTGAGAGTTCATCCATATACACCTGATCAATTATTTGGCCAATTTTGTCAAAAGCTGTACGCAATGGAAGTTTCCAATGGGCTAAGGGAGTGCAGCCACAAGCGTTTTTCCACCGTTCTGTGCCGTGCAAACAAGACCAGGAAGTGTTTTCTAACAACTTGGCATGATGCTTTACTTCATGAGTAAGCAGCCACTTCGCAGGGTAAGTCCAATCAATTTGGTGGCGAGTGCCTCCTCCATCCAAAATATACGATAAAAACAAATCGCGAAATTGTTGATGGTGACCGTACAATTCCCCATCACTTGCAATGAGAATCAACTCGTCATTTTTCGCTGACCGTGACCAAAGGACACTCTGCAGGAATAGATCCCCATTTTCAGTTGATTTTGGATGAAAACTAACCCTGGTGCTTAGTTCCTGATCGTAACAAAAAACGATAAATGGTTTGCGGTTACCCGATAATTCAATAAGGTACGGGCTTCCTTCACCGGGTTCAGCTTGAACCTGCCACGGGGCGAGAATCGTAAACTTTATTCCGCAATCAAATAAGATCTCTAAAGTTTCCAAATCTACTGCTGTTTCTGGCAGCCACATGCCAACTGGATCGTGCCCGAAACGAAAACGGAAATCTTCAATCCCCCAGCGGATCTGGGTTATCTTATCTTGTCTATTGGCGAGTGGAAGGATGATATGGTTGTAAGCTTGTGCCATGCCATTCCCAACACCAAAAGCCGTGAAATTTGAGCGCTCTTGGGATACCAACTTTTCATTGGTTTCTACGGCAAACTTTTCAATCCATCTAAAGAGTGTCGGTCCAACATTGAAACTAATTTTTTGAAAGTTACCTTTTCTTACATTTGGCTCATAACACTCTGAAAGAATGCGCATGTTCCAATTTTGGAAAGGCTCCGCACCGATTTCATCTGGTATGTAATCAGAAATCGGATCTTCTCTGGGAGGTTGATAAAAATGACCATGAATACACAGTTGCATATATTTCCTCTCAAGCAATCTGGTCCGGTGATGCCAGGTAATTAATTTTATTACGGAATCGTGCAGGACTTATGCCAAAGATTCTCGGTATAGAGTCCAAAGCACATATCCGATTTTCTGCCAAGTAATCCATATAATAAGCAGTTTTGGGAAAGTTTTTAAACATACTTTCTAAATATAAAGCTAAAGTTCGCAATCGTGTTGGATTTACTGGCACAAACCGCCTTTTTCGTTTGATGATACCAGCTATTTGTTCCAATATTTCTAAAAAGCTCAAGTGCTCCGGACCGCCTATTTCTACGATCTGTCCTTGTGTTCCTGGTAATTCAGAAGCCCATACAACACAATTAACCAGGTCTTCAACCCAAACTGGCTGCAGCAACACACTACCGTCACCAGGCAATAAAGTAACACCTGGACTGAGTCTGATTAGCTTTGCAAGATTCTGGGTGAACAAGTCGCCAGGACCATAAATCATGCTGCTGCGAATTATGGTATAGGTTAATTGGGAATTTTTGATCACATTCTCTGAGACACCTTTAGCTTTGAGCAGTTGAAAGGCAGATGCCCTGTCTGCCCCAAGGTGGCTCAGGTAAAAAATGCGTTGTATGTTTTTCGGTGCAGCTCTAACCAGAGTCTCAACACCATCAATCTCATTCTGTAATTCATTCTGGCTTATACCTGTCTGCTCAACAGTAGCAAAATGATAAATAACATCAATTCCCTTTAATGCTGCTTTTAATCCTTTCTCATCATTTAGAGAGCAGATGGCAATATCCAAATTAACACCGAGTGGTAAATCGGGGGTTTGAGTAGAGGGTTGAATCAATAACCGGAATGGTTTGTCCACCTCTACCAGTTGTCGGACTAGTTCTTTACCAATAAAGCCTGTACCGCCGGTTATCAAGATCATCGCCCGAATTATAGCAGATTTCACAGCCTGAAATTGGCACAATACTTGCACAATTTAAGAAAAGCTCTTTCATTAAGAATATGGACATGATTATGGACAAAAGATTAGGCTTTCATTACTTTCAGGACGTTAATCACTATCAATCGCGGGACCTGGCTTTGTGGTTACCGGAACTCCAATCGCTCAATGCCGGTTGGTTGGTTCTTAAAAGTCTCACCACGCATGCAATCCCGGAAGAATTTATAGAAGGCCTAATTAATGCTGGCATTAAACCAATTATCCATTTTGATTTTCAGGTAAATTCGAAGGTAAAGCCAGAAGACTTAAAGGTATTGTTGTCCGCTTATGCTAAATGGGGAGTAGAGTACATCGTGTTTTTCAACACTCCCAACCAAAAATCGTCCTGGCTTGAAGGAACCTGGTCGCAAGGGGACCTTGTTGAACGCTTTTTGGACAGATATTTACCTTTTGTAAGAGTAGCTGAACAACACGGCCTGACCCCAATCTTTCCACCTCTACAGCCCGGTGGAGATTACTGGGACCTCTCATTCCTGAAAAAATTGCTTATTCTGGTACAGCAACGCAAGGCACTTGATTTTTATTCAAACTTTCACATGGCAATCAGTGCTCAGACATTCTATAGGCCTCTCAATTGGGGGGTAGGAGCGACAGCGAAGTGGAAATCGTTGAGACCCTATAGCAAAACAGAAACCGGTGAACAGGATCACATGGGTATAAATACCTGGCAATGGTATATCGAACAGGTGAAATCTATTCTGAACATATCACCCAAAATCTTTTTGTTCTGGTTCGGCGCAGCATCGATTGAAAAAAATATGCTGGATTCGGAACTAAGTTTTGAAAAACTGTTGGAATTAACCGGTGATGGCATCGTAGGGGACGAGCCAGACTTAGAGCTGCCAAAAGAAGTCCTCGGCTGCTTATTCTGGCTTCTCAGTTCACCGGCAGATACACAATTGGAAAAAACCTCCTGGTTCGATGAAAATGGCAAACCCAAAAGAAGTGCTATAACAACCTATAAAGAACGTCTGGAGCACACCCGCAGAGAAAATGTTGAATATTCGGTTTCTGACCGCCTTGCGGAATGGATGTATCCTATTGACCATTACTTGCTTTTGCCTTCTTACGAATGGGGAATTCCTGAAAGTGTCCTCGATAGAGTTAGACCGATTATTCGCGAATCCAAACCAACTGTCGGGTTTTCTGTAATTGAAGCTATGAATGCCCGCAAGGTCACAATTTGGAATGAAGATTCTGCTTTTAGTGACCATGATATTCAAATGTTAAGGGAAGCCGGCTGCTTGATCGATGAACAAGTCGTAAAGAGCATCGCCGTTCCAGTTTAGAAATCAAAATGAGGTAAAAATGAGCACAAATTCAGCTTACACAATCAAAACTCCAATATCTAGCCCACTTCCAAAAATAGTTGTTTTAGGCCTAGGGGGAGGAGGCTGTAACGCAGTAAATCGTATGATTGAAAATGGAATGCAGGGTGTAACATTTGTGGCTGCAAACACAGATGCTCAGGCGTTATCAACAAACCTTGCCCCAAATAAAATACAACTTGGTCCCAAATCAACACGAGGATTAGGCGCTGGTGGCATTCCGGAAGTTGGAGAAAACGCTGCAGAGGAAAGCTATCGGGATCTCGCTTCTTTGTTAAATGGCGCTGAAATGGTCTTCTTAACCGCTGGCATGGGGGGTGGTACAGGAACAGGTTCTATTCCTGTGGCAGCCCGTGTAGCTAAAGCTGTTGGGGCTGTCACGATTGCCATTGTCACCAAACCCTTCTCGTTCGAACTCGGACGCCGCCAGAAAAATTGTGAGATCGGCCTATCAAAACTGCGGGAACATACAGACACACTGATAGTTATTCCTAATGATAAATTGATTGAAGTAGCACCCAGAGATTTGCCGCTCGAAATGGCTTTTACACTTGCAGATGACGTTTTACGGCAGGGTGTGCAGGGCATATCGGAACTGATAACCGAAACGGGTTTGATCAATGTTGATTTCTCACATATAAAGAACGTAATGCACCAGGGCGGAGGAGCTCTGTTGGCCATAGGCACAGGTACTGGTCCAGATAAAATCCGACAGGCTATCGATAAAGCCCTTCACCATCCTTTACTTGACCAAGTAGATCTTTATACCGCTACAAGTATGATTGCGAATTTCACAGGCAGTACTGATATGTCCTTTAGAGATGTGGTTGATGCTCTGGGAGAATTGCAGAAAGCTACAGGTTTCCATGCGGATATCATTCCTGGTGTAATTACAGACCCAAGGATGGAGGATCGTGTACAACTTATGTTGATAGTCACTGGTATTGGAAAATCCAAGGAAGAGGCCAATTTTTTTCCAACAGCGGTAACAACGACTGAAGATCCTGCTCCCTCATCTGTTAAGGATGAAGAACAAAAACCTGAAAGGCCAGCTTTAGCTACAATCAGCGAGATCAATAACAATACTTACATGCCAAAATTGGATCATGAAAAGAGCCTGGATGTGCCTGCATTCTTAAGACGGAGACATTTCCAAACAAAATAGAGGATATTATGGATCCTACGGTAAAGAAAAAAATCTGCAATGAGGTATACTCCAAGTATCCGAATTTTGTTGGCATGCAACCTAAAATATCTAACCAGACGGAAGGCAGATACTTACTTTTGTTTGAAAGTCAGGAACAACTACCTGGAGGTAAACAGTTTTCACAAACCTTGAGAGTAGTAACTAATGAAGCAGGAAATATACTAAAAATGTCTACTTCAAGGGGTTAGGAGCAATAAGTGATCCGTGATCTCAATTTGGTGATAAACAAGAGTGATTTCACAAATATGGTAAATAAAAGCGAAGTATGTACCGATAAGAAGATCCGAACTAAGGCAACGAAACGAAGAGTTAAGGATATCAAGATTGACTTTAATGCCTCAATTGCTGAAGAGATTACACGAGTAATCTACATGCCCCAGCCTATTTTTAAACCATACAGTGTGGATAAAAGTCCCTCTGAATTGACCCAATGCGTGCATCCTGACAAAAATGTGCAAAATAAAATGGGAATGAGAATGAAACAAAAGAAAACTAAGCACTCAAGCTTCAATCAGGGCCATATTTTGATGATTTTATCCACATCATTTCTTGGTGTGGTTATTGGGGTGTTTATCGCCCTCTTCGTTAAATAATAAGGATATTCTTTACATATAATTTTTCCAGTATATTAATGGCTATGCGCACAATAGTTGTGCGCATTTATTTTTTAAAAATAATGTCCTTTGCAGCACTTCGAGTCCATAACCTGGATTGCGTCAATATTTCATGTATAATCTATCATTATATTTTTTGCATTCAAGAGGCAGCATATGGTTACACCAAAAAAACGGATGGGTGAAATTGATTGGCGCAATCTGACCGTTCAACCCGAAGACATTCAGGCACTTACTTCGCATTTATTTGAAACCGAAGACCCCCTATCAATCGATGAATTGTCTGAAGTGCTGGTTAAACATCGGATAGAGTTAGCAAAAAAAGCCCTCCAATCACAAGAGGTAGAACTTGGTAAAATTTATTATCCGAAGGATGCTTTAGCAATAGGTGAAACCATATCCTTTCCAATGGCCGATTGGATACAAGGCCAAATTGTTGGTTCAAGACCTGGAGTAAACCCCGAACTACCTGAATTTAGCGTGATCACAGTTACTTTTGACGACGGCTCAAAAAAGGAATATGCCAGCAATCTTCAAAACCATTATCTCAACTCCGTTGATTATGCCCTTGACTCAGAAGACGAAACCACTATTACGGACATTTTGAAAGAACAAGGCTCATCCATAAAATCCAAACTCAGATCAGCGTTGGATAACCAATCGGAGTTGGTGAGAATTGGGTATACCTGGTTCCCAAAATCACTTCTCATCGACATTGGTCAGGGTCCGTTAAACCTGGCTGAGGCTATTTTGGATGCCAACGAAGGCGGTCCACTTGAAACAGGCATGCTGATTAACCAACTTGATTTGGATCTAACAGAAAATCCTCAGTTGCTCGAGTTTTCCCTTAATTACGCTCTGCAGGAAGATCCACGTTTTGAGGAAGTTGGATCAACAGGAACAATTTCATGGTTTTTAAAGCGGCTAGAACCCAAGCAAGTTCTTGAAGTTCCACTATACTTGAAGGTTGAACCAATCATTGACAGCTGGCAAGATTTGGAAGAAACAACAGCCCGGATGATCGTCAACCTGAATGATGAGAAGACTACTGGCTTGGAGGAATTCCAGACAGATAACAATACACAAGACACATCCATTGTCCTGAATTTCCCACACTGGCGAACAGGCAGCCTCCCCATCACAGAAATAACAAAGCATTTCTTCCCTTCTGCACTTGAAAGCGATAATGTCCAATTTTCTCTTCGTGATGAACAGAATGATTTGGAAATATCTGCTTGGGTTGTCCGAAAGAATCGTTATGTATACGGACTCAAGGATTGGTACCTTGATATGAACCTGATACCTGGCAGCATAATCGAATTGACCCGGACCTCAGACCCTGGCGTTTTACTTATCAAACCCCAAAAGAAGCGCTCAAACAAGGAGTGGATAAAAACGGTTTTAGTGGGAGCGGATGGTGGTTTGGTAATCGCGTTGTTGCGCCAAGCCGTTTATGCTGGTTTCAACGACAGAATGGCAATTGCAATCACCGATGTGGCGGCTATCGATGAAATCTGGGAGACACGAAAAGATAAGAACATACTATTAAAAACCGATGTGAATAAAATGATGATTGAACTTTCAAAGCTGAATAATCAAAGACATGTTCACTTTGTTGATCTCTATGCATCGTTAAACGTCATAAGAAGGACAACACCCTTCGATCTGCTCAAAACCCTTACCGACCATAAGGAGTTCATCCACGTAGGGGATCATTACTACCATCTGGCAGATCAATCATAAACGGAGCGATAATGGACTCGAGACTTCCCAGTTTAATAAAACCCAGTCTTAACACAAAATTTCGAATCGATTTTGATTGGTGGAAAAAACAGGATCGTAATTGGCGGATTTACCTGCAGTCGTTTCTATGTTCTGAACATCAGCAATTATTAGCTAACTTTTCATACGAAGACCAGATCGACGTGATTAATCCCGAAACCGGAGAAGTCTCCAGGGTTGATGCCATTTTGTATACGCTCTCCCAACATTGTTCCAAACAACCAGATTTTTTCTCGGGAACCGGTGCAATCGTGGATTCAATCTTTAAAGTGTTCTTGGTAAATGACAACCGACCTCTAACCGCTAAGGAACTCTCGGCAAAACTTGGCAAACCAGCAGACACAATTCTACGGACAATCGGCTCTGGAAAAGTTTATAAAGGCATCAGACCTGTTTAGATTCTGTTATAATCTCAACCCGCATACGCCCTTGTAGCTCAATGGATAGAGCACCAGACTTCTAATCTGATGGTTGCGCGTTCGAGTCGCGCCAGGGGCGCCTCTAATCCATTCTTAACCTTATATTTTCTATAGCAATAAAACCAAATTTGGGAGCATAATTATTGTAAATTAGAGAAAGGAACTAAAATGAAATTCATAATCCGTTGGCTGGTGATCCTTGGTGCGCTATTTGTCGCAGCTTGGCTTGTTCCTGGCATTCATGTCGATGGCGATGGTTGGGTTACCTATGCAATCATGGCCGTTATCCTCGCGTTATTGAACGCCACATTGCTTCCACTCCTCAAATTTCTTTCCTGTGGGATGATAATCCTGACACTGGGACTATTCAGTCTAGTGTTGAACGCAGTTATTTTCATGCTTGCTTCCATGATCTCTGTAAATTGGTTCGGCGCATATTTCCAGGTTGATAATTTCTGGGCAGCATTGTTGGGTTCGTTGATCGTGAGCATTGCTACTTTACTCTTCGTTCCAAAAAAGAAAAAGGATGAAGATTAAGCCAGATAGAGGACAGAAGTATAGAAGTGAGGCGGTCTGATGTGACCGCTTCACTTTTAATATCTTGCAATTTTTTTGAGTTGTGATAAACTAACACCCGTTAAGTTCAGGAAACACCTGTAACCTTCCACTCCTGACCATTTGCAGTGGCCAACAGGAGCAAACCCGAGGAAAGGAGCCTCATATCTATGCATAATTACGAATTAGTTTTGATTTTCCAGGCGGATCTGGATGAAGCAACTTTGTCCGCTGCTGTCGACAATGTCGAAGCAATAATAAATACCAATAAAGGTGAAATACTAAAAATTGACCGCTGGGGCAAGCGCAGATTAGCTTATCCCATCAATAAAACAAACGAAGGATACTACGTCCTCTATACCTTCAATTTCGATCCACAAGAAGTAGCCGCTCTGAGACGAACCCTGGGCTACAATGAGCAAATTCTGCGCTCACTGATTGTAAGAACAGAAGGAAAGGAATAACCATGAGCGACTACAAATCATCCAATCGACGTTATATTTCGAGACCAAAATTTTGTCAATTTTGTACTGATAAGAACTTGGTCATTGACTATAAAAATATCGACTTGATGACCCGGTTCATCAATGAAACTGGCAAAATCAGACCCCGAAGACAGACAGGCACATGCGCAAAACACCAACGGGAAATCGCCAAGGCGATAAAGAATGCGCGCCATATTGCCTTAATTCCATTTGACGGTGATCTCTGGGCTGATTCAAATAATTAGAGGAAACTTTTATGGCAAACGAAAAAGTTCCTCCCAAACAGGTTACCAAAAAACACCTGGCAAAGCAGGAAAGAGAAAGAAAGCAAACCAGAATCATCCTGTTCACCACAATTGTTGTGTTAGCGATTGCGTTGGGACTGGC